>CALCRD010000464.1 GCA_937894355.1 uncultured Bacillus sp.
GCGCCCGATACTTGAATAAAACTATCTTTTTATGTATGCACCAATTCCGGAACCTATTCCTGCACCTATCGCAATTCCAGATCCCATTCCTAAAGCAAGGTCATCAAGAAGCATACCGAGAGCTGCGCCCAAAGCAACTCCTATAGACATTCCAATTGTCATTCCTGTTCCTATTGCTTTTTGGGATTTCTTATCTCTACTCATGGTAAAGTCTCCCCCTAGGTTCAAATTAGTTGAATTCGATTTCTTTTACCCACTTGTACTACGACGAATTTAAGTTTATTAGTTTCAACGCCTGCACACTCGTATCTTAAGTTACCTTTACCAATCGATTCATATATTAACATAAATATCCATTTTTTCATTAAGTATTATTCCAGATAAGGGTCCTAATATGAAAATAAGCGCTTATCCTTGCTAGAGGAAAGCGCCCTATTCTTGAATAAAGCAACTATCTACTATTGGCTGGTTTTGTTGAATATCGTTATTAAAGTAAAGCACCCGATTGGAAAATGTGTTGTGTGAAAACATCTGCAAAAATAGGAAGATGTTTAATCATTGATAACAATCTCTTTTTGTACTTTCCCTTGGAAAATGGGCTTTTCAATTAATATTTCTGTGATTTTCAACTTGAATAAAATGTAATGAGTAAATAATGCAACCATCAATCCATTTAATATTCCAGCAACTACATCAAATGGATAGTGAACACCTACCCATATTCTTGAAAATGCTATTCCAAATGCAAGCCAAACCCATAAATGCTTATATCGAAGTGAAGATAACCACAGTGTAAAAGCTATCACAATTGCGGAAGTAGCATGGTCACTTGGAAAGGATGAGTTTGCAGAATGCTCCACAAGTTGGTTCACCACATGGGATATAAAAGGTCGTTCCCGAAAAATAAATAATTCAATCAATCTGTTTATTGAATATGCCAAAGTAAAGGAAACCATAACTTGAAAAGCTATAACACGAAAATTACTTTTATTTAGAAGCCATAGAATCAATATTAAAAACACAAAAACATATTGAACATATTCCGCAAACAAAATCATAATGTTATCTAAAAATGGAAACTGAAGGACTTGACTGTTAATAACATTGAACCATTTGTAATCTACTTCTGTAAAACTCATTAATATTCCCCTTTAACCCTTACTTTTTCTAAACTTTAATAAATATTAACAAAAAATCCCATATTTTCCTAGATAATTTTATAAAGCAGGAAATTAAAACGCACCAGAATTTAAAAACAGCCCAGTTCCATAGCTCCTAATAAAAAATCGCCCTACTTTAAGTAGGGCACCTATAAATAAAACAAGACGCATTTCTTAACGAATCGCGCCCGATTGAAGAAGATTATTTTACTGCATTGAATTGGCTATTTGTATTAAGTCATTAACGGAAAACTTTTTATTTAGGTGCTCCTTATTACCAATCCCAACAGCATATTGAAGCCCATCTTTTTGAAAAATAATCCCGTATTCAACTGGATTATTAGTTCTATATAAAACTTTAGTTCCATCTTTCAAGGTGTGCAATTCATCATGTTTTGTTTTGAAATTTTTTAATTGACGCTCAACGGGAGAAACTAAAATTTTAACCATCCCATTAATTGGCCCACTTCGATAAGTTAAACTTAAAAAATCATTATTAAGATAACCGTCAAAATCTGTTATTTCAAAAGGAAAGTTAACAGGAACTAACACATTTTTATTAAATCCAAGCTCATATTCTTTAACCAGTTTTGCTTCCTCTAACAAAGGAATTGTACCATTATGGATTGCATCAATGTGAGAGATTTTATCATTTTTAACAACGACTTCCCAAATAAATGCAACTCTGTCATCACTTATCTCATCCTTATAAAATACCACAACCAGCATTGTGTCTTTTCTTTGTGGAGTTGGTATTATGTTATATTTACCAATTGGTGAATCTGTTTTAAATTTGGGTAGATAAACTCCTTCAAACACATCACTTTCAATTGATTTACTATTTAAGATCTGTTTCATAAATTTATCTACCACTTCCCGTGGCTGAGTACTAGCCAAAACAGATTTTGATGAAAGCAGAAAACAAAAACAAAGGATCGTGGTGTGTATACATAATTTTTTCAAAAAATCACCTCTTATTTATCTTCCCGAGGTTTAAGTGAATTATGTAACAAAAGCGACAAAAAAGAATGAGCACAATTCATTTTGAATAGCGCCCGTTGAATATGATTACTGAAATAAACCGAATACCCAAACTATCAGATACATCGGAACTGCAACTATTATCATTCCTGCTAATAAATAGCTAATCGATCTTATAATAAATTTAAAAATATCATATACAGTACCTGCTAAGTCATCTACAATTCTCAACACTAAAAACCCTCCCACAGCATATTCCTTGGTAATTCCATTTTAACATTATTTTCCTTTAGGGGAACAAAATATATATATTTCAACGATGTTCTTCTCAAGCTCTTCTGCTTCGTTAATTTATGTACACAAATTCACAATCTCCTTTAAAATTTAACATATAGATCTTAATTTCTTTAAAGGACTTGTTCCAGAATCTGGCCCTTTAACGGAACATTCATCCTTTTTGTTTTCACAATAAATACCCCTTCAGATTTCATCCAAGGGGGTAGAACATCGCGGCTTTCTTTAAAACATCGTAACTTTATTTCAAAGCAACAGTATTAAAAAAGGGTGCCCATGTCGCCTCTCAATTATTGTCGATAAAAAGTAGAATTTTGAGAGGTACAGGCACTTATTTTTTATATTATTTGGGGACTTCACGACTGCTTCAACATGTCCAGGTTTATCCGGCAACACATAGGATCCTGGTGAAGGGCAGTTGCCTTATTTTAAATGAATAGCGAGATATACTCTATTTGTTTTGTATAATGTTTTGTATAAGTGATCAAATACTTTGTAGCTCGTTTACTAAAATATGATTAAAGCAAGTTAGAACTACCAAATCTCTTTCTGTATCCGCACTTCCTACACATTTCTTCAACAGCCTCTCTTTTTGAAAATCCATTAAAAAGATTATTCGCTCTTTCACCCTCAACGATTTCCGAGAATGGAGCGCTGTTGATATTACCTAAATTAATCACGCCTTCTCCGTCAAGACAACAAGGGGCGACCGTTCCGTCCACAAGAATGGCGGCTTGACTGCGAAGTGCATGACAAAATCCTTTACCATCATCTTCTGGCGCCTCTAAACTTGGCCATTGAAATTCATGATCTTGATTAATATAAATCCGATTTGCCACTTTAACTCCGCTACCCGGCACCACTTTTTCTTCAATCTTGTAATCTAGATTAAATTCCCGCTCCAAGATTGCTAGAGTTTCCCGGTTTCTACTTTTTACCGCATTCGTTTGATTATCTTGATCTAAATTCCATAATCGGAAAGAAATGATTACATTGTGTTCCGCAGCATCTCGGACAAACGAAAGAATATTAGCTAAGTATTCCTCTCGATTGACAGAACCCTCATGTCCATCAAAACTATGAAGCGAGAAATTTATCTGCCGCAATGCTGGTTTCCCCAGTAGTTTATCTCTGTTCTTCTTAATTAGGGTCCCATTTGTCGTTATATTCACCTTAAAGCCTTTGGCGTGACTGGCATCTAGCAATTCATCAATCCTAGGATGGAGAAGTGGCTCCCCTTTAACATGAAGATAAATATATTTTGTATGGGGCGCAATCTGATCTAGTCTATGATTAAATTCATCTAATTTAATAAATTGCGCCTTTCGTTTCGTCGGAGGACAGAAGCTGCAAGCAAGGTTACAGACACTTGTAATTTCAATATAAACTTTTTTGAATGTTTTCAAAGCTTGCTCACCATTCCAGATATTATTTGTATTCGTTCGATTGCTTAAACTAACCCCTATATCGAAGCGTTAGTCCTTTTAAGAAATTTCTAGCATAGCGGTCACCGCATTGTTTAAAATTCTTATGTCCTTCTTTTCTTAATATCGCACCAATTTCTCCTTTGGTAACAATGACTCCTGCTTCTTTTAAAATATCCAGCATATCCTCACTAGTCAATGCTAAAGCTATTTTCACTTTCTTAAGCAGCATATTATTAACAATTTCATTAGTCTTTGTCGACGGCACTGGATTAGTTGGTTGACCCAGTTTTGGTTCTTGTTTTCCTCTTTTAAAAATAATAAAGCCATTTAAAAAAGACTCTAACGTATTATTATTGCAGCTTAAATTTGCATCATTTTCATCTAGATCTTCATCGTCATAGCTGTCATTGGTTTTTGTAAGCATTTCTAGCACTTCATCTTTTGTTACTTCAACGCCACCAAGTTTAAAAATCTCAACCATATCCGTATTTTTGATATCTAGAGCATATCGTAATCGAATTAATATATCATTATTTGTCATCTAAAAAAACCCCCTATAATATTGCTTTATGCCATAGCGTTTCATTAACGCTTTTACCCTTGAAATCAAGGGGCGATTCTCTCATTTTTCGCTAAAAAAGAGCATAAGAACCGTCCACATGGTCTAAATGTTTAGTATTTCCCTAATTTCTTGTTCTGTTAATGTGGATGTTGCTTTGTCTCCTGGTTGGATGACTGTTTCGATTAGTTCTTTTTTGTTTTGTTGGAGCTCATAAATTTTTTCTTCAATTGTACCTTGTGTGATTAGTCTGATGACTTGGACGACATTTTTTTGACCAATGCGGTGTGCTCTTCCTGCTGCCTGTTCCTCAACTGCTGGATTCCACCAGAGGTCATATAGAATAACCGTATCCGCTCCTGTTAAGTTAAGCCCAGTATTTCCTGCTTTTAGCGAAATCAGAAAAATATCAGCTCCCCCTTGATTAAATTGGTCAACCATTTCCACCCGTTCTTTAGGTGCTGTTTGACCGTCCAAATAGAAGAAATTTAAACCTGAATTGGTTAACTGATCTCGAATAATCGAAAGCATACTCGTAAATTGGGAAAAAATCAATATCCGTCTGCCATTCTCTACGGCATTGCTAACAATATCCATCAATTGCTGTAGCTTTCCTGAATCCCCTTGGTAATTTTCCAAAAATAATGAAGGATGGCAACACAATTGGCGGAGTCTCGTCAAACCAGCCAAAATTTTTATGCGACTTTTCTGAAAGCCTTCCCCTTGAAGTGCTTCCTTTGACTCCTTTTGGATTCTTTCCAGATAGGCTAAGTATAGATCTTTTTGCTGATTCGTAAGCTCCGAATAGTTTACCGTTTCAATTTTGTCAGGCAATTCCTTTAATACGTCTTTCTTTACCCTACGCAATAAAAACGGGCGAATCATTCTTGCTACCTTTTCCGGCTCAAGCTGGCGAAAAGCCTTCTGATTTGGAAAAAAGTCTGGCATAATCGTTTGGAAAATAGACCAAAGCTCATCAATCGAATTTTCTATCGGTGTCCCGCTAAGTGCAAAACGTGTTTCTGCTTGAATTTCCCTTACTGCCTTCGCAGTTTTTGTTGTATGATTTTTGATCGCCTGGGCTTCATCTAAAATGAGCGTACTGAATTCAAACTGATTATAAGAATCAATATCCTGCCTTAACGTTGGGTAGGAGGTAATCCAAACATCCTGCACCGTATCACTTTGCAGCCTTTCAATCCGTTCTTGCGGCTTCCCAATCATTACTTCAGCTGTTAATGAGGGAGCAAACTTTTTAAATTCATTTTTCCAGTTATAAACAAGTGATGCCGGTGCCACAATCAACGCTGGCTTTACCACTTTATTGGCATTTCTTTCTGATAAAATATAGGCAATGCTTTGCACCGTTTTCCCCAGACCCATATCGTCTGCAAGAATGCCTCCGAGCCGGTAAAGCTTTAGTGTTTTAAGCCATTGGAACCCATAGTTCTGATAGTCTCTTAATTCAGCCTGCAAGAGATCAGGCAAATCGAATTCAAGCTCTTCTGGGTTTTTCAAACGGTTTAACAGCCGGCGAAACTGCTTTCCGTACTTGGCATTGCTTCCCTTTTCCTTATCAACCATTTCATCAAGCTGCATCCCTCTGTATATCGGAAGTTGAATCGTTTCCTTTTGCAATTGCGAAGGTTTAAGTTTAAACTCTTGAATCATATTTTGAATCGTTTGAAATTCTTCAGATTCCAGCGAAACGAAGGCACCGCTTGGTAGTCGGTAATACTTTTTCTTTTCAACCACAGATTGCAGGATATGCCTAATCCTCTCCTGGTCAATCCCTGCCATATCAAAGCTTACCTCCAGCCAATTACCTGAAGAATCTACTTCAATATTGGTAACTGGGGCCTGCCTGTCTGGTAAAATCAATGACTTAACAGCATTCGTCAAGAGAATTTCCGCTTGTCCCTCAAGCCGCGGGAGAATTTCATATAAAAATTCAAAAATATCATCTTCACCTTTTGCATATAATTGTTTTCCGTTGAATCTTAGAGAAGTAGATTCAATCACATCCATAATGGCCTGTTCCTTCTCTGCGTCCCTCATTAAAATAGGACCGCCTTTGTCCAAAGCCGTTTGTTCAAATGGATTTATCTTGTTTACACCGTAATGGAATTCCAATGAAACATGGAGAAGATCATCATCCCGGTCGACATAAAGCCTTACCTGCAACGGGAATTTCACAATTTCATTTGACACCTTATCGGAAATCTCCAATTTACCAATCTTTGAAATCCTCGGTACAACTTGAGAGATAAACGGCTCAATTTGGTCATTAGCAATCGGCAACAAAGGGCTGCTTGATTGATCAATTAAATTCTTCAATTCCTTTATAAGTCGTTGCTGATCATCGGATATTTTATAAAAGTTATTGTCTAAAATAATGTAACCGTATAAGTCCAAAAATTTTAATGAAACCAACTCGGTTAAATCCAATTGAAACTCATCTACGCTGCCTTTATCTAATTGGATAGAAAAGGGTAGCTCAGAATGATAGATATTGATTTGATTAAAAACTTTATCTCCATTCTCAAAAAGAACCGATCGATTATTTAGCTTGGTAAAAAGTTCATCCATAATCATCAGGGGGATATTAATTGCTCGTTCATCTGATGATCCTGAGCCTCGATAATAAGAAGGTTGGAATTCCTGATAAATTTCCTCATATTTAATGGCATTCAGCAAAAGATGAATAATCTCCTGATCTTCCTGCGAAAATTCCTGCTCTGTCGGATCATAGCTAAAGTTTTTAGTAAAAGGGTACTGCACTTGAATGTTAATCGCTTTAAGGAATTCCTTTATGTTCTTCACAACATAAGTTCGCTTTTGGCCAACCTTCATTTCTATTGAAATAAAATGTTTCGCTGAGTAATACGATCTATTTAATTTAATTATCCATTCAACTATTAAAGGAAACTTGCTAATTCCTGTCTCCTGTTCTACTCTACCTAGTGAAATACTTGAAAAGGTTTGAATGAACTGATTAGTCAGTTGCTTTACATAGATGGCTTGTCTCTCTTGCATTTGCCTTTCTAATTCCTGATTGTGCCTTTGCCACTCTTCCTGCTGCTTTCGCTTCCTATCCAATAAACTTTGGTTATGGACTTGAGAAGACTTGGTTATGATAGATCCCCCTTGGGAACTGTCATGAATTTTAAGCATCACTGCAGCAATATGTTTACACGGTTCATAGTATTGATTGTATGCAGGACAGGTACACTCAGAAGAAATTCCGGGATTATCGTCCTCAATAGTCACATGATAGGACTTCGATCCTCTTACTTTTGCAGCCCAGATATTTCTAACGGGATCATGATACAGCTCTCTAACACGACCTTCACGATAGTATCCAAGCCCACGGCGGTAAACAGCGTAACTAAAAATATCTTTTATGTCACTTTTGGTTAATTGTTCGAGCATAAGATTACCTCCACTTAAACTTAAAAGGGAAAGACTATTACTTTCATACTTTCCAATTATCACTTATTATTGACCGTAATACTAGATTAATTACCCCACCGTAAGTCATTTTTACCAAAAAATTTATATAAGAAAAAGAACCCAATCTATGCGATTAGGCTCATGCAAATTATACCTTTTTAGACTCCCTAGACTGTAACAGGGTTCAGGAACATTGTTTAGAACCGTTCCTAAATTTCTAAGCCGGCAATCCCGAAGCCCCCAGGTCCAGAATGGGTAGAGATCATGGCACCGGCTTGAATCCATTTTACATTTTCGAAACCCGTTTCTTTGGCGATTTCATCCATCTGCAGTTTGATACTCTCATCAAGTCCAATTGAATATATGAAATAAAGCTGTTCTCTATTAATGTTGTAATCATGTAAATAATCGCGCATGAGTTTTTCAGCAACTCCGCTCATTTTTCCACGATATTTTTTTGTTGAAACAAGCTTTCCTTCTATTAATTCGATGCATGGTTTTATTTTTAACAAAGCCCCTCCGAGATATGCAACATTACTTACTCGGCCACCAGCTCTTAAAAACTCTAAGCTTCCTGGAATGAAAGCCAGTTTAGCTTTAGGAATGATCGACTCTATTTTTTCTATTAAGCGAACAGGTTCAATCTCAGGATTCTTCTCTAACAAAGTAGCGGCATACATCACTATGGCCGTTAATCCACCCGTAACGTTCAAAGCATCAATTAGAAAAAGATCTTCAAAGTCCTCAGCTGCGATTATCGCGCTTTGAAAGGAAGCAGATGCCTGTGAAGTATAACCAATATGTATAATGATGCAATCAGGGAAATCCGCTTTTATCTTCGTAAAAAACTCATGATACTCGTGGACATTTGTTGCAGATGTAGAAGGAACCTTTTTTGTACGCTCATAGTAATCATAAATATCTGTTACTGGTAAAGAGCCATCGAAATAATCCGTTCCATCCATGACGATGTGCATCGGAACCACTTGAACAGCATATTTGTCAGCTAAATCTTTGGGTAAGTCTGCTCCACTCTCTGTCGATAAAATAATCCTTCTCATTGAGTTTCCCCCATTCATATATAAA
>CALCRD010000465.1 GCA_937894355.1 uncultured Bacillus sp.
CGATACAATTTGATACAAATACTGAACAACTAATTAGCATTCACTTTCAAGAGACCACACGGTAAATAGCTAGGTTCCACTTTCCAGAAAAAATAATTCGACAAATGAGTTGAATTATTTTTCCGCTTTCTACATCATCTTGTAAAAATGAACTCTGAAAGCGTGAACAACCATATAATTCCGACTAAAAGTTACATTTTATCCAGAATACGACAAATTCGCAAGAGAATTTGTCGAGCGTATGTTCTTGATTAACCCTAAAGACGGCCCTATACTTATAACAAATAACCGTTAGGAAAAGCGGATATTTACTTTATTTTATCAAATAAAAACTTAATTGGAGGTAATCACATGATTAAAGTAACCGTGACAATTAATTACCAAGGAAAAAACTATGTAACAAATGTAATAACCAACAAAGAAGCAAATGAAGACACTATCCGGCAATTAGCACTTGAACAAGTTAAAAAGCAGTGGGCTTGCTAAGCAAAGCTTAATCTTTATTTTTCAGGTCAATTCCGCCAGATTTTCTTCGAACAAAAAAACCCTTTTGTAATGAATGAGTTATCTTTCGGTATTCAGGTTTACATCTTATTCTCCATTTACCCAAACCCTTTAAAAGAGGGATTTTTTTAACCAATTTGCATGTTAATACAGTCAATTTCATATTGATCCCCTGTTTAAGTGAAAAGGATATTTAGAATAAACGGCTATTAAATTGTATAGAATATGCTTATTAGTAAAAGGAGGCATATTCATTGATCTCGTTAGAAGATATTGTCATCGCCCACCAAAAAATGAAACATATTGTTCATAAGACCCCTCTTGATTATTCTCACACTTTAAGTAAATTATCAGGCAATGAAATTTACTTAAAACTAGAAAATCTGCAAAAAACAGGTTCTTTTAAAGTAAGAGGTTCTTATAACAAAATGATTTCGCTTGGAAAAGATGAAGTAAATAAAGGTGTTATCGCTGCCTCTGCAGGTAATCATGCTCAAGGTGTTGCTTTTTCTAGTAAGATGCTTAATATTCCTTGTACGATTGTCATGCCCAAGGGAGCTCCGATTAGTAAAATTCTTGCGACCAGACAATATGGTGCTGAGGTGGAATTACACGGTACAGCATTAGATGAGGCTTTAGATTATGCCCTTGAGCTTAAAGAACAAACAGGGGCTGCTTTTGTTCATCCTTATAATGATCATCACATTATCGCGGGACAAGGTTCTGTAGGTCTCGAAATCCTCGAGCAATTGCCCGATGTTGAAGCAGTCATCTGTCCAGTAGGCGGTGGCGGTCTTATTGCCGGAGTCGCCATGGCAATCAAAGAAAAGAATCCCTCTGTGAAAATTTATGGTGTTGAGGCGCTAGCATGTCCTAGCATGAAACAATCATTACAAGAAAAAAGACCAGTAGTGGTAGACGTAATGCCAACAATGGCCGATGGGATTGCTGTAAAAAAACCAGGTGATCTCCCCTTTCAAATAGTTGAAAAATATGTGGATGACATTTACTGTGTTGACGAAATGGAAATTGCCAGAACCATGCTATTAGTTTTGGAACGAAACAAACTTCTTGTTGAAGGTTCGGGGGCCTCATCTTTGGCTTCGCTTTTATACCATAAGATTCCTGTGACAGGTAAAAAAACAGTTGCCATCTTAAGTGGTGGTAATGTGGATGTAAGTTTCATTTCTAGAATCATCGAACGAGGAATGGTCGAAGCAGGACGTTTTGTTCACTTTAGAATTACTTTAAAAGATAAACCAGGCCAATTGGCCAAGTTACTCCACCATATAACCAATTTGGAAGCAAACATTTTAGACCTTTCTCAAAACCATATCGGAGAAAATATTTTTCCAGGTTATGTCATGGTAGAATTGTCATTGGAAACTAGGGACAACAAACACATTGAACTAGTTTTTAGCGAATTAAAGAAAATTGGATATGATATTCTATAGAAATCTCACCGCTATTATTTAGTGGTGAGATTTTTTTGAAGGTCAACTTTTTTCTTTGAAGATATATGAAGTGTCTTCCCTTCTGTGTTTTTACGCTGTCTATGATATGATTAGGGAGTAATTATTTTAAAATCAGAATTATTTTTAGTTAGGAGTTAGGAAATTGCAAAATTATCAAATATTATTTTTGGATATTGATGGAACAATTTTACGACCTGACCATACGATTGAGGAATCTACCAAGCAAGCTATTGTCAAATTGAAAAAGCAAGGACTGCAAGTGGTTCTAGCAACTGGAAGACCGCTTCATGAAATAATGGCAACGGCAAAAGAACTGAATATTGATTCGTTCATTACCTACAATGGTTCATTGGCGATTTTTCAAGGCCAGGAAATATTCAAAGAGTACATGGATCCGGACCTGGTAACAGAATATTTAAACATTGCTGCTGAAAACCAGCATGATCTTATTTTATATGCTGAAAAGAAAACATTAGTCACCAGTTTAGATTCACAGAAATCATTAAACTTTTTGGATTATTTTAATTTGATAGAAAAACATCTCTTCAAAAAGGAAGACACCAACCAAATTTTGTCGATGACCATATTAACCAATGATTCTGAAGAACTCATTCATTATCCTAAGAAAAAAGGACTTTTTTTATCACAAGTAAATGTTGAGGGAATGGAACATGCTTTTGATGTCATTATGGACGATGTAAATAAGGGTGTTGCTGTTGAGGCGATGTTAGATCATTTAAAAATCCCCAAAGAGGACTCTATTGCATTTGGTGATGGAATGAATGATAAAGAAATGCTCTCAACTGTCGGAGAAGGCTTTGCCATGGGAAACGCCCACCCAGATTTATGTAAATTTGCCAAACATACGACAACTGACGTCCAAAATTCAGGTGTATATAATGGTTTAAAACTTCTGGGTTTACTCAATTAAAAAAGGAATCAGTCTTTGATTCCTTTTTTTCATAGTCTCCACGATGTTTGGGTTCCTAATAGCTCCATAATTACTCATTTTCCGGAAAACTTAGGAGCTCTTTTTTCAATAAGGGCATTTACCCCTTCGGCATGATCTTCTGTTTGGAGCAAAAATGTTTGCACCATATTTTCATTCATAAGTGCCACATCCAAATTAACCGTTCCAGCTCGATTTAGTAAGTGTTTGATGTATTTATTCGTTTGCGGAGCACCGTTTGTGATAAATTCGGAAAAACCAATGGCTTCTTGGAGTAAATCGTGATCAGCAATTCGATTTATCACTCCAAACTTAAGAGCTTCTTCAGCTGTGACGATTTTTGCGGAGGATATCCATTCTTTGGCAATTGGCAAGGACATACGCTCCACTAAATGTTTTGTTAGCCCTAAATCCGGGATTAAGCCTAAGTTGGCAAAGCTTAAAGCAAATTTTGCACCCCTGTCAGCTACAATAAAGTCGCAAGCTAGGGCGACACTGAAACCCGCACCTGCTGCATATCCTTGTACTGCAGCAATTACATATTTATCAAGATCAATAATCGTTTTGGCTAACGTTGAGGTCATTTCAATCCATTGGGAAGTTTCACTTGCATTTTCTAACAAACCCATAGAATCTAGATCTCCACCAGCGCAAAACGATTTCCCTTCTCCCGAAAGAATCACTGCTTTAACCGTTGAATCATCTTCAGCTTTTTTTAAAGCATTTACCACCCCTTCCACAAGGATATCTGAAAGAGCGTTTAATTTATTCGGGCGATTCATTATGATGTGGGCAATTTGATTCTCAACTCGATAGAGTACTAGTTCACACATTATGTTACCTCCCTTATATAAGATAAAAGTTTGTTTTTTGAGTAATGGGAACACCACTTTGAATATCATTTTCCTTATTAACTTAATTTCCATTTTTAATTTTCATTTCCTTTATGAAATTCCGAAAATATCTTACAACTTTATGTCAGATATTTCCACTGTCGCAATGTTCATAATGCTTTATTTATATAAATTAAGGCTATGTTAAAGAATAATCTTGTTTTTTACATATGTTGCCTGGAACGGAAATCAACATTCAAATTTAACAGAGCCAATAAATTTAAAAGAACCCCAAAACTACCCTTACCTTATTGGTTTGGTTGTTTTTGGGGTTCTTCCGGTATTATGTTGACAGTCTGCTATTAAAGAATGGTATTTATTAAAAATAACCCGAAAACTAATTTGATAATACTTGCTCTACTTGCTCACTATTCCTGAAAACTAATTGTAGGACCACAGCCCCGATTCCTTGAATAATTGATTTAAAAATAACCTGCCCTAGAATAGCCGCTGGCACAGCTTCCCATGGTAAAAAGTTTGCTCCTAAAGGACTTAAACCGATAATAACAAAAATGATGGAATCAAGAAGTCCACCCACTAAACCACTGTATAAAACCCTTAAACTCATCGGTAATTTTAGACGAGTATAAATTTCTGTATCTGTTGTTTCAGCAACCGCAAACGAAAGAGCAGATGCCATTACAATTAATAAGGTATCACCCAACGAGAAGGATACGACGGCACTGGCAAATAAGGCGAACATAATCAATAGATATGTTTTTCCTCGACCGTATTTATTTTGCACAAGATCCCGCAAAATGAAAGTAACACCGATAAATAACGTTCCCAATGGAACGATAAAAATGCCTAATTTTAACGGTGCGAATGCCGCTGTTACAACATTTGCACTGATTATTACTAATAAATAAAAAAGGACTCTCATAGTTAACCCTCCGATTATTTGTTAATTGTACATTACAATATAAATCTGCCTAAACTCTTTAAAGAACATCATATTTGGCAATTGAATTAAATTGAATTGATTTATTCTGACCAAAAACAAAAAACAGCACCACTAAGATAGCAGTACTGTTGCTCTTAGTTTTTTTTAGAGGGTAGCTAGAACCTCCACCATGTGGTACATGGATTTATTATATTTTGGGTAAAAAAGAAAAAATCTACATCTAACAATATTTTATGTCAATGTATTTTATTTTAGCAGATTTAATCATATATTTAAACCTTTTTTACCACTATGAATAATATTTCTATAAGGCTCTTTTCTCAAACATTGTTGCTTTTTAAGATGAGGATGAAGTGATTAGACTGTAAAACAGCAAACATTTATGAGAAAAGAGCTTGCAAATTAACTTTCAAGCTACAAAATAGCTGATATCGAGTTAAAATCGGGTTTAAGATTTTAACAACAAACTTTACGAAAACAGCCTTCTATAATAATCGCATTTTTATTTTTTGGTAAACGATTTTTTCTTTACCTTACTTTGATGACTAATATCATTTTTAGCTGCTTCCATATATTTAATGGTTGCCATATGTTCAGGGTAGATCAATTTCGTAATTTTTGGATCAGGCTCAACCATACTCGAAGTTTTCATTTTACCGCTAACGGGGTCTAGCTGGTCTTGCCAAATTTCACGAGTAAATGTTTTTGAATCCACTACCCTCCACTTACCGTTTTCTCTTTTTAGACTTAGATCAATGATTCCTAATGAACCGCCACCACTACCTGCTTGAACAGCCGGAATTCCATTTATTGTTCCTTTCTCATTATCAATTCCTGGTAATGGTTTCTTGTCCTTCCCCTGAAACGTTCCATCTAACATCGCTAGTGATTTGGCAGGAAATTGCTTATGGGTGTGAGAAAAGGTGATGGCATCAATTCCTGGCACTTCACTAAGTGCATAAACCACATTATTTGGATCAGACTTATCACTGCTGAAACCCGAGTGAACCAAAGCAATGACAATATCAGTTCCCTGTTTTTTCATTTCAGGAATGAATTTTTTTGCTGTATCAAGGATGCCTTTTACAATCACTTTCCCTTCAAGATTTGCTTTATCCCAAACATTTGCTTGCGGTGGAAGAAAACCGATATAGCCGATATTTATTACTTGCTTCTTGCCATTTTCGTCGACTACTTTTTTCTTCATTATTTTATATGGCTGAAATTTATTTTTATCATTGTTAGGATTATTATCATGATCATCTATGTAGACATTCGCGTTTACATAAGGAAAGGTTGCATCATTATAGACTTCCTTAAGAAAGTCTAACCCATAGTTAAACTCGTGGTTTCCTAATGTAGCAATATCATAATCCATTATATTCAACACCTTAATCATTGGATGAACTTCTGTAGATGTAAGCGGTGAAATGATTGCTTTATAAGTTCCTAATGCAGTACCCTGAATCAAATCTCCGTTGTCAACAAGGATATTATTTTCCACTTCTTGACGGGCCTTTTTCACAAGAGTGGCTGTTTTTGCTAATCCTACTTTTTGATTGGGAAGGGCTAATTTGTAATCAAAGCTCATTATATTAGTGTGAACATCTGTTGTTTCGAGAATCCGGAGCTTGACCAAACCCTTCGAAGTTCCAGTTTCGGATGCAGAAAAAACATAGGTAGAATGGGCAATTATCAGCAGTAAACATAATATTAGGAATGCTGATGATAATTTTTTTGCAAGATGATGATTATTTTTTCCCAAAAAAGCTCCCTCCTTCATTACTGATTGGTCATATAGCCTTGCCTTTTTTCCCTAGACTGATTTTACCTTCAGCTTGTGATTTTCTTATTGTTTCCAAATTTTAGTTATTATACAAAAAAATGCACCAGTTTTTTACATTGGCTTGCATCTAATGAATTTAGTGTTTAGACCAATCTTGAATTCAAGCAATTCACTATATACAATCCCTTTCCTCAAAAACTGTGAATTGAAGTAAGAATTTTTTGATATTTCTGTTTTCTATTTATCCCTATCATGGTACGATTAAATGTATGTGATGAAAGAGATTAGGAGCAGCTTCCTATACGTTTCATACTAAACCTGTTAATTTACGATAAATGGTGGTGAGTGAGATTGTTAATACGGGGGCATCATCTCTTGTGTATTCAAGGGTTTCGCGGATTGGGATATAGCCATGATTTCGTTGAAAACATGACTAAAATCGTAAAGGAATTTCGTGACGATGAGGTTGATTTTTCAATAAGAGTTATTTCTGGCTTGGATTATGCTTGTACGGCTTGTCCGAATCGCGGGATGAGAATATGTGAGGCAAACACAGGATCCAATCAGCATGTTGTGGCGATGGACCAAAAGGTGATTAAACATCTTGACTTAGTTCCATGGAGAAATTACCAAAAATCTGAGTTAATGTCATTGTTGGCTGAAAAAATTGGACCAAGTGATTTAGACTATCTTTGCAAAGGATGTTCGTGGCTCCAGTATGGATTTTGTAAGGAAGGCATTATTGATTTAAAAAGAAAATACCGACAACGAGTACTATAGGACATAATTTGTTGAACAAAAAAAGCCACCCAGCAAAATATATTGATGTTGGTGGCTTTTTTTGTAGTTTGAAAACTAAAATTATAGTAAAACCCGTCAAGATTTTGTTTTTTTGTTATCGGATTTGTCCGGTTCCATAGATATAATATTTAGTAGAAGTTAACGCCGGTAACCCCATTGGCCCACGTGCATGTAGCTTTTGAGTACTAATTCCAATTTCGGCACCGTAGCCAAATTCAAAACCATCGGTAAAACGGGTGGAAGCATTATGATAAACGGCTGCAGCATCAACCTTTGTTAAGAAAAGCTTAGCATTTACCTCGTTTTCGGTGATAATTGCTTCCGAATGATGGGTCCCATACTTGTTGATATGTTCGATAGCCTCAGTTACATTGTTTATAACCTTAACACTTACCTTAAGGGCTAAATATTCAGTGCCCCAGTCTTCTTCAGTTGCCCTCTTAGCACCAGCGAATGCTCGGCATACTGACTCGTCACCATATATTTCCACAGAATTTTGGTCAAGTGTTTTCAATAGTTTTTCCCCATGGGTTTGGAACCAATTTTCTTGGATTAATATCGTCTCAGTTGCATTGCAGACAGAAGGACGTTGTGTTTTTCCGTTAATCGCTACCCGTTCCGCCATCTCTAGATTGGCTGTTTCATCGATAAAGATATGGCAATTACCTGCACCTGTTTCCAACACAGGAACTGATGATTCACGAACAACCGTATCGATTAAGTTTTTTCCACCTCTTGGGATCAATACATCTAAATACTCATTTAAATGGAATAAATCCTTTGCAGTTTCCCGACTTGTATCTTCAATTAACTGAACTGCATCTAGTGGTAAATCTGTTTTTTCCAAAGCATGGTGAATAGATTTTACCAGCGCCATATTAGAATATAATGCCGAAGAACTTCCCCTTAATAGCACAGCATTTCCGGTTTTTAACGATAATGTTGCTGCATCTATGGTCACATTCGGTCTTGCTTCATAAATCATCCCAATGACGCCAATTGGCACGCGACGTTTTTTTATCAATAATCCATTTTCTTTTTCAATTGATTCTAATGTTTCCCCGATTGGGTCTTGAAGTTTGACTAATAGACGGATTGCGTCAGCCATGTCGGAAATTCGCTTTTCATTTAAAAGAATCCGATCCAACACAGAATCATTAAAACCTGCTAGCTTACCTGCTTCGATATCTTTGGTGTTTTCAATCATGATGTAAGCTTGATCCTCAAGAAGTTGATCTGCTATTTTTGCTAATGCATCATTTTTTTGCTCAGTAGTAACCCCTATTAAGTCAAAGCTTGCTTGTTTTGCCAATGCTCCCTTTCTTTTAACCTCACTCATAAAAAAGCCCCCTCGTTTTTTCCGCATTAACAGGCAATTAAACCTTTTATACGGCTATGTTTTACTCTATGCTTCAACCCATTTATCTCGGTGAATCACTTCAATTTTCACTACACTAGTTAACTCTTCCGTTCGTTTGCCCATAACTTTTTGGATTTCATCGGATGAGTATAGGACTTCCCCTTTACCAAGCAATCCGTTTGTGCCAAATACTTCTACAACTTCGCCTTTTTCAAACGAACCCTTAACATCATAAATACCAGCAGGTAACAGGCTTTTACCATGTAAAAGAAGAGCGTCTTCTGCCCCTTTATCAATAAAGATTTGACCAGAAACCTGTGAGTGCAAGGCAATCCACTGCTTGTTGTTCGTTACTTTAGTTAAATCATCTGAACCAATATAGGTTCCGTCACCAGTACCACTCAAAATCTCCACTAATTTCTTGCTTCCTTTACCGTTTCCAATAAAGACTCGGATTCCTAAAGACAATGCCGTTTTGGCTGCGATGAGCTTTGAAAGCATCCCACCCGTTCCAACACTTGATCCTGCTCCCCCAGCAACAGACAGCATATCATCGGTTACTTCTTCTAGATGGTCAAGCCTCAAGGCATCAGGGTTCGTTCTTGGATTGGCATTATATAGTCCGTTAATATCAGTTAAGATAACTAGTTTTTCAGCTTGAACTAAGCCGCTAACCAAAGCAGACAGCATGTCATTATCCCCAAAGGTTAACTCTTCAACCGAAACGGTATCGTTCTCATTAATGATTGGAAGTATTCCTCTTTCTAAAAGCTCGGTTAGTGTTGAATAGGCATTTCGGTAGCGATCTTTTTTAGAAAAATCATTTCTAGTCAACAGTATCTGGGCCGGAACAATATGATATTTGCTCAGTTGTTCCATATAAGATTGGATTAGTAAACTTTGACCAACAGCAGCCGCAGCCTGTTTCCCTTTCAATGTAACTGGTCTTGAAGGATAACCAAGTCGGGCAAATCCAGCAGCAACGGCTCCAGAAGAAACTAAGACGACTTCATGGCCAATCTCTCGCAATGCAGCTATTGCCGCTATATGATCGTTAAATTTTTCATAATCTATTTCACCTTTGGAATTCGTTAAAGAACTACTCCCGATTTTAACGACAACCCGCTTTTTTTTCATATGTAATCCTCCGTAACTGTCAAAATCCTATAAATGCTTCTTAATGTACATGAATGAATAATGGAAGCTTCTTTTCTAGATGGAAATATGTCTGCGAAAAAAAAGCCCTTCTCGTCTTATTAAATAAGGACGAAAAGAGCTTTGCTTCCGTGGTACCACCTTTATTGGATGCATCAAACATCCCACTTAGACTGATAACGCAAGAAATGCGCTTACGCTTTTAGCATAAGACTCGAAAGGTAGGTTCAGCGGCTTATTATGGCGGGCCTCTCAGCTAAAAACACCGCTCTCTTGTCACATAAGGATACGCTTACTAGTCCTTCTTCAACGTTCATTGATTTTTATTAATTATGAGGAAGTTCCGCGAAAAAGTCAAGATACTCCTGAGTTTTTTCTGGTTTTGAAACAACAATAACTACTAATGGTACCTAGCTACTATTTCAGAAATAAGCGAATGACTCCTATAATATTATCTATTTTCAGTTTCCTTTAGACAGGGACTGCTACAAAAAATTCTGTATATAGGGCTTGGACAGCCAGTTTTTCATCTGCTTCTTTCACAGCGAACATCATACTTACTTCAGATGAACCTTGGTTAATCATTTCGATGTTAACATGGGCCTTTGCCAAAGCCTTTGCTGCACGTGAAGTTGTCCCAACATTATGGCGCATTCCTTCTCCAACAACCATGATAAGAGCTAAATCATGCTCAACTTTAACTTCGTCTGGAGAAAGCTCTGATTTAATTCGGTTAATAATCTCCTTTTCCACAGCTTCGGTCATTTGGGCTTGACTTAAAATAATCGAAATATCATCAATACCAGATGGAATGTGCTCATATGAACAATCAAAATCCTCTAAAATTCCTAATAACTTGCGGCCAAAACCAATTTCGCGGTTCATTAAATATTTACTTACATAAATACTGCAGAAACCACCATCACTGGCAATACCGACTACAGGTCCTGTTGAAGCACTGCGTTGATTCACAATTATCGTACCTGGTGCTGATGGATTATTGGTATTTTTAACATTTACCGGAATACCTGCTCGGAACGCTGGGATAAGAGCCTCATCATGGAATACGGAGAAGCCAGCGTAAGAAAGCTCACGCATTTCGCGATAAGTTAACTCTTTTATCTCTTTTGGGTTTTGCACAATATTAGGATTAACTGAATAAACGGCATCTACATCAGTGAAATTCTCATATAAATCCGCTTTTATAGCATTTGCAAGAATCGATCCTGTGATATCAGAACCGCTTCGCGAAAAAGTCATGACCTCACCAAATTCATTATAGCCAAAAAATCCCGGGAAAATCACAATACCTTTACGATCACGTAAAGAATACATGCGCTCATAGGACTCAGGAAGTGTTTGAGCATTTCCTGGTTCATTGGTTACTAACAGACCTGCTTCTTTTGGACTAACATATGATGCTTCAATGCCACGATGTTGAAAATAAGCAGCAACTAATTTAGCATTATTATCTTCTCCACTGGCTTTAATCGCATCTAGATAGCGTTCCGGTTTACTTTTGTCGGCATTAAACAATTTCTCTAAGTCAGCTTTTATTTTTAGGATAATATCTTGTGGAACTTTAAGTTCGTTGGCAATAGAAGAATATCTTTCTACAACGCTATTAATTAATTCCTCTGCTTCACCTAATTCCAAATAACGTTCGGCAGCTGCAATCAAAAGGTCCGTTACTTTGATATCTTCAGAATGGCGTTTACCCGGTGCAGAAACAACCACAATTTTTCGTTCCGGATCGGAAACAACAATCTGAAAAACTTTCTCCATCTGTTCACCTGAAGCTAACGATGAACCTCCAAATTTTACAACTTTCATAGTAACAACCCCTGCTCATAAAGATTCTAAGTCAAATTTAGTTATTATTATCCTCTTTTCTTTCAAAAGAAGCAAGAGTTTTCTTTTCCGTATGTACAACTGTTTGCTTGAGGTGGACTTCTTTTGTTAAATCTTGCAGTTGATCGTTTTCTGATTCTGAAAGAACTTTTTCTATTAGAAGTTGAAATTCTTGCTGGCGGTTCTTACTTTCCAAATAACGGCTATTGACTATCTCTGTTAGTAGCTGGTGTTTTGTGGCATTGTCTTCTACCTTTTCCAAAATAATCTTTCGACAGTTAAATAGGAATTCAAGGTATTCTTCATAGGTTTCGTCAAAAGTTGCTTCGAGTTGCTTGTGAATTTTTTTGGCTAGTAATGGACTGGCTCCCGAGGTCGATACTGCTATAGCTAGTTTCCCCCTTCTCAAGACGGTGGGAGTCTGGAAATCTGATTGTTCTGGATTGTCAACAAGAGAAACAAGCTGATTTTTGCTTGCCGATTTTTTTACTAATAGGTTTGTCTCTGGATGGTTTGTGGCCGCAATCACAATTATTGCCTTTTTGAGGTCATCTGGTGCAAAGGTTTTATTTTTCCAAGTTAGCAGGTTTTCCTCAGCCATTTGTGCTAGTTTTGCAGTTAGTTCTGGACTTACTACGGTTATGTGAGCTCCTGTAGGGATTAAGTTTTTTGTTTTACGTTCGGCAATTTTTCCACCGCCGATGATGACGACTTTTTTATTCGCTAAATTTAAATTGATTGGATAGTTTATTCCCATTCAATCACGTCCATTTCTAAAGGAATCTTGTTCAATATAGCTTAAAATTGGATGTCTATCAACTTAAGGCTTGCTTGGCACTCATTTATGTTTAAGGTTGCTTAGATGTCTGTTCTCTCTACAAAAAACTGTTCGCATTTTTATTGCGACAGTTTTTTTGTCTGAAAATGGAATTGTTCCTATTGTTAGTTTTTTTATAATTTGTTCTTTTATTAAGGCTGTTTTCGTAAAGTTTGTTGTTAAAATCCTAAACCCGATTTTAACTAGATATCAGCTATTTTGTAGCTTGAAAGTTAATTTGCAAGCTCTTTTCTCATAAATGTTTGCTGTTTTACTGTCTAATCACTTCATTCTCATCTAAAAAGCAACAATGTTTGAGAAAAGAGCCTTTATTAAAAGTATTAGGGGATTTCGTCTTGTTTTGATAGCTTTTGTCAAGTGGCAGGAAAAACAGGTAGGTGATGCTGAATACTATAAACTATAGAAAAAAACTTCTAGTTAATTGACTATTTATCATATAGAGGGGGTTGGCAGAATAATGAGTATTCAAAATTTGCAAACATATAACGTTAAAGAGGCAGCTAAGATTATTAATGTTCCTACAGGGACGATAAAGCGTTGGGAACAGGATTTTGCCGATTTCCTGATCATTCCCAGAACAAAGCAAGGGGCAAGATATTTTACTGAGTTGGAATTGAAGCTACTAAAAAAAATCAAAATGATGCGTGATAAAAATATCAGTTTAGAAAACATCGCTACCTCATTCCAGCCTAAAATTACAGAAAAGCTGGATATGGATGCCCCATTAGTATGTTTTCAGGAAGAATTATTAGTACCTGAAGTACAAGAAAATTTAGAGAATCAAATGGTCGTGGAAATTTCCCATAAACATGAAATCACAGAAAATCCAATGCAGGGGAATTTAGAGGATTTCTTTAAAGTATTGGATTCTTATAAAGACAATTTAATTGAAGAAGTAAAAAATGAAATTCGCTTTGGTATTCGTAAGGAAGTATTGGAAGAAGTAAAAAAAGAAATAAAAAAGGGATCCGTTTCAACAGTAAAAAATATCTCTGACTCTATTTATAAATCAAGCGAACATACTCGTGAGGAAATTCAAGAGCTTTCAAGTGTCATCACGAAATCCGCTGATCAAACCTCAGAAACAATTGAAACGATTAAAGAAAGCATAAACAATACAAGTGAACAAGCAACTGAAACGTTCTATGCCATTTCCAAGAATGTTGCCGCGGCTTCTAGAGAAACATCTGCAGAAATTTCAAATTTGGCCAATCGGATTTCGGATTCATCTGATGCATCTGCCGAGGAATTTAAAACGTTAATTCATTACATTTCAGAGGCCACAGAGGTTACGAATCAGGAAATCGGTACCTTAGTTGAGACGTTAAATAAGGATCGCGAGTTCTATCTTAATACAATCAACAATGAACTTGACCATATTCATGAGGAAATTCATAGTCGCGAGGAAGAATTCAAAAATTTAGTTGTAAGCTTTCGCCAGACAGCAACATCAAAAACCCCCCCAAAAAAATGGTGGAAGTTTTGGGATTAAAAAAACATTGTTAGATGAGGAGGATTATATTGAATACAAGCGAAGTGGCAAATATGTTGGCAATTTCTACGAGCACAGTCAAACGTTGGGTAAAGCAGTTAGGGCTGGAACTTGGGCGGAATGAGCGAGGACATTTGCAATTTCGAGAGGAAGATATCGAGACTTTAAGGTCTTACCAAACAAGCCAAGGTACTCTTCCTCAAGAAATAGCGACACTTCCTGAAAAACAGATAAGGAAAGGTGCCATAAACAGGCTGGAAAATACGGGGTCTAGCCCGAAGCAGGAAGTTGTTAAAGAACAAGACATGAAGTTGCATTCTGTTAAAGCTTCAAAAATGACCGGAAATCCAATAGATTCTAAATCAAAAGCGGTACATTCGATTAACAATCCTGCCATCATTCATCTCAAATTGGAACTTGAACATCTGAATAAAAGAATTGATGGTAAAGCTGATTCAGTTACCTCTTACCAATTATTACAGCATCGTAGTGAAATCGAAGACCTGCAAAATTTAGTTAATACAATGGCTAATCAAATACAAAATTTGGAATTAGAAATAAAAAATCTTAAAAGCAAAACACTACAAGACCTCCCTCTTGTATTTGACCATCCGCGAACTATTAAGAAACCAAAAAAGAAAAATATTATCAGTAGTTTTTTTGGGTTTTAACTAACATATCCCTGTGATATGTTAGTTTTTTGCCCATGTTAAAATTTGCTTAGCCTATATTTTACGCACTTTTTGCTAGGATTCCTATTTGAAAGAAACGGATTTTCCTAAAGGCTTAAAAATCATTTCAATCAATTGAGTAGGTCCAGGCATGTCTGGGAAAAAAACGAGAAGGCTAGCTATAAGCCCTCCGGCCATTATCAATATCACAAGTGTCCATTTTTCCCTTTTTTGATTCTTTTTCATTTTTGCCCATTCGAATAGTGCTATGAGAATTAAAACAACAATTATCCCGAATATAGATGCCAACTTCATTATTCTTTAACCTCATTTTCTGGTACTCCTTGCGGTATAGTGGACGAACCTGGGCTCCTAATATAAACTTTACTTTTGATATCAACTTCTATTTCCGGAAATTTCTCGTCCCACTGTTCCTTTACTTTTGCCCACTGATCAGGATATTGACGGTTAAATGCTATCCCAAAACCAACAATGTCTGCTTTCATATCCTTTTGAACCTCGTTAAGTGCCAAGCGAATTCGCTTATTAATATCTTGTTCTAATTGCCTTTCAAGCCTTCTCACAATCTCTGTATTCATAACATTTAATTTTGTTTCGTTTTCCACCACATCATCTTCCGTCATAATTTTAATAATCATTTTCCACTTTCCATTCTCAATTTTCGGGGTCAGCACCGTCTGAGCATGAATGAGCCTTAATGAAATTTGGCCATCCTCCCCAACTGGCTTAATGGTTACGTCAGACATTCCTATATCATTTCTTAGCCATAATAAGACCATTGTTACTTTATCATTGATTCGTCCAACCATTTTATCTTTTCTAAAAACAGCCGATCCATTCAAACGAAAACCTTCATGTTTCTGTTGATGTCCTTCTACCTCAATCCAAGGAAGGGCAGCTGAATCTGCCTCGCTCCTTAACATTTGCAACAGATCTTTCACTGTTATTCTCAGCCCAACTTTAAGATTTGTTAATTCTCTTGCAACTTCTGATGAACTTCTCTCTAAATTCGGGATAACTTTCAAAGCATCAATGGCCTTTCCAGCAGTAATAAATGTATATGCTCTCAGTCTTGTTTCTGGGTAGCGAGCGAAAAAGTCAATATGCTTTTGAATCCCTTCTTCGGCCAATTTCTCCCCAATAAAGATAACCTGATTATGTCCCCAGAAAATACGACGGGAAAACTTTTCTTGTATACGTGACATAGCTTCGAAGATTGTATTACCTGTGGCTTTTTCAACAATCGTAGGGACACCTTCCCCACCTTGACTTCCTTTCTGGCCACCCCCCATTCTTATCGGAATAGCCAGTTGTACTGAAAGTTCAATTCGATTACCATCGGATTTATCAAGTCCAGTTGCCAAAACAAGTGCTAAATCATTGATTTCCACTCGGTCCCAACAGCCTGTAAGGAAGAGTGTGCATGAACACATGGAAATAGTAAGCATTAAATTTACTGCTTTAGTTAATGAATTCGTATTCATTCCCTTCCCCCTTTAAGATGCTGCCACTTCATGATTTGTTTATGAGGGTAGAGCTACCTGCTTCTTTAGGAAAGGTTCCTTTACGTAAAACTGCAATCAATAACAATATTATGGGTATAATCACTTGAATGGAGATTGCGTAAAAAGGCCAAATTGTACTTATAAAGTAGCTTAGTTCTCCTAAACCAGAAGCAGACCAAATGCTAACGCACACACATAGGAACCCAAGCGGATACACAATCGGATGGTAATCAGATAAATTTAACCATTGAGCAGTTCCGATAACAATGACATAATAAAAAACTGAAATTTTGACAAACGTACCAGCTACCCAAATCGCCATTATAAATGATTCAAGATGTTGGAGGAAATCGGCTATGTTGATATAACGTGCAGCGCTCATCACTGGATAGGTGAATGTTGTTGTAATATCTCCAAATAAGAAAAGAGTGAATAAATTGGTCATCACCATCATAAACAACACCATAAAAACTGAAATCATGCCCCATTTGAATCCTTTTTCCCTGTCAGCTATAAAAGGGAAAAGGAAAGAAATAAGAAAATATTCTGTGAACCAACTAGCTGGAACTAATG
This sequence comes from uncultured Bacillus sp., assembly GCA_937894355.1. Classification (GTDB taxonomy): domain Bacteria; phylum Bacillota; class Bacilli; order Bacillales; family Cytobacillaceae; genus Bacillus_BU. Next base: position 16,779 of record CALCRD010000465.1, read on the forward strand.
CCCCCATTAAAGAAGGCACCATGCCCTTCTCCATTACTGGAAACATATTTTGAGGCTCTAGTTCCCCTATAAGTAAAACCGTGACAATCAAGAGTAAAAAAATAACAACTGGAACAAAAATTTGTGCACTTCTAGCTATTACTTCAAGTCCACCATGTACAGCCAAAGCACAAACGATCACCAAACTTCCAATTACAACAATCAGCGGCGTTTTTTTTAAAAAATTCCCAATTACAAATTCTCCATACTCTCTTAATATAATTCCCATTGTATGTATATAAAAGAATAAAAAAACAAAACCGATTATTTTTCCTGGAATAAATCCAACTAGTTTCTCGCTGAATTGAATAACTGTCTCCTTCGGGAATTTCCTATTAAATTGGTGTGCAATATATACCACTAGAAATCCAACAAATGACGCCCAAATTGGCGATATCCACATATCTTGTTTTGCGTATTTTCCTGTAATAGCTGGTACTAATAGAAGGGCCGTTGCTAAAATTGTCGGATGCATCATGAGGGCCATCTGTAGAGCACTAATCTTTCCTTTCTCAATCAATTCGCCTCACCTCTTTGCTTAAAAGATACGCTTCGTTTATTATTCTCCTTCATTACTAGGATCAGGTTTTTGCCCAGTAGATTGTCGGTATTTATTGTAATTTCCTGTTAAGTGCGGCCTTGTATTTTGTTTCCACCACGGGGCACGCATTAGTACATCTTTCATTTCACTCCCTTGCATCGGTGCCATTGGGCTAAGATAAGGTTCACCAAAAGAGCGCAGTGTACATAAGTGAACGATAATAGTGATGATCCCAAGCATAATACCCAGAAGACCCAGTGTCCCAGCAAGAAGTATCAAAGGAAAGCGGAGCATACGAATCGCGATTGAAATGGAATACCGCGGAATCGTAAAAGAGGCGACTCCAGTAACCGCAACAATAATTACCAATGGTGCAGAGACAATTCCAGCAGAAACCGCAGCTTCACCTATTACAAGAGCCCCAACAATACTAACGGCAGACCCTATTTGTTTTGGAAGTCGCAGACCTGCTTCACGCAACGCTTCAAAAGTAATTTCCATAATTAAAACCTCAACAAGTGCTGGGAATGGAAGTTGCTCACGCGCGGCAGCCATACTGATCAAAAGAGATGTCGGAACCATTTCTTGGTGATAGGTAATAACCGCCACATAGATTGAGGGTAGTAGCAATGAAATCACAAGACACAGGTAACGAAGCCAGCGAATAGCCGTTCCAATAAAGAATCGTCCATAATAGTCATCACTTGATTGAAGTAAAGAATACAAAGTCGTAGGTGCAACGATAGTAAAAGGAGTACCATCAACTAATATGGCTACACGCCCTTCAAGCAAGCTTGATGTAACAACATCAGGGCGTTCTGTCGCCAAAACCTGTGGAAAAGGAGAATATGAGTTATCCTCAATGAACTCTTCTATCATTCCACTTTCTAATACTCCATCAATCTCAATTTTGCTTAGACGGTTTCGGGTTTCTTCTATTAAAGTTTTGTTTGCTATTCCTTCTATATATGCGATAACTAATTTTGTTTTAGTATAAAGACCTATTTCTATGGATTGCATTTTTAGTTCGGAACTTCTTATTTTTCTTCGTAGTAAGGAAGTATTTACTCGGAGAGACTCCACAAATGAGTCACGTGGTCCCCTGACAACCATTTCGGATGATGGTTCTTCAATTGAACGGCTCTCCCATTTTTGGAGTCCTAACGAAAATCCCGTTTTCATGGTATTTACTAATATCACCGGATTTCCCGAGGAAATCGCTTGTATGCACTCGGAAGAAGTTTTGATTTCTTTCACATCAGAAACGGCTATTCTTTTTTCAATCAATTGATTAACATTGTACAATTCCTCCTCAAAGTTTTGCATTAAAGGTGAAAGGACGTTATCATCGATTTCTTCAACATTTGATAGACCATCAATGTAAATAAGGATAGCTTTAACTTTTCTACCAATAAAAAAAGGACGAAAAATCACATCAGAGCAATCACTATAAATAGAACGGAACTTGCTTTCATTATTCGTCAAGTTATCGGATAGTAAATCCTGTTCTTGTTTGAATGGTTCCACTTTTTGTACTTTTTTCTGCTTGTTAAATTTCAACAGCTTCCTCCACAAATGATTCATACTGGACAACCTTTCCCATATCCAAATAAAACACCATTTGTTATATCTTTGCTTTATGTAAGGAAATTTATACCTAAATAAAGTAGATTAAGAAAAGGACAGCCAACATTTTGGCATAAAAAGACCAGACTATGTTTTCTGAGGGTACCCCTTATAGGAATATATGTTAAAATTTTTATAGATTTATAGTGTTATTGTTTTATATAATAGACTTATGAAACCCAATTTTTTACACCACGGCTCTTTTCTCAAACTTTACGAAAACAGCCAACACCAAAGAGAGGGGTAGAACATGAAAATTAAAAGACTAACAACACTTGTGTTTATAGCCTTTTCCGTTTCATTAATCATAATGTTTGTACCCGGATCACAAATAACGGTTCATTCAGAATATCAGTTGATGAATGTTAAGAAAAAGACCAAGTCTGTTATTAGAGTATCCAAAACCATTTCTGAAAAAAAATGTGCTCTTACGCCAAAATTCAATCACATTCAAACGGCTGGAACTTCTGAACAGGCATTCATTGGTTCAAGTAATATAAATCAGGAGATTATCCCTGTCTCCACGGATCCGACCGTACAAATGCCGCAACAATCTAATGAGATTTATTTAACATTTGATGATGGTCCAAATGATCTTTCTGATGAATTGCTTACACTATTAGATCAATACAATGCCAAAGCTACCTTTTTCATGATAGATGGGAACATGAGAAGACATCCTGAGGCTGTTAAGCAAATGGTCACAAACGGTCATAGTGTCGGCTTACATAGCGTCACACATGATCGTAGCAAGTTCTATTTATCTTCTCAATCAGTCATTACTGAGATGCATCAAACAAGAAATACACTAAAAGAAATAACCGGTGTTGATACACTCTTAATTCGAACTCCTTACGGAAGTGCTCCATATATGACAGATGAGTATAAAAATGCTGTAAACGAGTATGGATTTTTGATGTGGGATTGGAATATCGACAGTAAAGACTGGTATTATCGTGACAGTAGATTAGTTAGCAGCACTATTGCTCAAATTGACGCTAAAAAACTTACAGCAGAACCTTTGGTAATTTTATTTCACGAAAGAAGGGAAACTTATTACCAGCTTAAAGGATTACTGGATTATTTAAGTGGACAGCAGTACGTGTTTAAAACACTAGATCAAGGAATGGCACCTGTTCAGTTTTAAAAAAATGGGACTACAAAAAAAGGCAATCGTCGTGGTGAATTCAGACGATTGCCTTT
>CALCRD010000466.1 GCA_937894355.1 uncultured Bacillus sp.
TGCCCTCCACTCCAATCAACAGGTTGTTAAATATCAACAATGGTCTTTAACACAGTTTTTTTTAAGAAAGGCGCAAGCGCCTTGGTAGTAAAATCGGCTTTTGGATTTCACCTCAACTAACGACCAGCAGAAGGAAAATTAGCGGAGCTTTTCCGGCTATATGCAAAATAATGCTCATTTCGGGGGGAATAAGCGGAGCTTTTCCGGTTATGGAGAGAAAAAGCCCTTATTTTCGCATTTTTTGCATCAATAAGCGGAATCTCTCCGTCTATTGAAGCTATTTTTGATGATATTCACTAATTAAGGGGAATTTATCCGTCTATTTTCCCAATCTGGTGCTTAATCCGGCTCATGAGGCACCGCTCATATCGGTTAGGTGGGCAAATTAAGGAATCAGCATCTTTCTGTCGACTAGTTGAGAAAGTACTTTGCCCTTAAGACTATACCAAGTTGAAAGTTTTATACTTTCTTAAATGTGAAAAAACAAAAAACCGCAGGGCGCCCCTACGGTTTGGATATTCTTTTTACAAAGCAAAAATTACTCTGCACTAGTTTCAACGATTTCTTCTTTGTCTTTAATTCGGACAAGTGTCATTTCATAAGCGTCATTACCAAAGTTCAAACAACGTTTTACGCGCGAAATAGTAGCCGTACTTGCACCTGTTTCCGCTTCGATTTTATGATAGGTGTTTCCCTCACGCAACATGCGAGCAACCTCTAAGCGCTGGGCCAGGGATTGAATTTCATTAACTGTCGCTAAATCATCAAAAAAGCGATAGCACTCTTCAATGTCTTCTAATGACAAAATTGCCTTAAACAGTTGATCAAGCTCTTTGCCTCTCAATTTATCAATTTGCATCATTTTATACCCCTTTTAACAATACTAGTTAGTTTGAATCAAATTTCACAAAACTGGTTAATCCCGGATTTGTTGGCACAAAATTAATCCATGTTTTACCCGGTACAAAACCTACTTTAGAGCCATTCAATACCGGTATAATCCGATTACCCTCATTTATCCATTCCACTGACTGAATTAATCCTTTTTGTAAAAGATATGCCTTACCGCCAGAGTCTAAATTAATATTACGACGACCTAGGTTATCAACCGTTTGATGCTGCGCCTCCACAATAAACACATTTTCTAATAAAACGGGCTTGTCTGATTCTTCACTTACAGTTTGGACCCCATTTGCATAGCGCTTATACTTTCCTAAATCAGCATCGTACTCATAAGTTACCGTAAAATTATTATTATTGTAATAGGAAACAGTTACTTTTCCTGTCGCTGTACCTTCTAGCTGTTTTTGTTCATCTTCTGAGAGAAACACAAGAGGTTCCGGAGGCCTTTTCATCGAATACCCCTTCTGATCAGCGCCTTTAAGAATGTTATCAAAAGTAATATAAGAATTATGTGGGGCAACTCGCTTACTCGATCGTTTAAAAAGTGTCCCATCATATTGGATTCCATTAATATTATCTATATAGCCACGCGAAAGCATTTTCTGTGCTTCCTCACTATATCCATGCGCAATATATAAGCTATCGTACCCCTTAGCAAGTTCTATGTAATATTTCCTTGCACTTCTAACTGGGCCGATTTTCTCTGGCTTTTCACTTTGAAAAATTGCTAAAAATCTGGTTATACTACCTTCTGCAAGAATTTCATAAACAATATCCGCTTTATCAAGACCTTCTTGCGGTCTTGCTTTAGGATCATTGTTTACCATAACGGCAACGGCTCGATCACTAATATCCTGTTTCGTACCCATTCCGGTTAATGGGAAATGATTCGGAAACTCGACTTTTCCCTTTTGAACACTTTCAATTTCTTTTGGTTTATGCTCTTTTACGGGCTCATCTTTAAGTTTATTACATCCGGTCAGCAGAACAACTATTGCTAAGGACATAGCGATATATCTCCAAAACACTGATTACCACCTCTACTCTTAAGATTTTCCCCTTTATCACTTTTATATTTTAACGCATTATAGTTGGAAAGAGTATCATTTTATTCATCACATCATACATTCCCTGCTGTGTAACCCTTATATATGGTAAATGTGTGGACGAAAAAAACAACATTGAATAGATTGGATCGACAAATTTATATCCACGTTGCTTCAGATAGTTTAGTAATAAATTTTCCTCAACAATTAAATCGTCTAATTTTTTTTCAGACATGATTCCCAATAGCTTTAATGGAATTTCTTGAGTGATGGCTCCATCCTCACAACAAATGATTCCGCCACCTATTTCTTTCATTCGATTAAAAGCCATTAACATATCTTGTTTATTCTTCCCAATTAGGATTATATCCCCTGTGCTCGAAAAGGAGCTTACAAGACCCGATAAACTGGTGGTAAATCCTTTTAACAAAGTATTAATACGCCATTTACCTTGTCGATCGATCAGCATGAAAAAGCTTTCATCATGATCAGTTGATAACACATCTGTCGCACAATCAATATTGATCGAATACGGTTTTGTAATAACGGAATTTTCCATTTGAATTCCGAATGGCATTGAGAATTGCATATCATCCATTGTTAAGTCCCATTCAATTTGTAACGGTTTAATGTTGAACTGTTCCCAATTGAACTGATGATTCATACCAACCTCTTGTCCGTCGCGTTTTACCCAATTCCCTTTTGCTAGAACAGAAACTGGCGTTGGATTTTTTTTACTTTTTAGAAAATTAATATTAGCAACTCTTCCTGTGGCAATATTGCCATGCAAATGGTCCATATTATAATAACGGGCAACATTAATCGTGGCCATATTGTAGGCATCCACGATTGGAACCCCATTATCAATGGCAATTCGAATCATTTCATCAATAATACCTTTTTCATAAAAGCTAGCAGCTGCACCATCTGTAGTAAAAATAAACCGATGATAGCATTCAATCCCCAGCTCTTTAATTTCCGTCAATAACTTGGCTAAATCTGGACGGATTGAAGAATTCCGTAATGACACCGTATAACCTTGCATTAATCTGTTATAAACCTCTTGACCTGTCATTGCTTCATGGTCACAGTCTGCACCGAGTAACATCATTTTCGCAAGCGTCTTTTCAGATGCTCCTGGGAAGTGACCTTCAATTTTCTTCCGCATTTTCTTCGCTTCTTGCATCCAATGCAGCAACATATCATCACCATCAAGAAGCTTTGGCCAGCCTGTAAGCTCACCGCCCTGTAACACAGATTCATTTTCAAGCCATGCCTTGATATTTGTAGGTGAAAAAATACTATTTTGTTCTAACATTTCAGTTTGGGCATCGAATCTGCACCACCAATACATCGTTGCCTGACTTTCATTCATTTCATTAATAAACGACAAGGCATCTTGTAACTCTAAATTTACTGCCAGCATTAAATTGTCATTAATAATCGTCGTCGTACCAAACTTGAGAGCATAATTGGCTAATGAATGGGGATTATATAACAGGAATGGATGCGAATGTGGTTCAATATACCCAGGGACCAAGAATACATCACTACAGTCAATAATTTCACATTGATCCATTCGCTCAGGTAACTTTTCGCCAACATAGACGATTCGATCGTCATATATCCAAATGTTTGCTTGCATCCATTTTCGAAAAACCTGATTTAAATACGTTGCATTTTTCAATAATATGGTCGGAGAGCTTTTTCCATCTAAAACAGAAAGATGCTCTCGTAAATGTTTGTTTTTCCAACGATAACGTTGTTCCATCGTTGTATTCCCCCTCTTTAAACAATAGAAAAGAGTTCTGGGTTTGTAAGTATGAAAACCCTTTCACAGTTAATATACTAACATATTTTCCATATTAAAGCATTAAAGAACATGGAAATGATTTGTTAAAATTAAATTAAGGATGTGACATTCTTTGAAATACAAAAACAATGTCGGTATCGTTAATGCTTATTTTCGAACTGCTTTTGGATTCACCCTTCTCTCTTGGGCTACGGCCAAGATGGTGAAAAAACCTTGGTGTAAATCCTATTTATTCGTAGCAGTTTTTGCATCTTTGAATATCGCTGAAGGCTTAGTTCGATACTGTCCAATTAAGGATATTCTAGGTATTGGTCAAACAAACCAACAGGATAATTCCCAAGCTGATCAGGACATGTTGAGTTTCCAAGAACCGATTATTCCTTATAGCCACCTTTAATCTTTTCCATAAAAACAGGGCTGTCCTAACCGAATTCTTTCGGTCTAAGACAGCCCTGTTACTCAGAAAATGGATTTTTTAGAATATACGCCCAAAATACTAAGGCAATAATTCCTAAAATCATTATTTCTAGATTATTTTTATTTCAAATTTCTTTCTATCTAAGGGCACTCTTAATCGCACGTGCGCCAATATCATTGCGATAGAAAACACCTTTACGAGTAAGCTTCGCCAATTCTTCGTAAACCTTGTCTTGAGCAAGCTTCAAATCCATTCCTTTTGCACCAGCAAGAAGAACTCTTCCGCCATTTGTTACAAACTGACCATTTTCATTCTTCTTTGTGCCAGCATGGAATAGATAAACCTCATCACTGATATCCTCTAAGCCATCAAGAACTGAACCCTTAACAAGTTCGCCAGGATAACCTTCGGCAGCAACAACCACACCGATACAATAGTTTTCATCCCATTCTAACTCAGGAGTTTTACCATCTAATAGGGTTAAAATTACTTCTACTAAATCTGATTTTAACCGCGGTAAAATAACCTGCGTTTCTGGATCACCAAAGCGAGCATTAAACTCGATAACCTTCGGACCTTTTTCCGTTAAAATTAAGCCTGCATATAGAATTCCACAAAAGCTGCGACCTTCTGAAATCATCGCATTTGCTGCAGGATGAAGAACGGTTTCAACTGCAGTTTGCACAGCATCTGCTCCGATTTGCGGAACTGGAGAATAAGCACCCATTCCACCAGTATTCGGACCTTGATCACCGTCATAAGCACGTTTATGGTCTTGAGCAATCTCTAGTGGTACAACGATATCTCCATTAACTAAAGCCATTAATGAGAATTCTTCGCCAGCTAAAAATTCTTCAATAACAACAGTTGCAGATGCAGCACCGAATTTTTCATCCAAAAGCATATCTTTAAGAGCTGCTATCGCTTCGTCCATTGTCATCGCAACAACAACGCCCTTACCAGCTGCCAAGCCATCCGCTTTAATAACAATTGGTGCGCCGAGCTTTTCTACATACTGTTTTGCTTCTTCATATTCACTAAACACAGCATATTCTGCTGTTGGGATATTATATTTTTGCATTAAATCTTTAGCAAAGGATTTACTGCCTTCAATTAATGCTGCCGCTTGTTTTGGTCCAAATGCCTTTAATCCTGCCTCTTGAAATTTGTCAACAAGACCCTCAAGCAAGGGAATTTCTGGTCCAACAAAAGTAAGGCCAACTCCGTTTTCTTGAGCAAACTTCACAAGATCGTCTTGATTACTTTCTTCAATTGAAATAAGTTCAGCTACGTCCGTCATTCCTGCATTACCGGGAGCAACAAAAACAGTTTCAACCAATGAGCTTTCCTTCATTTTACGGCAAATAGCGTGTTCTCTTCCGCCACGGCCGATGACTAAAACGTTCATTTTTTTGCCTCCCTCTTAATGTTTAAAGTGTCGAACGCCAGTAAACACCATGGCAATTCCATATTCATCTGCTTTTTTAATTGAATCTTGATCACGAATTGAGCCGCCAGTTTGAATAATTGCTGTAATTCCAGCTTTAGCTGCTGCTTCAACGGTGTCATCCATTGGGAAGAATGCATCTGAAGCAAGTCCTGCTCCTTTAGCTTGCTCGCCAGCTTGTGTAAGAGCAATATTTGCTGATCCTACACGATTCATTTGGCCTGCGCCAATTCCAAGTGTTTGTTCTTTATTAGCGACAACAATTGCATTTGACTTAACATGCTTAACTACTTTCCAACCAAGTTTTAATGCTTCCCACTCTTCATCAGTTGGCTGTCTTTTTGTTGGGACAGTAATTGTCGCATCCTCAAGTGTATATCTATCTTGGTCCTGAACAAGTAATCCACCTTCAATAGAAGTAAACGTACGTTCAGGCTTTTGTTTTTCGCCAAAAGGAATGGTTAATAGGCGAAGGTTCTTTTTACCAGTTAAAACTGTAATCGCTTCTTCAGAGAATGACGGTGCGATAATGATTTCTAAAAAGATTTCATAAAGCTTTTCGGCAGTCGCTTTGTCCACTTCACGATTAAGGGCAATGATTCCACCAAAAATGGAAACTGGATCGGCTTCATATGCTTTTGTAAAAGCATCAAAGACATTTTCTCCTGTTCCAACTCCACATGGATTCATATGCTTAACAGCTACAGCTGCAGGTTCAGTGAATTCTTTAACAATTTGAAGTGCTGCATTAGCATCATTAATATTGTTATAAGATAATTCTTTACCATGTAATTGCACAGCATTGGCGATTGAAAAGCTTGAACCAAGTGGTTTACGATAAAACGATGCTTCTTGATGTGGGTTTTCACCATAGCGTAGTGATTGCTTCAACTCATATGTAACCGTTAAAGTTTCAGGTTGTTCTTCCCCAGCCAATTCAGTCATATACTCAGAAATAACCGCATCATATGACGCAGTGTGGCGGAAAACCTTTGCAGCTAGCTTACGACGAGTTGCTGGTTGTACTACTCCTGATAAATTAAGTTCTGTAAGAACACGTGGATAGTCTTCTGGGTCTACCACAACTGTAACGTAATCATGATTTTTGGCAGCTGAACGAAGCATTGTTGGTCCACCAATATCAATATTCTCAATTGCATCCTCAACCGATACATCTGGTTTAGCAATCGTTTGTTGGAATGGATAAAGGTTAACTACTACAAGTTGGATAGGATTAATGCCATGCTCTTCCATCTGTTGTTTGTGAGATGGCTCATCAAATTTACCTAATAATCCACCATGAATTAATGGGTTTAGTGTTTTAACACGGCCTTCTAGAATCTCTGGAAATCCAGTTACATCATCTACTCCGATAACGGGAATACCCGCATCTTCAAGCGCCTTTTTTGTCCCTCCTGTAGAAATTAATTCAAAGCCTAGGTCACTAAGACCTTTGGCAAATTCTGCAATTCCTTGTTTATCTGATACGCTGAGAAGCGCTCGTTTTTTAGTCATTGTTTTGCTTCCTCCTTCTGGATCATCAACCTCTGTAAAACAGCTGGATAAAGTTGATGTTCAATAGCATGTATCTTAACTTGAAGAGATTCAATCGTTTCATTTTCCTCAAGACGTACTTCTTCTTGGGCAATAATTGGACCTGAATCCATTCCTGAATCCACATAGTGAACAGTTACGCCGCTAGCAGCCACTTTTGCTGCTAAAGCCTGCCCCATGGCATCTTTCCCAGGGAATGCTGGTAGCAGTGATGGGTGAATATTCACAATTCTACCTTCATAGCTTGAGAGTAATGTTGGACCAATTAATCTCATATAACCAGCCAAGACAACTAATTCAACCTTAGAAGCAGTTAATCTTGCCAGTATTTCTTCTTCATATGCTTGTTTATCTTGATAATCTTTTGCTCGAAATTCAAAATACTCGATTCCTGCCGCTTTTGCCCGATCAATTGCATAGGCACCGGGTTTATCACAAACAAGAAGTTTAATCGTAGCATTCAGTTTTTCAGCCTGAATAGCATCGATTATCGCTTGAAAATTGCTTCCGTTACCGGATGCAAAGACGGCGATGTTCTTCATTCAAATCCCCCTAAACGATCGAAATACCTTCTTTATCTGTAACAACCCCAATTAAGGAAGCTGTTTCCCCACATTTATTAAAATGCTCGATAGCTGCATCTGCTTGGTCTTTATCAACAATAACAACCATGCCTACACCCATATTAAAAATATTGAACATTTCTTCATGTTTAATTTCTCCAAGTTTCTCCATTAAAGAGAATACAGCTGGAATTTTCCAACTTCCGGCCTTTACCTCAGCACCTAATCCTTGAGGGAAAATCCTTGGAATATTCTCGTGGAAGCCTCCACCAGTAACATGAGCCATTCCTTTAATAGGGAACTGTTTTAAAGCTGATAGAATTGATTTTACATAAATTCTTGTTGGCTTTAACAGTTCTTCTCCTAAAGTACATCCAAGCTCATCAACAAATTTGTCCAAAGTTAATTGCGCTTTTTCCAGAAATACTTTTCTTACTAATGAAAAACCGTTACTATGAATTCCACTTGAGGCTAATCCAATTAGCACATCTCCTGGCTTAATAGTTTCTCCGGTAATCAAATTAGATTTCTCACATGCGCCAACAGCAAATCCAGCAATGTCATATTCTTCAACATCGTACATTCCAGGCATTTCAGCTGTTTCTCCGCCAATTAGTGCACAACCAGCTTGTTCACAACCGTCGGCAACACCTTTGACAATCATTTCAATTTTAGCTGGGTCTGCTTGACCACAACCAATATAATCAAGAAAATAAAGTGGCTCAGCACCTTGAACAACAATGTCATTAACACACATTGCAACCGCATCAATTCCGATTGTATCGTGGCGATCTGCCAAAAATGCCAGCATAAGCTTCGTTCCGACTCCGTCTGTTCCGGAAACCAATACTGGCTCCTTAAGGTTTAATGCAGATAAGTCAAACATCGCCCCAAAGCCGCCTAGTCCGCCCATAACTCCTAGTCTTTCCGTCTTCTTAACGTGTCGCTTCATTCTCTCAACAGCTTGATATCCAGCTTCGATATTGACCCCAGCTTCTTTATAAGCATTCGCCATTTCCAAATCTCCTTTTGTGAAAAAAAGTTTCAAACCTTTAAACCTTCATATTGTCTAGCTTTCATTTCTGAAAGGAAAAGCGACATAATAGTATGTCGCTTATTTTTGATAGTAATATTGCAGTGATTCCGGATAAAGTTCAGTCGGATATTCACCGGTAAAACAGGCAAGACACTGTCCGCAATTTTTATCTGTATCCACTCTGCCAATTGCTTCGAGCATTCCTTCTACGCTAATAAAAGTTAGAGAATCTGCGCCAATAATTTCGCGAATTTCCTCAACAGAATTAGACGAGGCAATCAGCTCTTCTTTAGTGGAAGTATCAATTCCATAAAAACAAGGATTTTTGATTGGTGGCGAAGTAATGACCACATGTACTTCAAGTGCACCTGCATCCTTCAGCATATTCACAATTCGACGACTGGTCGTTCCGCGAACAATCGAATCATCAACCATGATTACTCGTTTTCCTTCAACTACGCCACGGACAGCAGAAAGTTTCATTTTAACTCCCTGCTCCCTTAATGATTGAGACGGCTGAATGAACGTACGACCGACGTAACGGTTTTTCACCAATCCCATTTCATAAGGAATACCTGATGCTTCAGCATAACCAATAGCAGCTGAGATACTTGAATCTGGAACACCAGTTACCACATCGGCAACGATTGGTGCTTCGATAGCCATTCTTTTTCCCATATTCTTTCTTGCAGTATGAACATTGATTCCATTGATATTGCTATCTGGCCTAGAAAAATAAATATATTCCATTGCGCACATAGCACTTTGCTTGGTTTCGGAGAAAAATACAGATTGAATACCTTCATCATTAATGATTAATAATTCACCAGGTAATACATCACGAACAAACTCAGCACCAACCACATCAAATGCACATGTTTCAGAGGCTACAATATAGGCATCTCCTAAACGAGCTAACGATAATGGTCTAAGTCCATGAGGGTCTAGCGCCACCATCATTTCTGATTCAGTCAAAATGACATAAGCAAAGGCACCTTCAATTTGCTTTAGTGCACTTTTCACTTGATCCTTAATATGGCGTTCACTACTACGACGGATTAAGTGAGCTAATACCTCTGTATCAGAGCTTGTTTGGAAAATACTTCCTTGCTGTTCAAGAATGGATTTAATCAGCTTTGCATTTACTAAATTTCCGTTATGGGCAAGAGCAAGACTACCTTTACTTGAATGGAATAAAAGTGGTTGAACATTTTCATAACCACTACCACCAGCAGTAGCGTAACGAACATGACCGATTGCAGCTTTCCCAGATAGCTCAGAAATTACATCTGAACTAAAAACTTCCGTAACAAGACCTTCACCTTTAACGATGTCTAATTTTTTACCATCGGTAGTAACGATTCCGGTTCCTTCTTGTCCACGGTGTTGCAAGCTATGAAGGCCATAATAGGTAATGCTAGCAGCGTCAATATGTCCCCAAACGCCAAAAATACCACACTCTTCATTTAAGCCTTTTAACTCAGCAAGCATGGAATAGCTCCTTTCCAAGCCTTCTCTAGATTCTCAACTTGTGCTGAAATTAGATTAACCCCATCAAGAGCAATATTCAAAACTGGCTCAGCTGTTACTTCACCAATCAAAGCAGCTCCGACTAATTTTTCGAATTCCTGTTGATTTTCTTTTTTAACAGTTAATAAGAAGCGTGATTGTGATTCACTAAATAGTGCTGAAACTGGATTTCCTGAAACTTTAATATCCGCCCCAAGTCCCTTAGAACCAATTGCACTTTCAGCTACTGCTACAGCAAGCCCACCTTCAGCTAAGTCATGTGCTGACTCAACTAATCCTGCGCGAATAGCAGCTAACACGTTTTGTTGGTACTCACTTTCAACTGCTAAATCGATAGACGGAGATTTTCCGTAAATTTTTCCATTTTGCATTTTTTGAAGCTCACTACCACCAAATTCATCCTTTGTTTCTCCTAAAAGATAAACAAGGTCTCCGGCTTCCTTAAAGGATTGAGTAGTTATATGTTTAAGATCAGTAACTAACCCCACCATTCCGATTACAGGTGTTGGGTAGATAGCCTCTCCATTTGTTTCATTGTACATAGATACATTTCCGCCGATTACTGGCGTATTTAACTTGCGACAAGCTTCTGAAATCCCATCTGCTGATTTCTCAATTTGCCAGAAGATTTCCGGTTTTTCTGGATTACCAAAGTTTAGGTTATCTGTAACAGCAAGTGGTTCCGCGCCTGAGCAAATGATGTTTCTAGCTGCTTCAGCTACGGCAATTTTACCGCCTGTTTCTGGATCTAAATATAGGTAGCGTGAATTACAGTCTGTTGTCATTGCTAACGCTTTTTCGGTTCCTCTTATACGAAGAACTGCTGCATCAGAGCCTGGTGCAACAACTGTGTTTGTACGAACCATATAATCATATTGATCATAAATCCATTCCTTAGAAGCGATAGTAGGCTGTTGTAATAATTGAAGCAAGGTTTCACCATAATTCTCTACCACAGGTACTTCATTTTCCAGAGCTTGATTATCACGGAAAGACTGAGGTTCTGAAGAAGGCATTTGATATACAGGTGCATCCTCTGCCAATGCATCTACTGGTACATCAGCTACAACTTTGCCTTGATGAATCAAGCGGTACATTTTATCATCTGTTACTACACCAACAGAAACTGCTTCAAGATCATATTTAGAGAAAATATCAACAATCTCTTGCTCCCTGCCTTTTTGTACAACAATGAGCATCCGTTCTTGAGATTCAGAAAGCATCATTTCATATGGAGTCATTCCAGTTTCACGCTGTGGAACAAAATCAAGATTCAATTCCATTCCTGATCCGGCTTTACTTGCCATTTCAGAACTTGAGCTAGTTAATCCAGCTGCTCCCATATCTTGGATACCAACAAGGGCATCACAATGAATTAATTCTAAACATGCTTCTAATAACAGCTTCTCCATAAATGGATCTCCCACTTGAACTGCTGGGCGATCTTCACTTGATGCATCAGTCAACTCTTCAGAAGCGAATGTTGCACCATGGATTCCATCACGGCCTGTTTTTGCCCCAACATACATGACAGTATTTCCTACTCCATGGGCTTGACCTTTCTTAATATCCTTATGGTCGATTAAACCAACACACATGGCATTTACTAACGGATTGCCATCATAGGAAGGGTCGAATTGAACCTCACCGCCTACGGTTGGGATTCCCATACAGTTTCCATACCCAGCAATACCGGCAACTACTTCCTTAAATAGATAACGAACACGAGCAGAGTCAGAAAGCTCACCAAAACGTAAAGAGTTCAACATGGCAATTGGTCTTGCACCCATTGAAAAGACATCACGGATAATACCGCCAACACCTGTTGCAGCTCCTTGATAAGGCTCGATTGCCGATGGATGGTTATGACTTTCTATTTTAAAAACAACTGCTTGATTATCACCGATATCAACAATACCAGCGCCCTCTCCTGGTCCTTGAAGTACTTTTTCACCAGTTATCGGGAATCTTCTTAAAACAGGTTTTGAAGTTTTATAGCTGCAGTGCTCAGACCACATTACTGAAAAAAGTCCTGTTTCAGTGTAATTAGGCGTACGGCCGAGAATTTTTTCAACCATAGCAAATTCCGCATCAGACATACCCATTTCAGCATAAATTCTTTCAGATTTAATTTGCTCGGGAGTTGGTTCAAGCTTTAACGACATATGATTCCCTCCATTGTTTTACGATCGATTTAAATACCTTAAGACCATCTGCTCCTCCAAGAAGCTCATCGACCGCTCTTTCAGGATGTGGCATCATTCCTAATACATTTCCGCGTTCATTGATGATACCTGCGATATTTTCAAGACTTCCATTTGGATTGTCTACATAGGTAAAGACAATTTGTTTATTTTCTTGCATCTTTTTCAACGTTTCTTCATCACAATAATAGTTTCCTTCACCATGAGCTACGGGAACAGAAATGACTTCACCTTGTTCGTACTCATTAGAAAATAACGTATTATTGTTTTCAACCTTAAGATCAACTGGTCTACAAATGAATTTAAGACTTTCGTTACGTCTTAATGCACCTGGCAATAGTCCTGCTTCAAGTAAAATTTGAAATCCATTACAAACACCCAAAACTGGTTTCCCTGCTTCAGCTGCCTTTTTAATTTCATTCATGATATTGCTGAAACGGGCAATCGCACCACATCTTAAATAATCTCCATAAGAAAATCCACCTGGTAGGAGAATCGCATCGAAACGATCTAAGTCTTTCTCTGCATGCCAAACATATTCAACATCAGAGCCTAGTTCATCTTTAATCGCAGAATACATATCAACGTCACAGTTCGAACCAGGAAAAACGATTACCGCAAATTTCATTGGGAGACACTCTCCTCTATTTCATAGCGGAAATCCTCAATAACAGGATTAGCTAACAGCTTATCACAAGCTTCTTTAACAACTGTATCGACATCACGACCAGTTGTATCTACAAAAAGTTCCATATATTTCCCAATACGTACATCTTTAATTTCTTCATAACCTAAAGCATGTAAGGCATGATTTACTGCTTTTCCTTGTGGATCTAAAACACTTTCTCTTAACGTAACAAAAACTTTAACTTTAACCATGCTGAGGGCCCCCTAGTCTAGCCAAAATATTTTCATAAGCATCAGTAAGATTACCTAAATTACGACGGAATACATCTTTATCAAGTTTCTCATTTGTTTCTGCGTCCCATAATCTGCAAGTGTCAGGGGAAATTTCATCTGCTAACACAATTTTCCCTGAATAGTCTTTCCCAAATTCAAGCTTAAAATCAATTAACTGAATTCCTAATTCAGCAAAAAGCTTTACTAACACCGCATTAATTTGTAGTGCTTTTTCCTTTAAAATATCAAGTTCTTCAACTGTTGCAACATTTAGCTCAAGAATATGATCAACGTTAACAATTGGATCTCCCAATTCGTCATCCTTGTAATAGAACTCAACTAAAGGTTTTGATAAGGCAACACCTTCGTCTATTCCTAATCTTTTTGAAAGACTTCCAGCAACCACATTCCGAGTTACTACCTCTAGCGGAATAATACTTACTCGATTGACGAGTTGCTCTCTTTCAGAAATCTGCTTGATAAAATGGGTTTCAATCCCATTCTCATGAAGCTTTAAAAAAAGTAAGCTAGTAATCGCATTATTCAAACGGCCTTTACCACTAATGTCTTCTTTCTTTTCACCGTTAAATGCTGTCGCGGAATCTTTGTACTCTACCAAAACAACATTTTGATCATCTGTGGAGTATATTCTCTTTGCTTTTCCTTCATATAGAAGTTCTTTCATCTATTTCGGGCTGATTCCACGGCGAATTTCCAAGCCTGAAGCAATTACCCTTATCTCCTTTCGGCATGCCAAATTTTAGAAATCAATAAAATATTAGGAATTTTTGAATGTTCAGTCTGATAACTTTATTAAGAAGGTAAACAATGTTACCTTCTTACATATTTCACTCTTAAGCTTGTAAACCAACTCTGTCAAAAATAGTATCAACATTTTTTAAATGATGGCTGTAGTCGAAGCAATCGGCAATTTCTTCGGCAGAAAGCTTAGAAGTAATTTTTTCATCGGCTTCTACTAGGCTACGGAATGGTACTTGTAAATCCCATGCCTTCATTGCATTTGGTTGAACAGTATCATAAGCATCTTCACGAGCTAATCCTTTATCAATTAAAGCAAGCAGCACACGTTGTGAGTAGATAAGTCCAAGGGTACGCTCCATATTACGTTTCATATTTTCAGGAAATACAGTTAAATTTTTGATAATATTACCAAAACGGTTAAGCATGTAATTTAAAGCGATTGTTGCATCAGGAATAATGATCCGTTCTGCAGATGAATGGGAAATATCGCGTTCATGCCAAAGTGGCACATTTTCATATGCTGTTAGCATATAACCACGAATCACTCTTGCTAAACCAGTCATATTCTCAGAACCGATTGGATTCCGCTTATGTGGCATTGCAGAAGAACCTTTTTGACCTTTTGCGAAAAATTCCTCAACTTCACGAGTTTCACTTTTTTGCAATCCGCGAACTTCAACAGCAAATTTTTCCACTGATGTAGCAATTAACGCCAATGTTGCCATATAGTGAGCATGGCGGTCACGTTGTAGTGTTTGAGTTGAGTTAGGAGCTGCTTTGATGCCTAATTTTTCACAAACATAACTTTCTACAAATGGGTCGATATTTGCGAATGTTCCAACTGCACCGGAAATTTTCCCAAACTCAATACCTGCAGCAGCTTGTTTGAATCTTTCCAAGTTGCGTTTCATTTCTTCATACCATAGAGCAAGCTTTAATCCAAACGTTGTTGGCTCAGCGTGTACTCCATGAGTACGTCCCATCATAACTGTGTATTTGTGCTCTAAAGCTTTGTTTTTTAAGATTTCAACAAAATTCTCGATATCTTTAAGTAAGATTACATTTGCTTGTTTGATTAAATATGAAAGAGCTGTATCAACAACATCAGTAGAAGTTAATCCGTAATGAACCCATTTCCGTTCATCACCTAATGTCTCGGACACGGCACGTGTAAAAGCAACAACATCATGTCTTGTGTCTAATTCAATTTCTTTAATTCTATCGATATCAAATGAAGCATTCTCACGTAGCTTTTGTACATCTTCTTTCGGAATATCTCCAAGTTCAGACCATGCTTCACATGCTAAAATTTCAACTTCTAACCATGCTTTAAATTTGTTTTCCTCAGTCCAAATCGCACCCATTTCAGGTCTGCTATAACGCTCAATCATTTCTTATCCTCCAATCAATATGACACTGTCCCAAATTTGACTATCATCTGCTGCAAGAATAGCATCTTCGACAGTATCCCTTAAAATGGTTACATGTCCCATTTTTCTGCCAATTTTCGCTAAGGTTTTTCCATACAGATGAATTTTCCAATTTGGCAATGTTGGAACTTTCTCTAATAAGCTAGGGATGTGTTCCCCTAATATATTCACCATTACTGCTGGTTTTAGAAGTTTTGTGCTCCCAAGTGGCCAATTACAAATTGCTCTTATATGCTGTTCAAACTGGGAAGTCTCACAGGCATCAATTGTATAATGACCAGAATTATGAGGTCTTGGTGCTAATTCATTTATATAAATTGTCTCATCTTCCATAACAAACATTTCGACAGCAAGAGTCCCCACCATCTTCAAAGATTCGACAAGTTTTAGAGCTGCTTTTAAAGCATTGTCTCGTGCGGCTTCACTAATCCTTGCCGGGACAATGGTTTGATGTAAAATATTATTAACATGGATATTTTCTGCCACTGGAAAAATAGCTGTTTCACCATCTGTATTTCTAGATACAATCACTGACACTTCTTTAATAAATGGCATCCATTTTTCCAAGACACAAGGTCCATTGTTTAATAGTGAATCTGCCTCTGCAATATCCTTTTCACTCTTTATAACTAATTGGCCTTTCCCATCATAGCCACCTCTTGAAGTTTTCAAAACGGCAGGGTAATCAAGGGTCTTTAATGCCTCATAAATATCTAGTATCGAATTAATCACGGCGTAAGGCGCAACATCAATACCGGCTTTTTGAATTGCTTGCTTTTCTTCAATTCGATCTTTGGTAACCTCTAACAAATCAGTTCCCTGAGGAACATTTGCCCGGTCACGAATCGATTTCAGCGCTTCTGCATCGATATTCTCAAACTCATAAGTAATAACATCACTAATATCGGCTAGCTGTTCAATCGCCTTTTGATCTTCATATGCACCAATTATTTTATAATCAGCTACTTGCCCACAAGGTGAATCTGGTTCTGGATCTAACACCGCGATTCGAAATCCTTGAGCCCTAGCTGCAAGAGCCATCATTCTGCCTAATTGTCCTCCACCAATAATCCCAATGGTTTGTCCAGGTAAAATAACATTTTTAGACAAGCTCATCACTGCTTTCAATGGCCGCTTGTTTTGTTTCCTGCCTCATTGTTTCAATTCGAATAGAAAGCTCTTCATCTGTAATAGCCAAAATTTGAGCCGCCAATAATCCAGCATTTGTTGCACCACTTGTTCCAATTGCCACCGTTGCCACAGGAACTCCACCGGGCATTTGCACAATCGATAACAAGGAATCGAGGCCTTTCAAGGCCCGAGATTGGACCGGAACTCCAATGACAGGTAATGTCGTTTTAGCTGCAACCATTCCTGGTAAATGAGCTGCACCACCAGCACCAGCAATAATCACTTTAATTCCTCTTTGCCTTGCTGATTCAGCAAATTCAAACATTAAATCAGGAGTACGGTGTGCTGATACCACTTTTTTTTCAAATGGAACTCCAAGACGTTCCAGACTCTGACACGCAAATTTCATTGTTTCCCAGTCAGATTTACTCCCCATAATGACTGCTACCTTCGCTTCCACCAAATCCCTCCTCAACATCTATGAACGTAACTCCCCTTCGTTCATTTACCATTTCCTAATTTATAGTCAAATTTAATTACTCTTGTCTTTTGGTGTACCCAAAAATGAACTTTATTATCTACCTTATATTCACCTGAGTGTGTTAATTTTTCAAGCTTATTCGACACTTTTCTCCCCAAAGACAATAAAAAGCCCAGAACAGAATTTTCCCTTATTCAAATAAGAGAAAGCAGTCTGTCCGGACTTAAGATGCAAATAAAATACCATCCCAAATAGAAGTGAATTAAAAATACACTTCGATGCGGCTACCACTTTCCCTCATAGTCCGATAATTTACGGTTATCGGGTAGATACTTTTGGGCCATATTCCCATTATTATACGAGGGAGATGCAATTTTATTATGACAAGATTATCATACCAACTTTACTGTTTTCAGTCAATAAATAATATCGAACATTTACTGTTTGCAAGTTGTTAATGTTCGTGTTTTACTCCAGCTTTTTGGCTTCAAAGACAATATGCCGAGATACTGGCTCATAAGTGGACTCTGCACCATCTTTTATTTCTTGAAAGATTGGTTTTTCAATTCGTTTTATTGGAACGTACCCGGCTTCCTTCATTCTGTTTAGGCACTCTTCTATTGTTTCATTTTCATTTACTTCAAATCGCTTCTTACTCATTAACGTCGTTTTCCTTCCATAGATATTAATATTATTAGTAGTGCTCGAAAAACTAATTCAGATGTCATGATGAACTAGCTTTTTTTTGGAAATAATTTATATATTGCTTGCAAAAGTAATTGCTCTTACAAAATTTATTTCCTGCCCATATAAATTGTATTTTAAACTATAGCAAAATTACATCTTTATAGTATACCAATTTTTTGTATTAAACAAAATTTTCAATATTATATTGTTCAAAAAAAGCCCGTGAAATCATTTTACTGATATAATGTTTACTAACATTCATATTTTTTAATAAAGTTATGAAAGTTCTTGCTTACTAAACTTAATAAGAAGGATTTGAAAAAATGATTGGATTAGTAATTATTTTAATTTTAGTATTATTTTTACCGTTCTCCGTCAAAAAGGTCGAGCACAATTTAGAGATTTTCTTATTTATCATGGGGATTGCTGCGGCAACAGTCAGCGGCATGATAAACAGCCATTTAATTGAAAAGGCATTTGTTGATCCAATCAATATTACCATTGCAGTTTTGCTGGCAGGATTAGTAACTAAATGGGCGCAAATTCCACTTAAAAAAACAATTCTCTCGTTAAGTAAAATTTTGTCTCCACGTATCTTTCTTGCATTAACAATTATTTTTTTAGGGTTATTTTCAAGTATTATTACGGCAATTATTGCCGCGATCATTCTGGTTATCATTGTCAATGTACTTCCTCTTGATAGAAAATCTGAAATTCGCTTTACAGTCTTAGCTTGTTATTCGATTGGCCTTGGGGCTGCATTAACACCCATTGGTGAACCATTATCAACTCTGACTATTAGTAAATTAGATGAAGATTTCTTCTATTTATTTAAATTGATTGGGATAGAGGTCATCCCTGCCATAGTTATTTTTGGATTAATGTCGTTACTTTTTGTTAAGCCACACAAAAGCTCCGTTGGTTTAGACTCGAAACAAAATGTGGAAAGTTATAAAGAGATTTTTATTCGATCAGCAAAAATTTATCTATTTGTAATGGGCTTAACATTTCTGGGACATGGATTTGAACCCTTAATTAAAGAATATATTCTCGGTCTTGATTCGATGCTCCTATATTGGATCAACATGATTTCAGCTATTTTGGATAATGCTACAATAGCTGCAGCTGAAATTAGTCCAGCAATGAATTCAGAAACGATTCGAGCGATATTATTAGGGCTTCTCATAAGTGGGGGTATGTTAATTCCAGGAAATATCCCCAATATTATTGCGGCTGGAAAACTTAAAATAACCAGTAATGAATGGGCCCGTTTCGGTGTTCCAGTGGGATTAATTACAATGATCGTTTATTTTATTGTTTTATTTGTTTTTTATTAGGGGATAAACTCGGTTAAGAATTTATATCTTTAAAGCATCTGTACCGTAAATAACCAGATAATTCCTTCTATTATTAATCCAGCCCTTTTTGAGGTACAAGACTATTAAATACATCAGACAAAAAAACAGGCATGAATTTCCAAGGAAATTCATGCCTGTTTTTTTAATTCACTTCAGTCCTAACTATCTTGTAAGAAAAGTGCAAGCACCTTGTTCAACTCACGGCCAGCAGAAGTAAAATAACCGGAGGGTTTCCGGTAATTTGCAAAATAGTGCTCATTTCGGGCGGAATAAACGGAGTTTTTCCGGTAATGCATAGAAAAATCCCTTATTTTCACGTTTTTTGCTTCAATAAGCAGAATCTCTCCGTCTATTGAAGCTATTTTTGTTGATACTCATCAATTTAGCGGAATTTTTCCTTCTATTAAACAGGTCATCTTTTGCTTAATCTGACCGGTCGACCGATATGGGCGGTGCTTCATGATCCTAGGTGTGAGAACCAGCACCCTTTTTTCGACTAGTTGAGAAAGTACTTTTCGCTTAACACTATTCCATGTTAGAAATTTCATGCTTTCTTAACTCACAAAAAAAAATCAACCCATATTGGATTGATCTTAGTTTGCCCGGCAACGTCCTACTCTCACAGGGGGAGACCCCCAACTACCATCGGCGCCGAAGCTTAACTTCCGTGTTCGGCTTCGGGACGTCATGACCGGCGGATCTCTTCGTCAGCTTCAGTCCTTCCAGTCCTCACGTACCTTGTACGTTCCGGGCTTCATCCCTTCACTTCCTCGACCTCCTTGGTCCTGACGCCCCTCAGAGTTTCCGCGCACTATATAGGTTTTCATCTTTTCCATAGTTCTTGCGAACTATTGTATAAACAAAAAAATCAACCCATATTGGATTGATCTTAGTTTGCCCGGCAACGTCCTAC
>CALCRD010000467.1 GCA_937894355.1 uncultured Bacillus sp.
GGAGGTAAAATCCAAAAGCCGATTTTACTCGAGGGGCGGAAGTCCACTAGACGCTAGGCGCTGGAGCTAGACACTGTTCTATTTTCAAATACTTATTCTTCTGTTTTTTAGAAAAGCGCTAGTTCGAGCTAGACACTCAACAGCTTTTATTTTTCAAGTCTGGCTTCGACTGCTCTGGCGTGGGCTTCTAGTCCTTCAATTCGGGCAAACTCGGCAATTTTCGCCGCGTTGGCATTGAAGGCCGCTTCACTGTAGACGATGACGCTTGATTTTTTCTGGAAATCTTCGACGTTTAGCGGGCTTGAAAAACGGGCTGTGCCGTTTGTTGGTAATACGTGATTTGGACCGGCAAAGTAATCGCCAATTGGTTCTGAGCTGTAACGTCCAATGAAAATTGCTCCGGCATGACGGATTTGGCCTAATAGCTCCATGGCATTAACGGTTTGGATTTCTAAATGCTCTGGCGCGATTTTGTTAATCGTCTCTACTGCTTCTTCCATTGACTTTGTCACGTAAATCGTACCATAGTTTTCAATTGATGCCGCGGCGATTTCCCGACGTGGCAGATCGACAAGTTGCTTTTCAACCTCAGCAGATACTGCCTCAGCTAAGGCTTGTGACGGGGTAACAAGGATACTGCAGGCCCGCGGGTCATGTTCAGCTTGCGATAATAAATCAGCAGCGACTTCGTTAGGTCGTGCGGTATCGTCTGCTAAAACGGCAATTTCACTAGGACCAGCAATCATGTCAATGTCTACATCACCAAATACTTCTCGTTTGGCTAAAGCAACAAAGATATTTCCAGGACCGGTAATTTTATCAACAGGTTTAATCGTTTCAGTTCCATAAGCCAGGGCGGCAATTGCTTGAGCGCCTCCGACTTTGTAAATTTCCTTTGCTCCAGCGACGCTTGCAGCGACTAAAACTGCGGCGGGAATTTTACCATTTTTGCCTGGAGGTGACACTACGACAATCCGTTCTACACCAGCAGTTTGCGCTGGAATGACATTCATTAAAACTGAAGATGGGTAGGCAGCTGTTCCACCTGGTACGTATAACCCAACTGAGTCCAACGGGGTAATTTTTTGACCAAGAATTGTGCCATTTGTCTCAGTTGTCATCCAAGAGTTCCGCAGTTGCTTTTCGTGAAATGAACGAATGTTTGCGGCTGCTTCTTTGATGATGTCCAGTTGGTTCTGATTGACCAATTCAAATGCTTCGGTGATTTCTGCTTCACTAACCAAAGTAGTCGTTAGGCTGATTCCATCGAATTTTTCGGTATATTGTTTTAAAGCTTTATCTCCATTAATACGCACTTCGTTGATGATCGCTTTGACAGCATTCCGTTGATCTTCTGTTCCACCGTCTACTGTTCTTTTGATCGAAATATCTTCATTAACTTGTAAGATTTTCATCAACTATCATCCTTTCAAAAGCTATCGAGCAATTCAAATAAGTTAAGTGTTCATCAAGCTCGTTAATCCGGTTTCTTTTTTTAAAAAGTTAGTCTATTACTTTGCTTAGTCGTTCTACTAGGTCGCTAATCCGTTCGTCTTTCATTTGATAGCTGACTGGATTAACAATTAGTCTTGAGGTAATGTCAACGATTTCCTCGTATTCAACAAGGCCGTTTTCCTTTAAGGTTCTTCCAGATGAAACGATATCGACAATTCGATCAGACAGCCCGATGATTGGCGCTAATTCGATTGAACCGTTGAGTTTAATAATTTCTACCTGTTCGCCTTGGGCCCGGAAATAGGCCGCTGCTACTTTCGGATATTTCGTTGCCACCTTAGGAGCCACATCATTCATCGATGTGTTGGGTAGCCCAGCAACTGCTAAGTAACATTTGCTTATCTTTAAATCTAGTAATTCATATACATCACGGTCTTCTTCAAGCATGACATCCTTACCGGCAATTCCTAAATCAGCTACGCCATGTTCAACATAGGTGGGAACATCCATTGGCTTTGCCAGAATAAACCGAAAATTCTCATCAGGGACATCGATAATTAGCTTGCGCGAATCCTCAAACTCTGGCGGAAGACGGTAGCCTGCTTTTCGTAGCAAATCCGATGCTTCTTCAAAAATTCGTCCTTTTGGCATCGCAATCGTTAACATGTTTTTCATTCCGCAGACCCCTTTCCTTGTTTACCAATCAAAAAGGTGGTATTAGTAAACTTACTTGTACAGCTGTCTAAATTTTTCACACCGTTAATGTCTTGTAAAATAACCCTTAAACCCTTGTTACGTTTTTCTTTGGCTATTTCAAAAGCTTCCTTGCGTCGTTCGGCGCTGAACAAGATACAATGAATTGATTCAGTTTCTTCCAATTCACCTAATGCTTCAAGGAGACGATCAACTCTGACAGCAAAGCCTGTTGCTCCGGTTGGCTTGCCGAATTTTTCAAATAAGCGGTCATAACGTCCGCCACTACCGATTGGGAATCCGACACTACCTGCGTAAACTTCAAATAGGACGCCTGTGTAGTAGCTCATGTGGCTGACCAAGGTTAGGTCGATCTTCACATTGGCTTCGACACCATAGTCAGAGATGATTTCCCATAGTTGCTGAAGTTGTTCAACGGCTTCGCGACCTTGTTCATTTTCAATCAATGCTAAAGCATTTTCGATTACTTCTTTGCCACCGCGAAGCTGAAGTAGTGCAAATAATCTTTGTTTATCAATCGAAGACAATGGAAGCGATTTAACATGCTCACGATAGCCAACGTAATTTTTTTCATATAAAAATTTTGTAAGTGTTTGGGCTCGTTCTTCTGTTCCTAAGATTTGCATCAATAATTCTTGAACAAAACCAATATGGCCAACAGAGATTTGAAAGTCTGTTAAGCCTGCTTCCTTCAAGGAAGAAATCATTAAGGCAATTACTTCAGCATCGGCACTCATAGTGTTGTCCGCAATACATTCGACGCCAATTTGTTCAAATTCAGCTGGTCTACCACCTTCACGCTGTTGAGCTCTAAATAAGTTTGCTGCACAAGCAAGGCGTAATGGTAAATCATTTTTCAACAGCTTGGAAGCTGCAACCCGAGCAATTGGAGAGGTCATATCTGGACGTAAAACAAGTGTGTGTCCTTGCTGATCCAATAATTTGAATAACATGCCGTCCAAAATAGACGAGGCAGAACCGACCGTATCAAAATATTCTAGTGTTGGCGTCTCAATAAATTGATAGCCCCATCTTTTCATTTCTTCTTCTATTTTCCGCTTAACCAGTTGCTTCGTTTCATATAAGTCTGGTAAAGTATCTCTCATCCCAAGCGGCTTCTCAAACATAAATAAACTCATAAGCTCACCCTTTTACTGAATACTTGTTTCTAAAATTTCTGAAATCCTTTAGTCCGCTAATGTGTTAGCACAATGAAGTTATTAGTTAGTGTAACCTCGAATCCTCAATTCGTCAAGAGCCAATTCCACTTTAACGCAGCACCGCGCCGGGGGACTGTCCCCCAGTAGTTTACCGCGTTGGTGCAGCGGGGGACAGGCCCCCTTTTGGTTCTTTGATTACGCGCATCGGGTTTCCACCGACAAATGCTCCTGGTGCAACATCTTTATGTACAAGGGACCCAGCAGCGACAATCGCTCCATCGCCAATTGTGATGCCTGGTAAAATCGTGGTATTGGCGCCTATCATTACTTCATTTCCAATGATTACCTGGCCAATTCGATATTCCTTAATCAAATACTCGTGAGCAAGAATCGTCGTATTGTATCCAATAATTGAATTGCGGCCGACAGTTATTTTCTCGGGAAACATAATATCTGGCACAACCATTAAGGCAAACGATGTTTTCTCACCCACCTTCATTCTGAGAAATGTGCGATAAAGCCAATTCTTTACACTTAGGAACGGCGTATAACGCGCAATCTGAATCACAATAAAGTTTTTTACTACTTTCCAAAAAGAAACTGTGTTGTAAATCTGCCATAAAGAGTTGGCACCTTCAACAGGGTAACGTGTAGTATTTCTCATTCGCTTAAACCCCAAGAATTGGCAGAAGATCGCCCATATTGTCGAGAATGTAATCTGGATGGTGAATCTCTAATGATTCACGACCCTTTATTGCCCACGCGACTCCAGCAGTTTTCGTTCCGGCATTTTTCCCGGCCAAAACATCATGATAATTATCGCCAACCATGATTGTATTCGCAGGCACCGAGCCTAACCTTTCAAGTGCCTTAAAGATCGGCTCTGGATTTGGCTTTGGATGTGTTACATGGTCTAGGGCAATGATGGTGTCAAAGAATTTATCCATTTTAGTTAATTGCAATCCCATCATTGTCACCTTCAACATTTTGGTTGTCACAATACCCAGTTTAAAATTCTTATCTTTTAATGTAGAAATCGTCTCGTAAACGCCCTCAAACTCTCTTATTAAATAGTCATGATTGGAGATATTGAATGCTCTGTAGGTTTTCACCATCTCCTCCGTCTTGGCTTCGTTTATTTTTGAAAAAGTTTCCACTAATGTCGGACCAATAAATGGCAATACATCTTCTCGGTTATATTGACCTGGAGTATAGATTTCAAGTGTGTGTAAGAATGAAGAAATAATCAATTCATTGGTATCGACTAATGTTCCATCAAAGTCGAATAAAACGGTATTTATATTATTATTCATAAATCGCTGCATCCTTTCTTTTGACGATCTCGGCACGTTTCCAAAGTGATGATACAACTAAGGTTAGGATGATTGCCACACCTAACCTAATGAGGAGCAACGGTAACACAGGTATTCCCAGCGGCAAAAAGATAAGCGTATCCTCAATGACTGCATGGCAGGACACGAGAAATACAAATGCCAGGGTCACATCTTTTTTGCTAACCCCATCCTCTTGAACAGCTTGAATCATCACTCCGGCTCCATAAGCTAAACCGAGCAACAACCCGGCTGCCAGCGTCGTAGAAGTATTCTCCTTCATCCCCAATCCCCGGGTAATCGGAGCCATCCATCTAGAAAATACATCCAGCCATTTTAAATCTTTAAAAATTTGAATCAGGATCATTAAAGGAATGACGATTATCGCGAGTTGCAGTATTCCCATTCCTGCTGTTTGTAATCCATCTAGCAAAACCTCCCAAATTCCCAAGGCTTGCATTTCTTTGGCCGGAATGAATCCATAGTTAGCGACCTCCCCGCCACCCTGCCAAACTAGATTAATAACCACTCCAGATAACAAAGCAAGGCCAAAGCGAATAACAAGTGTGACCCAAAGCTTTACACCAACCTTGATTGCCACACCTGATTCAATAAACATATTATGAGAAAAAGACAGCATGACCGCGACAATAAATACTTCCTTAACCGTCAAATCCAGCGTCAATATCGCGCCAATTGCTGCATATAAATTTAAAAAGTTTCCTAATACAAGGGGAATTGCTGCGTCTCCGGACAAACCTAATCCACTCATTAACGGAGCAATTAACTCAATCAGCCACGGTAATACGGGGGTATGTTGCAAAATTGCCACCATTAACGTAACTGGAAAAATAATTTTCCCAAAGGTCCAAGTCGTTTTTAAACCGACTATTACTCCCTTTCTAAATGAAGCCTGCAACATAACTAACCCACCTCTTTAATGATTATCAATCTCCATCTAAATACCGCACCTTGGAAAAACCTTGTTTTCTTCTATATATAACTAGAACAAGGGCTACAATAATAAGTACTAAGGAAATAGTCTGAGCAATTCGCAGGCTTTCCGTCAGCATTAGACTGTCTGTTCGTAAACCTTCTACAAAAAAACGTCCTATCGAATACCAAATTACATAGGATAGAAAAATTTCACCCCGACCGAGATTCACTTTTCTTAACAGTAGTAATAGAGCGAATCCGATTAGATTCCATATTGATTCATAAAGAAAGGTAGGATGATAATAAGTTCCATTAATATACATTTGATTGATGATAAAGTCTGGTAAGTATAAGTTTTCCAAAAAGACCCGGCTAACTTCCTCACCGTGTGCCTCTTGATTCATGAAATTGCCCCATCTCCCAATCGCCTGACCTAGGATAATACTCGGAGCAGCGATATCAGCTAACTTCCAAAAGGAGACTTTTTTACTTTTTGCAAAAAAATAAGCAGTCGCAACCGCACCAATCAAGGCGCCATGAATTGCTATTCCACCATGCCATACTTTGGGTATATCCGATAGATGCTGCGAATAATAGTTTTCCCATTCAAAAATGACATAATAAGCACGAGCACAGATAATGGAAATTGGGATCGCCCAAATCATCAAATCTGGAAAAAGATCTTTCGGCATTCCTCGTTTATCAGCCTCTCTCATGGCAATCCATAAAGCAAGTGCTATACCCACGCCGATAATTAGTCCATACCAATGGACGGTAATTGGACCAAAACTAAAGGCAATTGGGTCAAGTGGTTGTATAGTTTCTTCCATTATCATTCTCCTCATAAACTTGAACTTAAATTTACATAAAACAAGGGGTTTCGGTTAGTAATCCTCCTGGTCCCCTTCTTCTATTACATACGATAAACGATTTGAGAATTCTTCTGCTGCATTGACTCCCATTCGCTTTAGTCGATGATTCATTGCCGCTACTTCAATAATAACAGCAAGATTACGTCCTGGTCGAACAGGAACCGTCAGTTTTGTAACCTCAGTGTCAATTATTTTCATCTTTTCCTCATCTAAACCGAGACGATCATATTGTTTGTTTTGATCCCAAAGTTCTAAATGAATGACAAAAGAAATTCGTTTCAGGGTACGGACAGAACCGGCACCAAATAAAGTCATGACATTGATTATGCCAACTCCACGAATCTCTAACAGATGCTCGATTAACTCTGGTGAATGGCCAACTAAAGTGTCCTGGTCCTCCTGGCGGATTTCCACACAATCATCGGCAACTAGGCGATGTCCCCGTTTAACAAGTTCAAGTGCTGTTTCACTTTTACCAACGCCACTCTTACCAGTAATTAATACGCCCATCCCATATATATCCACTAAAACGCCATGTACAGCAGTAGTTGGCGCAAATTTAGCTTCCAAAAAATTCGTTAGCCTGCTTGAAAATCTGGTCGTTTTTAAACTAGTTCGCAGGATTGGCACCGCTTCACGTTCTGATGCCTGAATTAGTTCAATAGGAACCTCCATCGATCTTGTTACGATAATGGCCGGCGTAATATCGGTACAAAGCTGATCCATTCGTGTTTGTCGATCAAGTGAAGGAAGTCTTTCAAAAAATGATAGTTCTGTTTTACCTAATAATTGAATTCTCTCTGCCGGATAATAATCAAAATACCCCGCCATCTCAATCCCAGGACGTGATATATCACTTATCATAATTGGACGATTTATGCCTTCTTCCCCACAAATCAGCTCCAAATTAAACTTTTCAATAATATCTTTGGTGCGCACATTTGGCAAAAGTGACTCCTCCTTCATTAATACCTTTCTAAACTAAGGAAGCATTTAATTTTATCTAGCTACAGCGGCTTGCGCTTTTTTTAATATAACCTTTATTTTAGCACTTTTTTCCTCAGAACCAAATGATGTGTTACACATTTCCGCGTGGAACATTAATTTTCAGACCATTCAACCATGTCCTTTTTGAGCCTAGCAACATATATTAATGGTGAGGGAAACTATTTTAAAAAAGTAGCCAATGTTAATGTTCAAGGTTGATTATTCGACTTTAGTTGATTGGAGCGAAAGGTGCGAGACTCCTGCGGGAGGTAGCGGGACAGGTGAAACTCCAAAGGCGCAAGTGGCGCCGAGGAGGCTCACCGCCCGCCCCTAAGGTGCGCGAGCGACCTGCAGCGGAAATCAACGGCCAAATT
>CALCRD010000468.1 GCA_937894355.1 uncultured Bacillus sp.
ATGGATAATACGAAATATGCATAATGCCAACATAAAAGCCACGCAATATTAAACAAACACGTTAATGTAACTAGATTGATAATGGCGGTCTCCTGATTTTCTGCTTTCGAAAATAGATGAAGAAAAATCCATATACCCAAAACAATATAAATCACAATCCAAATGGCAAAAACATAGCCTGCTGGTGTGAAAAGCACTTCTAATTGATTGGATATTTCCGCTGTTGTTTTGCCATTAATACCGATTGTACTTGCTAAACCATTGATAATAATCATTGCTATATAACTTAGCAGTGCAACCCATTTCATAGCCATCCCTCCTTATTTTTATCTATATAAGTTACTATATAGCCTTTTAATTATTGATATACATGTTTCCTTTAAAAACACGCTCTCCCCTTTTATACCTGTAGTGGCTACTTTTAAAACAGTCCATGATGAACAGAGACTGCTCGTTTCTACTCAAGGACATAAAAAAATAGAATGATCTACAGTTGGAGATCGTTCTATCTTAGTGAAAAATCTATCAGCATATGTGTTCTCTACAAATGCATGGCTGTCTGATATAAACTATCGGCTGTACTGGCAACAGTGCGTGTTTCGTTCCCAATAGAGCTAATTACCTTTTCTAAATTTTTTACATCCGTTTCTACCTGTACAATACATCGCTCATTTTCCACAATAGCTTGTAGGATATCGTGAAATTTCGATTGTGTTTCAACAGCAGCCTCCACACCATCTGCCACGCTTTCTTCAATACGATCTATCATTTCAACTGCGCGCATCGTTAAAGAGGTAGATGTTTGAACAAGCTTCGTAATTTCCTCGACAGATTGTTTTGACTGTTCAGCTAAATTGCGTACCTCCTGAGCAACTACCGCGAATCCTTTACCATGTTCACCTGCTCTTGCCGCTTCAATAGAGGCATTTAAGGCAAGCAAATTGGTTTGATCTGCAATGGCTTTGACGAGCAAAACAATATCAATAATACGATCCGAAGACACTTTTAAGTTGCCGATTAATGTGCCCATTTCTTCTGTCCGGTTATAAATATGTCGCATCTCTTGTTCCAACTTCATGACATGTTGATTACCAACATCTGCATCTTGATTAATATGATGAACAGTCTCGACATTTCTTTCAATTACTTGTGCAATCATCGTCGTTTGAACATCTACTTCATCAATAGACGAATTTGTTTCTTCAGTTAAATTAGCCAAATCTTGACTGATTAAAGATATCTTTTGTTTTAGCTCATTTTTAATGTGATTGTATTGATCATTTCTTATTTTAACGTTTTCCTTTTCGTATTCTTCCAACACAATTTGCATTTCAAGATTAATTAATTTTGAAATGGTTAACATAATTTGCTCACGAAGAGCAGGTGCTGTCATCTCTTTCACAATCAAATTGATGATTGCTTCTTGGATATGTTGAAAAGTACCCATATACCACTTTGGCTCTAGGCCAATTTTAAAATGCATGCGAGCTAGCTTTCTTTTTCTTTCAATTGCTTCTACATTAAAAACTCCATCAAACATTGCAATTAAATAGTTCCCTAATGTTTTTTTCAAGCGATCGATTTGGGTACGCTCCTCAATGATTTTACGCAACGATGGAACAGCGAGTATGTTTTGGTAAAATACAGCCGTTACTTCTTCGATACCGTCGCGAACAAATGGCTGACATGCTTTTATTATGTAGAAATCTTCTCGTTTAAGCCCTATTAATACCATCTGTTTTTCTAACTCTGGCATAGTAGACAATTCAATAACTGGTTCAAAGCCATCTTCCAAACTAAACAATTCATCTTTAGAAGCTTCTAACTTCCGTTTCCACCATTTCGCCACATTCTCCACCTCAATCACATAATTGTTTAGTACCTGTATATCATGAAAAATTAAATATTGTCAAACTATTATATATAATAGTTATACAAAAATTATACAAATTATGTTTTATCGTTTAAAATAGAGCTATAGGTTTAAATTTTCCACTTGATAAATCTACAGTATAATTGTTATGATAATTCGATACTTTTCAAACTGGAAAGAGGGTTGACGAACAATGACATCTGTCAATTCAACAACATGGCATTATAATATTAAACAAGTTTCTGAAGTAACGGGTCTTTCTAAGCAAGTCATTCGAAAATGGGAAGAACGCTATCAACTTGTTGAACCAAAGCGATTAGACAACGGCCATAGAGTTTACACAGAACAAGATATTCAAATACTACTAAAGGTACGAAAACTATCCGAACAAGGATATTCTATAAAACAAGCGGCCACAGTTGTCAAAACAATGGAGCCAGAACAAGAATCAGATTCTAAACCAATTCCTGTTCCAACTATCCATCACGAAATGAACGATTATGTTTTTCTTCTACTAGAAAAAGGGGCGCATTGTGACGAAATAGAAATTAACCGAATTCTTCAAGAAGCCCATTATGCGCTTGGCTTACCCAAATTTCTATCGACTGTAGTTATTCCTTTGTTACATGAAGTAGGTATGCGATGGGAAAAAGCGGAATGGTCAGAATATCAGGAAGCTGTTATCACGATGGTGATCCGAGATTATTTAGTACAGATTAGACGCAACTATCAATATAAAGATAACGCCCCTCTCATTATGGGGGCATGTTTACCAGGGGAATATCATGAAGTCCCACTCCATATTTTGCTTTTACAAGCGATGTTGCTCGGATGGAAGTCATTTTTAATAGGGAGCTCACCTGCACTAGGGGCAATTGAATCGCTCGTTTCGAAGTTTCAGCCTCAAATTGTTATATTGTCTGCTCTAACAACTATGCCTTTTGAAATGCACCCTGCTCTCTTACAGCAATTAGAGGATTTTGCTTCAAAGTATCCAGCTATAAAATTTTATTTAGGTGGAGCTGGCGCAATCGAATATACAAAAGATAAAGACTTACATTTCATTACCATTGCTCAAACGATTGAAGAAGTCTTCCAATAACCCTATACGGTCTACAGATGGAAGGGAAGCTTGATACTGCTCCTTTTCATTTGTACGAGCTGTAACTTTTTATTTACTGATTAATGTTTTCCTGCTCTACATAGATAGTGAGATTGTATATTTTTAACAGCGTATCCTCATATAAACCCTTGAATTGCATATATTTTGTAAAACGGACTTCAGATTATAATGGGGCGGGGGAATTTCGCAGTTGAGTGCAATGATACTTGGAGGATTTCTTTTTTTCAGCATTAGTATAGGAGGAACAATTGCTTGGGTGTTCTCTAAGCTTTTTCAACATACAACCCAGGGCTTATCGTTATTATGTGGCGGATTTTTAGTAGGATTGCTTATACTAGACATCATTCCATCCTCATTTCAAATGTACAAGTCTTTTGGCATCATACTAGGCATTCTCATCGGCTATTTAATTTTCCAACTACTTAGTAGCTTATTTCACCCTACTAATTATCAAAATCCCTCCGTTTCCTTGCTCGCCATTGCAATGGTCATTCATACCATCCCGATCAGTCTTACAGTAGGCAATTTACTAGGAAATTCTGCATTAAGTATAACGATTACTGCTTCCATTATTCTTCATCATCTCCCTGAAGGCTTTGCACTTACAACAGCCTTTCTCTCACAAAGTGAAAAGCTATGGAAGCTATTTATTTATTTCATCGGCTTCTCCATCTTCTTTATCATTTTTATTTTAATTGGTCAGTATTGGGATTTAACAATAAGAGCACAAGGAATATTAATGGGCTTATCAATCGGGTTAATCGGGACGGCTAGTATTTCAGAGTTTATTTTGCACCATGTACAAACAGTCACTTGTAAAGCCTTTCTCACCTATATATTATTAGGCTATTTTTTAAGCTATATGTTCCACGTACTTGCAGGATGAATTGTGTCAAAATTGTTTCGGTGACTGGCACGTAAAAAAACCACTTTTGCCTTAGCAAAGTGGTTTTTTACTCTTACTATTTATTTACTGTCATCAGTGTAAGCGATAAGATTTTCGTAAATTGCGCACGAGTCAAATTGCCTTTTGGATTAAACTTACCATTTGCGCCTTCAATAATTCCTAATTGCTGTAATAAGCCAATCGATGCTACCGCTTCCTGACGCATTTCACCTTTATCTGTAAAAGTATTATTTTTATTAGCCTTTTCTACATCGAATTCTACTGATTCCAAGTAGCTTGCCGTTACATGAGCCATTTCCTCACGTGTAGCCGGTTTATTTGGTTCAAAATTTTCACCATCAAAAATTTCGAGTAATCCATACTCTTGTAAAATCGCTACTTCCTTTGCCCCCCAGAAGCCTTGCATATCTTTGTATGTAGCTGGACCTTCATAATCTTCATTAACATCTAGTCCTGAAGCACGGAAAATCATCGCAGCTAATTGTCCACGTGTTACTTGACCATTCGGATTAAACGTTGTATCCGTAACACCTGTCACTATTCCAGCTTGATAAAGTAATTGGATATAGCTTTCAGCCCAGTGACCAATTGCATCTGTAAAATAACCACCTGGTTTAAGATCAAAATCTGCACGGTTTAATACTGTCAACCAATCATTCACATCTTCATTACTTGCAGTTTGCCATTTCCCCTCTGCATAAACTTCAGCCTTGTAACTATTACCAGATTGAATAAAGCGCATTTGCATAGCATCACCAAATAGCTTTTTAATTTCTTCGTAGTTTTCTTTAAACTCTTTTTCACCCTCAGGATATAAGTTTGTCCCATCTGAATAGCTATCCATTACTGCCTTTAGTGAAATTTTCAAAGTAATGCTATTTTTAGTTG
>CALCRD010000469.1 GCA_937894355.1 uncultured Bacillus sp.
AAAAATGATGAGCATATATTTAGCCAGCAAAGACTGAAAAAACTTCATAGTTTAACCCTATATCCAAGACCTCGAATGGTTTCGATAATGGTAGGCTTGGCAGGGACTCTTTCAATTTTTTCTCGCAAATATCGAATATGTACCATTAAAGTTTTATCTCCTTCCATATACCGTTCGCCCCAAACACCTTCATAAAGCTGTTCCTTTGTTAGAATTTGATTTAGGTTGCGAATAAAATATTGGAATAAATGATATTGCTTTCCTGTTAATTGGATTTCCTTATCGGTGTCTTTATGAACAATTCTCATATCCTTTGTATAGATGGTCAAATGCTGAAGGTCCAAGGTATCTTCACTTTTTTGAAATCGCCTTAATAGAACCTCGATACGTGCAGCAAGCTCGTCGGGATGAAATGGCTTTGTTAAATAATCATCAGCAAACTGCAAGCCTTCAATTTTATCCTCTACCGCTGTTCGTGCCGAAAGCATTAAGATAGGCAGATCCGTAAAGTCCTTTTTTATCCTTTTCCCAATCGAAAATCCATCTAATCCTGGCAGCATCACATCCAAAATGACAATATCACTGTTAGTTATGTGTTTTTCAAATCCCTCACCTGACTGAAGCCAAATTACCTCATAGCCCCGAGCCGTTAAATCCTTGGTCACCCATTCTCCAATATCCTGTTCGTCCTCAATATACAAAACCCTAACCATTTTTTCTCCCCCATCATATCGAAAAACTATCATTATGTATGTCAAAATGTATCCTTTTTAGCTTATCACAGACAATACCACTCGTAAGAAACTTTCTTCCAATTGATTTATCAAGCGTCGGAAATCAACAGTTTGGTTTAACACAGCCTTTTCCTCAAATACTACCATTAGTACCTTTAATTAAAACCTGTTGCAAATTTTTATTAATTACAACATTTCCGTCATTGACCTTTGTCATGACTCATATATAATAAAAGTGAGTAATCACTCACAAACAGTTTTTTCAAGGGGGCTTATGAATGACAGCAACGATTGTTATTAAAGAAGTAAGCAAAAGTTTTGGAAAAAAACAAGTCTTAAACAACATTAGCTTAAACGTGGAACCTGGACAAATATACGGCCTAATCGGACCTTCTGGTTCCGGGAAAACAACCATAGTCAAAATTATTGTTGGAATGGATCGCCCGTCACAAGGTCAGGTTCACGTATTGGACACCGCTGTTCCTAACCTAAACTTATTGCAAAAAATTGGCTATATGGCTCAAGCCGATGCCCTATACTCTGATTTAACCGGTCAAGAAAATCTTGCTTTCTTCGCTTCACTTTTCAAGCTAAAAAAAGATATAAAAAAACAACGGATCAGCTATGCAGCTAACTTAGTAAATCTCACAGACGATCTCACCAAGAAAGTCGAGAACTACTCTGGTGGTATGAAACGCCGATTATCACTCGCTGTCGCCTTAATTCAAGATCCACAAGTCCTTATATTAGATGAACCTACTGTCGGAATTGACCCAGAATTACGTCAATCGATTTGGGCTGAAATACGACGATTAAAAAATGAAGGAAAAACGATTCTAGTGACCACTCATGTTATGGATGAAGCCGAAAAATGTGACCGTCTAGCTATGGTTAGACACGGAGCGATTATCACCAGCGGCTCACCAGCAGAACTGAAACAACAATACAGCGCGGCTAATTTAGAAGAAGTATTTTTAAAAGCTGGAGGTAAACAACGATGAGATCAATCGCATTAGTTAAACGGATTTTCCACCAAATGTTACGCGATAAACGAGCTCTGGCAATGATGATGGTGGCGCCATTACTCATTATCACCCTCCTCCATTATTTACTCACCTCCGACCCAACCGACCCACGGCTCGGAGTAAGCAATGTTGATGCGACCCTTATCGAGCAGTTACAAGATAAAGATATCATCGTAAAACAATATGACAATCTAAAAGACACCGAAAAGATCATGATTGACGATGATTTAGATGGCATTCTTCAAATTAAGGGTGACGAAAACAAACTAACCCTAAAACATGAACAGCCATCAGTTTCCAAAGCCTTACAAATGAAAATCGGCCAGGCCATTGCAGCTGAAAGTGCTAAAGAACAATCCAATAACCTATCGCAATTCATCAAAAACATACAAACTAAGCTTCCCGGAGCTCCGCTTAAGCTCGAAAAAGTAAAAGCTCCTGAAATCAGCACTGATTATATTTACGGCAACGAAGATACATCCTTTTTCGATCTGTTAAGTCCAATATTAGTCGGCTTTTTCGTTTTCTTTTTTGTCTTTCTCATCTCCGGAATTGCCTTGTTACGCGAACGCACCACAGGTACTCTAGAGCGCTTAGTAGCAACACCGATTAAGCGGACCGATATCGTTTTCGGCTATTTAATGGGCTACGGTGTATTTGCAGTCATCCAAACTTTTATCGTTGTCTTTTATGCAACCAAAGTATTAGATATCACCCTAGTAGGCTCGTTTTGGAACGTCGTCCTAATCAATATCACCCTAGCACTTGTCGCATTGTCACTAGGAATACTTTTATCAGCATTCGCTAACTCAGAATTCCAAATGATGCAATTCATTCCAATCGCCATCATTCCGCAAATCTTTTTCGCCGGAATCCTGCCAGTTGAAGGAATGGCAAACTGGCTCCAAGTCATTGCCAAATGTATGCCCATGTACTACGGTGGCAACGCCTTAGTCGACGTTATGTATAAGGGACTCGGACTTACGGACATTCTAAGCGACTTACTAGTACTACTAGGATTCGCCATCGTCTTCATCGTCCTAAATATCTTTGCCCTAAAGAAATATCGCAAAATCTAACCATCAAATCTTTTTTTTAAAAAAAAACATTGTTTATGGTTAACAAGTAGCATCACCACTCTGAACCTAGATGGGTGAGTAAAAAAGTTTTTATAAAGGAGAATACAATGTCCGAAGAAGAAATGATTTTACAACAACTATTTGATGAGGAAATAGGACTAACTGATAAGCAAAAACAAATCATTATCGCTGCCATTGATTCATTTTCCGAAAAAGGCTATGCTGCTACCTCGACTAGTGAAATTGCCAAAAAGGCAGGAGTGGCTGAAGGAACAATTTTCCGGCATTATAAAACCAAGAAAGATTTACTAATGTCAATTGTTACCCCACTCATGACCAAGATGATTGCACCATTTATTGTTAATGATTTAAATAAAGTGCTCGATCGCCAATATGATCGCGTCGAGGATTTTCTCAGAGACACCATTGAAAATCGCAGAGAAGTATTAAAAAAATTGCTTCCAGTCGTTAAAATCATGATGCAGGAAATCCCCTTTCAACCAGAATTGCGCAAACAATTTCTGGATCAAATAGCTAAAAAGTTATTTGAGCGTGTTTCACTAATAATCAAAAGCTTTCAAGAAAAAGGGCAACTCATACAAATGCCCGCCGAAAGTGTTGCCCGCCTAGCCATAACCAGTATCCTCGGACACTTGTTTACCCGTTACGTCCTATTCCCGGAATTAGAATGGGACGATGAATTAGAAACAGAACGAACCATCCAATTTATCATGCATGGATTGGGAACTGGTAAATGAAAAAGTAGATCAACAAAATTAATAAACAAAAAAACCGACAAAGGTGTGATTGACCTTTGTCGGTTTTTTATCTAGGCTGTGTTAAAGACCATAGTTGATATTTAGCAACCTGTTGATTGGAGTGGAGGGCACGCAGACTCCTGCGGGAGCACGAGCTGAGTGAGACTCCG
>CALCRD010000470.1 GCA_937894355.1 uncultured Bacillus sp.
TCGTTCTTGTCCGAAGTTTGCTCAACTTCGGACACCATCAGGCTTTTGGGATTCGGTCTTGTCCGAAGTTTACTCAACTTCGGACACCATCAGGCTTTTGGGACTCGTTCTTGTCCGAAGTTTGCTCA
The DNA here is from genome assembly GCA_937894355.1 of uncultured Bacillus sp. Taxonomy (GTDB): domain Bacteria; phylum Bacillota; class Bacilli; order Bacillales; family Cytobacillaceae; genus Bacillus_BU. The sequence continues at coordinate 129 of CALCRD010000470.1, forward strand.
ACTTCGGACACCACCTGGCTTTTGGGATTCGGTCTTGTCCGCATTTGTGCGAAGTCTTTTTTTTACTTTAACTAATAAAAAAGTAATGAATCCGTTAAAAACAGTGAATGTTAAGTAGGAGGTGATTATTAATGCAACATTTTATTAGGCATAAAGTCATTCCAGAAAAAGATGGATATAAGTTAATTTTATATGTGGACCAGACAGACACAGAATTTGCCGCAGAGTTTGGAAATAGTAACGGCAACCAACCAGTAAATTTAGAATCGAGAGTACAAAAATATATTAAGGAAAAAATCCCTGATAACATCATTGTAAAAACCGTTCAAATTGTCGTAGGAACAATTGTTTTGTCGACTTTGAGTTTAAATGGAATTCCTAATAGTCATGCTTCAGCTGCTACAAGTCCGATTAGTTCGGAAGTGAATAATCATACTTACACAGTTAAAGCAGGAGATACTTTATATAAAATAGCCACTCAAAACAATCTGACTGTTGACCAACTAAAACAAGCAAATAATTTGACTTCAAATTCGCTGCAAATTGGACAAGTCCTTAATCTGTCAAGTACACTTACAACTTCTCCTGAAGTAACAACAACATATACAGTAGTGTCTGGAGATACATTATGGTCAATTGCTAATCGATTTGGGACAACTGTTAACGCACTAAAAGAAACCAATCATTTGCTAGCAGACACCCTAAAGTTAGGCCAAGTATTAATAGTACCCTCTTCAGGCAATCAAACAAATACCACCACTCCTAGTGCAAACACTCAAAGCTATACAGTACTTTCCGGTGATAGTTTGTGGGGAATTTCTCGAAAATTCGGTACAACTGTAGAGGCAATCCGTAGTGCAAATCAATTAACTTCAGATCAGTTATCTATTGGCCAGGTATTAACAATACCCTCAAATGGCACAATTACAACACCTGCGCCTACCGTGGAGCAGCAAACCACTTATACAGTTAAGGCTGGAGATAGTCTGTGGGGGATTGCCAAACAGTTTAACACAACTGTCAATGCGATGAAACAAACAAATCAATTAACGTCAGACTCGCTTGCCATTGGCCAGATTCTTAAAATACCTAATACATCTACACCCATTCCCGCTCCTGTTACAAATGATACAAGTACATTAGCGCTTCAAAAACAATTGCAAGAGCTTGGATATTATGCTGTCCCTGTCACAACGGGAAGTCTTGATTCGGTAACGGTTCAAGCGATAAAAACATTCCAAAGTGATTATGGCCTTCTGGTAACCGGAAATAGTGATGTGGCAACTAGGACGGCTCTAGATCATGCCATTGTCAAGAAAGCACTAGTTGCTAACACCAACAATTACATTGGAGTTCCGTATCTGTGGGGTGGAACAACACCTAGAGGCTTTGACTGTTCAGGATTTGTTTATTATATGTTCAATCAACAAGGGGTTGATATGGCTCGAACAACCTCGTCGAGCCTATATACTATGGGAACGGCAATTTCTCGTAGTAATCTGCAACCAGGCGACCTTGTTTTTTATGGAGTTAATACACCCGGAGTTGTCTCACATGTCGGATTTTATGTGGGAAATAACAAATTCGTGTCAGCCACCAGTTCAAGTGGGATTCAAGTTGTATCATTAGATAATTCCTATTGGTCAAAATACTTTATAGGTGCAAAGCGGGTTTACTAAAAAAACATAATAGATTATTTTAGCTAACTGATTCTTTTTAAAGGGTCAGTTTTTTTATGGGAAATTTTCAAAAAAAGTATTTCCATTTTGATGGAATTATCATATAATCAACTGTATTAAGAATAATAGTACACTTGGTACAGAATAAGGGATATGATTAACAAAAAATGGTCGGTGCGTAGCACCTGTACAGATTGGGGGTTATTATGTTTGAACTTGATTTGCGAAGTCGGAAGCCCATCTATGAACAGCTAGTTGATAAATTGAAGGAACTAATCATTAATGAAGTACTCAAGGATGATGAACAACTGCCGTCAGTTCGCACCTTGGCTACTCAGTTGACAATCAATCCGAATACGATTCAAAAAGCCTATAGGGAACTAGAAATTCAAGGCTTCATTTATTCGGTAAAAGGAAAGGGAAGCTATGTAAATCCAAACAATCAGAAGAAAGACTTAGAAAAAATCGCAGGGGTGAAAAAACAATTGGAAAAGCTGATTTTAGAAGCTCTCTACCTAGGTGTAACTGCTGAAGAATTAGTTCAATTAATCCGAGAAATAGACGCTTCAAAAAGGGGGGGCTCAAGAAATGATTGAAATGAAGAATGTAAGCAAGAAATTTAATAGACTTCAAGCAGTTGAAAAAGTGAGCCTTTCAATTGGAAAAGGTTCGATATATGGATTGATTGGCTCAAACGGAGCAGGGAAAACGACGATTATTAAACTTCTAGCGGGTATTTACCGTCAGGAAACTGGTGAGGTAATGATTGATGGAAAAAAAGTTTTCGAAAACGTAGGTCTAAAGCAAAAAATCTTTTACATCCCTGATCAACCCTATTTTATATCCCAATATACTACTCGGCAAATGGCTAGTTTTTATAAAAGTATTTATCCAACATGGTGTGATGAACGGTTCTTGAAGCTTACCCAATCCTTTGAATTGGACATCAATAAGAAGATTCATACTTTTTCCAAAGGATGGCAAAGACAGGCTGCGTTTATTCTAGCTCTTTCAACAAAACCGGAAATTCTTATCCTTGATGAACCGATGGATGGTCTAGATCCAGTTGTTCGAAAAAAGGTGAAGAACCTGCTAATTCAAGATGTGGCAGATCGGGAGATGACCATTTTGATTTCCTCTCATAATTTACGAGAACTTGAGGATATTTGCGATCATATCGGAATCATTCACAGTGGTAAACTCATAATGGAAAAAGAACTAGATGAATTGAAATCGGACGTTCATAAGATACAAGTTGCCTATAGTGGTGAAGTGCCTAAACAATTATTTAATGACTTTACCATCCTCCATACTGAAAAAAGAGGAAGCATTCTTCTATATATTGTGAGAGGGCAGGTCGATTTACTAGCAAAGCATATTAGAAAGACGAATCCAGTCATTTTTGATCTTCTGCCACTTACTCTTGAAGAAATCTTTATTTACGAAATGGGGGATATTGGTTATGCCATCAAAAATGTCATTGTTTAATAAAGAAATCCTCTTGCATGCTTTGCGGAGTGTAGGCTGGATTTCTATCGTATACTTCTTAGGATTACTAATATCACTGCCAATAAGAATCATGATGATGCACTCTGATAAAAATTTGCGGAATGAAATGATCTTTGACAATCTTTTTAATTTTGATTATGACATTCAAACGACTCTTTTTATCATTACTCCCGTTTTAATGGCAGTGTTTTTATTCCGATTTTTGCATGTTAAACAAGCAACAGACCTCATGCATAGTTTACCGTTGAAAAGAGAGAAGATTTTCCATCATTTTGCATTAATCGGTGTGTTCCTTCTTGTCCTTCCAGTTGTGCTCATCGCAATCATTGTGATGATTACTCATGCCGGACTCGACCTACAGCCTTACTTTGGGCTAAAAGATGTTTTGTATTGGGCAGGAGTTACGATTTTGCTTAATGTACTCCTTTTTACAGCAGGCATGTTTGTGGCAATGTTAACGGGGATTTCAGCAGTTCAAGCCGTGTTAACTTACATTTTTCTTTTATTCCCAATCGGAATTGCCGTAATGGTATTTTCTAATTTAAATTATTTTGTCTATGGATTCCCAGGTGAGTACTACCTTAGTTTAATTTCAAATGAATTGTCACCGTTGACCTATGTAATTGAGCTTCAAACTAAGACATTAGAATGGAAGACAGCAAACGTTTATATCGTGTTAACTGTAGTTCTTTACGGTTTATCGCTATTACTCTATAAAAAAAGAAAGCTTGAGTCTGTTTCTGAAGCCATTTCCTTTCCAAAATTACGGCCAATTTTTAAATATGGTGTAACCTTTTGCATGATGCTTTTCGGGGGGATGTATTTTAGACAAGTTCAAGGCACCAGTGATAGCTGGATGATATTTGGCTATGTGCTGGGAACTTTAATCGGCTATTTTATTGCTGAAATGCTTTTGCAGAAAACTTGGAGAGTCTTTGCGAGAGTAAAAGGATTGGCTATATATATAGTAGTCATCGCTATTCTTTTTACAGGAGTGCAGTCTTTTGGCTTTTATGAAAAAACGATTCCGGATTTTAGTGAGATACAGAGTGTTTTGCTAAGTGATAATCGTATTAATTATTATCCCGAAACAGATTTTGTTCCGTCTCCAATGAAAGGTCAAAAGAACATAGAGGAAGTCCGAAAACTCCATCATCAACTTATTTCAGACAAAAACATCAATCAAGAGATTGACAATAATCAATATGAATTCGCCTTTATTTCCTACAACTTGAAAAATGGCAAGAAAATTACCCGCGAATACAAAATTGAAAAAGATATCTATGAAGATTATTATCAAAAAGTTTATGAAACAAAAGAATTCAAACAAACTTCATTAGAGTTGTTTCAAAATGATTTGGAAAAAGCCAATAAAATGATTGTTCATTCGAATTTGCCGGACGGCAACAGTTTTACTATATCTAATAAAAAAGATATGAAGGAAGCAATCCAAGCTGTGAGAAAAGATGTTATAGAAGAATCTTATAAGGATAGTAGGTATTTTGCAGATATTGGATCAATCGAATTTCCAACTGGAAGAGATGATGGGTACACCTATTCTACTGGATACAAACCTTATTATCGCCATTTTACAAAATGGTTAGAAAGCAAAGGTTTACTTAAACAAATAATAGTTGAAGCAGAGGACATTGACCAAATCCTGGTATCCAAAAATAGCTTTTCTGAATTAATGGGCTCTCAGGAGATTGTCCGTAAAATAGAAAAAAGTTCAAATACATTAAAAGTAATCAAAAAGGAAGAGATTAATCTGTTAATCCATAATACTGGCTGGAATCACGAAAACAAATATGTAGCAGCTTTTTACTATAAAAACTCAATTTACCCTGAGGTTTACTATTTTGATGAGGAACATGCACCAAGTTTTATTAAGGAACACTTAAAATAACAAGGGAGAGCCTCATATGGAAGCGATTGATTTTAATCATTTATACGTCATGTACTCTAAACGGCTGCAGCATATTGCTTTTTCAGTTACCAGGGATCGTTTTTTAGCTGAAGATGTGGTTCAGGAAACGTTTATTAAAGCCTTTAAAAAAATCGACACCATTGATGATTCGAAAAAAATTGCCTCCTGGCTGTCAGCAATAGCAGTCAGGACGGCAATTGACTTTTTACGTGTTGAAAAGAGAAAGAGCTGGATCCTCGCTGATCAGTTCATGATTGAAAATGTATTTTTTCACTCGGGGGTAGGGCCTAACACGGAGAAAGAAGTAGAATTGAGACTTTTCAAAGAAGTATTAGATCAGAGCCTGTTGCAGTTATCTGAGGAGTATAAAGAAGTGCTGAATCTAAGGATTCAATATGAATTGAAAGAGAAAGAAATTGCATGCAAACTGCAATTACCTGCTTCAACGGTAAAAAACAGGTTATATCGAGGTCGGAAACGGCTAATCGAAGTTTTAGCAAATAAATATACAGCATAAGTGACTGTCCAATCAGTTCACATTTTTAAAAGTATTTGGGCAAATATTTTCCTAATAAAGATAATTAATACTTGAGGAGAACTAAATATGATTACTGTGAAAAATGTAAGTCATGATTTTGAGATTGGCAAAAAAGGCCACAAAACGATCATTCCGGTGTTAAAAGATGTTTCATTCACCGTAAATAAAGGCGAGATTGTCACAATTGTCGGGAGAAGTGGCTCAGGAAAATCAACGCTACTTAATCTAATTAGCGGTTTTATTCATCCAAAACAAGGAGAAATCATCATAAATGGCTCAAAGGTTACTGAGATGAATGAAACGAAATTTGCTGACTTTCGCATAGAAAACCTAGGATTTATATTTCAAAGCTTTCAACTAATTCCTAGTATGACTGCCTTTCAAAATATCGAATTGCCTTTAATTCTAAAAGGCTTAAGCGAAACTGCACGACGGGTATTAATAGAGGAAATGCTCTCAAAAGTTGGTCTGCTCGATTATCAAAATCATTATCCTGGTGAACTTTCAGGAGGACAACAACAACGGGTCAGTATCGCTAGATCTCTTATTGTAAACCCTCCGGTGATTCTAGCCGATGAACCAACAGGAAGCCTGGACAGTGAAACAGAACAAGATTTACTTAAGTTTATTATTGAACTAAATCGAGATTTGGGGATTACTTTTTTAATTATTACTCATGATGATAAGGTAGCTGAAATTGGACACCGAATGATTGAATTGAAGGATGGTCAGATTATTGAAGGGAAGCTTGTATCATGAAATTAAACGATCAGTTTCGGTTTGTCCTGCAAAATATGCAGAAAAATAAGACACGGGTTTTTATGACAATTCTAGCCACAGCTATGGGCTGTGCATTTCTAATCGTACTTGCCTCAGTCGGGTTTGGGATTCATAAATCCGTTATCAAAGATATGACTGAACAAAGCCTGGTGACTGAAATCGAAGTTCATGGGAAAGAAACAAAAAAGGGCAATTTCCAGCAAATAACGGATAAGGACATCAAAGAATTTGAACAAATTGATAAAGTAAATGCCGTGACAAGAAAGGTTATGCTTTCGCAAAGTGGTAATTATAAAATAGCTAATTATCAAACGGACGCTGAAACAATTGTCGCTCATATGCCTTCAGAAATAAAAGCGGGATTCGAGTTGTCTAAAGGAAGATTACCAAAAAATAAAAACGAAGTTGTCGTTGGTTACCATTTTGTAACGAATCTGCTAAATCAAGATGCAATTGATAAAGAAGCAGAACTTTATAATGAAAATGGGGAAGTAAAAAAGGAATTCCGCTACAAAGATGAACTAACTGGCAAACAAATTAATCTAGCTGTAAGTCAATTTGAAGAAGGGAAAAAAATCGAAAAGGAAATCCCCCTCACGATTGTTGGTATTAGTAAAAAACCAACAAAGGAATGGGAGCGAGATCAAACTGTTTTTATTTCACAAGATATTCTCAAGGAAATTGAAGCTTTCACTGGCACACCTCGAGGCATGATTAATGACCCTACTTTTCCAGATGCTGATTTTTCAGACATTACCACAAATGAATATGACCGAGTAAACATATATGCAAATAATATTGAAGATGTAAAAAGCATCGCCGAAAAACTTGAAGCCGAAAACTATGCTACTTTTTCCATTGTTAACGAAATGGAAGAAATTAATATGATTTTTACAATTATTAAAGCTGGACTTATCTTTATTGGGACGATTGCCATATTAATTGCTTCGATAGGAATTTATAATACAATGACAATGGCAGTAACAGAAAGAGCACCTGATATTGGGATTATGAAAGCTATTGGTGCCAATCCGAAAACGATCAAAAATATTTTTCTATTGGAAAGTAGTCTTATTGGTCTTGTTGGCGCTTTAATCGGAACGATGGTTTCGTATGGAATTAGTTATGCGGTGAATAAAGGCTTGCCATTTATTATTGAACAGGTTTTTGAAGAAAAACTTCCTAAGGACTTAGTTTTCAGTTCAATTCCTTGGTCATTGCCACTGATTTGCTTCGGAATTACCTATTTGGTGACTATTATCTCAGGTCATCGTCCGGCGAAACGGGCAACTGAGGTAGATGTATTAAAGGCGATGAGAAGAGAAGTGTAACACTGAAATCCATTTACGAATGATTTGTACCTTGACTGGTTACAGTAACAAGAGAAACGTAATCATCAAGGAGGGATATCAATGGAGGATACAAATAAATTTGTCCAAGATTTAAATGAGAATAAAAAGAAACAACAAAAAAATAAAAGACAAGGTAATGGACATCCAGAAAAGAAATTACCAAATAAGCAGCACAATTAATCGAATAGAAATGATCACTAAAGATATTATTACTAGAAAAATGGAAAAGCATCGACTGATTCCAACAGTCTGATGCTTTTTTTATTGATAGGTTTGAAAAAATCATAGGATTTTTATCCATTTCGGAATTGATTTTCCATTTATGGGAAACGTAAGAATGCTATTACACTTCGCACAAAAATGTAATAGGAAAATTTCCTAGTAAAAGGGATATTATTAAGGAGGGATTACATGAATTACCGTAAGTTGTGGATAATTTTAGGTCTAGTTATCATTCTATCTTTTGCCATTTTAGGTTATTATGGTGGACGAATTTATCAAGTGATGCCACCGATACCTGATCGTGTAGTAACCGAAGATGGAACAGAGTTATTCACTGGACAAAATATTAAAGATGGTCAGAACGTGTGGCAATCTATTGGAGGTCAAGAGGTCGGGAGTATTTGGGGACACGGCGCCTATGTAGCTCCAGATTGGAATGCCGATTGGCTCCATCGTGAATCAATGTACTTATTAGATAAATGGGGAAATGCTGATTTTGGTAGCAATTATGAGGACCTAGATGAAGAACAACAAGCACAACTTCGAGCTAGGTTGAAAAAAGAAATGCGAACAAACACTTATGATAAAGATACAAAAGAAATAACCATCTCTAAAGATCGTGCTGAAGCATTTCAACATTTAAGCAATTATTATGGTGGAATCTTCATGGAAGATCCGGATTTAGATGAAATCAGAGATCATTATGCTATTCCAAAAAACACAATTAAAGATTCGGACCGCATGGTCGATATGAATACGTTCTTTTTTTGGAGTACATGGGCCACTGCAACCAATCGAAAGGGCAGTGATATTACCTACACAAATAACTGGCCAAATGAGGATTTGATTGATAACCGTCCAACAGGTGAAATGGTGATATGGTCCGTTATTAGTTTCGTCATGCTTCTTGCCGCAGTGGGTGCACTTACCTGGTACTTTGCAGTCCAAAAGCACAAGGAAACACCTGGTGAGGGGGTTTATCCAGAAAAAGATCCATTACTAGCATTATCACCGACTCCATCAATGAAGGCGACACTAAAGTATTTTTGGGTTGTGACCGCATTAATTGTTGTTCAAGTTGGACTAGGAGCAGTCACAGCTCACTACGCAGTTGAGGGATCAGGTTTTTATGGAATCCCGATTCAGGAATGGGTACCATACTCTGTTGCCAGAACCTGGCATACCCAATTAGGAATCTTATGGATAGCAACAGCATGGTTAGCAACTGGTTTATTTATGGCACCAGCTGTATCTGGTTATGAGCCGAAATTTCAACGTAGTTTGGTGAATGTCCTGTTTGTTTGTCTTTTAATTATCGTGGTAGGATCAATGGCTGGACAATGGATGGGAGTATTCCAAAAATTTGATAATCAGTCAAATTTCTGGTTTGGTCATCAAGGGTATGAGTACGTTGACTTAGGCCGTTTTTGGCAAATATTCTTAACGGTTGGTTTGTTTATTTGGTTATTCTTAATGGGCAGAGCCTTATTGCCAGCCTTTAAAAAATCACAGAAAGATCGACATCTCCTAGCAATGTTTTTATTAGCTGCTACGGCTATTCCATTGTTTTATGTTCCCGGATTATTATGGGGACAACAAACACATTTAGCCATGGCTGAGTATTGGCGTTGGTGGGTAGTCCATTTATGGGTGGAAGGCTTTTTCGAAGTATTTGCGACTGTGGTCATCGCCTTCTTATTTACCAGAATGGGCTTGTTACGAACATCAACTGCAACTAGTACGGTTTTATTTTCTACATCTATTTTCTTGTTCGGTGGGATTATCGGTACGTTCCATCATTTGTATTTCAGCGGTACGCCACTTGGGGTATTGGCGTTCGGAGCGGTTTTTAGTGCATTAGAGGTTGTCCCACTTGTTGTAATTGGCTTTGAAGCATATGAAAATCTCACTCTAAGCAGATCCAAACCTTGGGTAAAGGCTTATAAATGGCCGATTTATTGTTTTGTCGCCGTTGCCTTTTGGAATTTAGTAGGGGCAGGATTATTCGGTTTCTTCATTAATCCACCAATTGCACTGTATTATATGCAAGGTCTGAATACGACACCAGTTCATGGCCACACCGCACTTTTCGGTGTTTATGGTATGCTGGGAATCGGTTTGATGCTATTCTGTTTAAAAGGTTTAACAGGGCAGAAAAAGTGGAAAACAAAGTTATTAAGTTTTGCTTTTTGGGCCATTAATATTGGACTTGCTCTTATGGTTTTATTAAGCTTAATCCCAATCGGGTTAATGCAAACTTGGGCAAGTGTTGAGCATGGAATGTGGTATGCAAGATCCGCTGAATTTCTGCAACAGGATAAAATTCAAACCTTCCATTGGCTCCGCGTTATAGGAGACACCATTTTTGCGATAGGAGTGGTTGCCTTAGGTTGGTTTGTTCTAGGATTAAAAACAGGCTGGTCACTCAGGGATGAGCAAAGTGATATTGTTAATTCTTCAGTAGGCAAAGACTCATAGTTGCAAAAACCCCCCATTCTAGTGAAAGGGGGGTTTTTGTTTGAACTTATTTAGAACGTTCTTTCAACCATTGGTCGATCGTTGGATATGTACCTTTAGTGGCACTTCCACCAACTACAACAGAAACATGTCCAGTAGGCATAAGGTGGAATGTTTTATCCTTACTCGCTACTTTTTCCAAAAGGGGTTTCACTTGTTCTGGTGCAGCAATATGATCCCGTTGTGCGGCAATATTCAAGATATTAGCCTTAATTTTACTTAATTTAACTTGTTTTCCACGGATGTATAATTCATCATTTATTAGCTTGTTTTTTTGGTAAAATTCACCGATCCATTGGCGGAATGCTTCTCCAGGGAACGGAATACCATCATGGACCCATTTTTGCATTAATGTCCAGCTTTTTACGAAGCTATCATTTTCTACACGGTCAGCAAGACTCACATATGGACCAATATAGTTTACGAGTGGTTTTAATAATTTATTGCCAAGGTCAATCATTTCTGGTGGAACAACACCAAATGTATCTACCACTTTGTCTAAATTGAAATAACGTTCATCCAACCAATTTGTAAACAGTCCAGTGTCAGAAAAGTCAAATGGACTAGTTAAAAAGATTAAATTACGAATTGGCAATTCAGGGTGAAGAGCAGCAAAAATTGAAGTCATTGTGCCACCCATGCAATAGCCTAGCACGCTAATTTCGTCTGCATTTGACGTTTTCAAAACTTTTTGGACTGCACGAGGGATGTAGTCCATTATATAATCATCTAACTTCATATTGCGATCTTCTAATCCTGGAGTACCCCAATCTAAAAGATACACATCATGGCCTTGGTTTACTAAGTATTCCACAAGACTACTACCAGGTGTTAAATCTAGAATATATGGCTTATTAATTAAAGCATATACGAGTAAAAGTGGAACTTTATTCGTTATCTTTTGTGAATGGTAACGATATAGCTTAGCTTTATTTTTCGACCAAATTACTTCTTTAGGACTTTGACCGACTTTAGGCTCGGGGCTTCTTGTTAAAACCTCAGAGACCTTTTTAAAACGATCATAATTTTTTAGTAAGGGTTCTGGCATAGTTTTTAACCATGAATCCATATCTATTGAAGTTGTATTAACCATCGAGATCCTCCTTATTATTTAAAAATTTCTACCAACTTACATATATGCTCCACCGTTAACATTTAAGCATTGACCAGTAATATAATTGCTGTTTGCAAGGAAAATAACGGCTTCAGCAATTTCAGATGGTTGACCTAAGCGTTTCATTGGGATTTTATTCACAATAGTTTCCAAAATGTTTTCTGGAATCGCTGCAGACATCTCAGTTTCGATATAGCCCGGGCAAATAGCGTTAACTGTCACACCGTTTTTGGCTGTTTCTAAAGCAAGTGATTTTGTAAAACCAATCATTCCTGCTTTTGAAGCAGAATAGTTCGTTTGTCCGAAGGCACCAGATTGACCAATAATAGAACTTATATTAATAATACGTCCGAATTTTTGATCTAACATAGTGTTAATGACAGCAGAAGTAGTGTGATAAATACTATTAAGATTTACATTAATTACTTCATTCCATTCTTGTTCACTTAGCTTACGGAAACTACGATCGCGGGTAATACCAGCATTGTTTACAAGGATATCAACTCTGCCAAATTGGCTTTTAGTTTTTTCAATTAAGTATTTCGCATCATCAAGATTTGCCACGTCTGCTTTGCATGCAATTGCCGTACCGCCAGCTAAATTAATTTCTTCAACGACTTGTTCAGCTGCGTCGGCGCTCACATTATAATTAATAACAACATTTGCCCCTTGTTTTCCTAGTTCTTTAGCGATTGTTGCACCAATACCGCGTGAACCACCGGTAACAATGACAACTTTATCCTTCAAAGTCTTAGTTTCTTGATTTAGCAATACGGATTCTTTTTCAATAATAGCCATTTAAATTACCCCTTTAACCTTATTTGCTTTGTTACTTATTTTCCTCTTGGTTGGTGTTTGGTTCAGGATCAGGTGTTGTATTAGTTTGTAATACTGTTGGAGCTACTTCTAATTGTTGTACTGCTTTTAAAATAGTTTCAATTTTTTTATCCAGTCTAGCAATACTGGATTTTAGTCTATTAATCTCAGTAGAAGAAGGATTATTGGTACGTTCATCCTCTAAATTCTCCAACTTTTGATCAAGGTTTTCTACTTTTTCCTCCAAATTGATCACAAGCGAAGCAACATTGGCGATATCTTCACGAGTTGGCATGTTCACTTGTTTCAAATAAGTATCAGTAGTGTTTTGCAGTGCTTGCTGATATTGCAAATAGGCATTTTGGACTTGACCCATCCATTCAGAAAATGCTTCCTTTTGCATGGTTTCATGAATGACTTCATTCCATTTTGTTTCAGTTTGTTCATAAACATTTTTCCAGATCGCAAACGGATCCATTACTGGTTGTTGTGACATTTTGTTTCAGCTCCTATGCAATTTATCTTTTTTTGAATCTTTTAAAAATTCTCTCATATACTAGGATAATCTATTTTGACACTAATTGAAGTCTATAAAAAACGTTAAATAACTTGTTAATCTAACATAAAACGACAAAATTTCCCAATTAACAGAAGAATTATACCTTTTTTTGTATATTTTTGAAGAAAGAGTAATTATTGACAGAAATAGCATATAGGTGTAAATTACATATATCAGTTAATTAACAATTTGAAGGTGGTACCAATGGAAGCAAATCAAAATAGTACAAAGAAAGATAAGGATAAGAAAAAAAACATTGGCGGTACGCCGAAAAACTTCATGATTCCAGTTCTTCTATTATTATTAAGAGATTGGAACGCTCACGGTTATGAATTAATGCAAAAACTGGTTGCTTTCGGATTTCCTTCCATAGACCAGGGTAATTTTTACAGAACACTGCGTCAGCTAGAAGTGGATGAACTGGTAAGTTCTGAATGGGATACATCAGCTGGTGGTCCGGCAAAACGGATTTATTCCCTAACCTCCTCTGGTGAGCAATATTTACAATTATGGGCTGACTCCATGGGGCAATATCAAAAAATGTTAGACCAGTTTTTTAATATGTACACCCAATTCTTTGTTCCTCCAGGCTTTTCAGTAAATAAAAACGATGGAGAGAAAAAGTAAAGATTTCTCTTAGAGTACTACCAAAATTTTTTTTAGAAACTGATACAATTTTTTTGATTTTGATTGTATTAGTTTTTGATAACTAGGTGAAAGATTCACCTTTAAAACAAACATTAATATTAATTGGAGGGTTTTAAATGGCAGCGAAAAAAGAACAACCTAAGTATGTAGATGTAATGGATGTATTTTGGGATGGATGGTTTAACAGCTTTAAGACGTTTCAATCAATTCAAAATGGTGTAGAACAAAACGCAATCCAAGCTTTCGAAAGCCAAAAGGAATGGATTAATTCTTCTAGCTCCCAGCTATCAAAAATTGAAGATGATTCAAAAAAAATAACCACAGAGTGGAAAACAAAGGTTCAAGAAGCTGTGAATTATGCTCCAACTGATTTTTCCGGACCAAACCTATCAGATTGGGCAGATAAGTTTGAAGAGATAGGTCATAAATCGCAAACAGTAGCATTTAGTCCTGGCAAATCTTCGCTTGAGTTACTTTCTAAATCTCATGCTCATTTGGAAACAACGTTTAAGAATGCCCTTGATCAGCAACAAAAGAATCGCGCAGAAGTTATTAGTGCGATGGAAGGTTTTGTTGACCAACTTAAACAAACACAAAATGGTGTGCTAAAATCATTTGATTTGTACAATCCTTTAATAGCAAAATAAGCACCACCTGAATAGTAGATAGGTATGTTTAGTGAATAGGAGGAAATTATGCAAGAACTTTCCTACTCGAATATTAAGGTCGGAGATCAAGCCAGCTTTGCTAAAACGATTTCTGAGTCTGATATTTATCAATTTGCCGGGATTACCGGTGATTTTAATCCTTTGCATGTTGACAATGAATTCGCTAAAAACTCGTTTTTTAAAGAGCGAATTGCCCATGGAATTTTGACTGCAGGATTTATATCCTCCGTAATAGGAATGAAACTTCCTGGGAAAAACACCATTTATTTATCCCAGAATTTAAAGTTTATGGCACCTGTTAAAATAGGTGATACAATCAAGGCTGAAGTCACTGTTCTAGAAAAAGTTGACAAGAAAAAAATTCTTGTTTTGCAAACTAGAGTTAAAAATCAGCATGGTGAGATAGTAGTAGATGGTGAAGCTACTGTTATGAAAAAAGGGTAAAGCATAAAAAAGATAATAATTCACAAAGAGGGCTAACCGGTAATAATGCCGGTTAGCCCTCTTTTTTAAGCTCTGTTAATGATAAATTGTTGTTTTAGAACACATTGTTGATTGGAGCGGAAGACACGCAGACTCCTGCAGGAGCACGAGCTGAGTGAGACTCCGAAGGAAGGAACGACCGAAGGAGGCTCACGGGTGAGCCTGCGGAAAGCGAAGTGTCTGGAGCGGAAATCAACAGTCTAGTTTAACACAGCCATTTTAATAAAATGTCAATTGAGAGCCAGTTGCCCTATGTGAGATCAAATCTTGTTGATTTAAAACAAGGTTACAAATGGCAGTTTAAGATACAATAAAAATAGCAACCAACAATATATCAATCCGCTTTTTTTTAAGGTAAAGGAGAATGGATAATGTCAAATTGCCATCATTTTCAAAATCAAAACAACATCAGTAAACTTTGTTTATCGATTGTGCCGATTTTTCAAGAGTTAAATCAACAAGAGATGGAAGAAGTCGCTACATTAAGCCATCATCGAAAATACCAGAAAAGTGAATTCATTTTCCAAGCAGGGGAGCCATCCCAGCATTTATTAATCGTCCACACTGGAAGGGTGAAAATTTATCGGCTTTCCGATTCAGGAAAGGAGCAGCTAATCAGGATTTTAGAACCTGGCGACTTTCTTGGTGAACTGTCACTTTTTTCCCAACAAGAATCTGATAGTTATGCTGAAAGCTTGGCCGCTACCGAAATATGTTCAATTCACCGAACTAGTATCAGGGATTTATTGTTAAAATACCCCTCGATTTCTTTGAAATTATTAGGCCAATTGAGCCAACGTCTTGAAAAGACAGAAAAATTAGTCGGTCAGCTTAGTCTACAGGATGTAGAAAAAAGAACTGCCTCATATTTAGTTGAACTTGCAGCAAAAGGGGGTCAGGATGCAATGGTTACTTTACCAATGAGTAAAAAAGATTTATCCTCCCATTTGGGTACGACACAGGAGACGATTAGTCGAAGGCTATCTTCCTTTCAGGAAAGAGGATGGATTGACCAAACAGGGCAACGAAATATTCGGGTTATTAATATAGAAGCTTTACGACAAATTGCCGAGGAGAAATAGGATAACTGAATGGAGAAAAATCCTCCTTGACAATCACCCAGATTGGGATAACATTTTATTAGTTAATTTTAAGGATGAAAAAGATTTGGGAGAAAAAGTTTAAGTCAGAAGTTTCATTAATATAGGAGGTTCCATATTTTGACCCCTCAATTAACACAATCAATGATCAAGCTTTTTTGTGGTAAAAAGGCTTATGAACAAGGTGAGGGCTATTATCGGAAACAGACGGTAATGTTCGCCATTTATGATCAAAAAAATAATTATTATCAGGCGTCTGTTGAAGGGAAGCTCAGTTACTGGGTAACCTTCGAAATTGATCCAAATGAAAAGGTATTTGCTGACTGCACCTGTTCAACCTTCGCTTTAGACCATAGATTCTGTAAACACATTTCTGCTGTCATGTGGTCTATTTATTACCACCAAATAAATGGTACTATCCCTAAGCTTCAAGCTAAAGAGCTAGACATAGCATTTGATGAGGAAACTGAGCAATTAGAAAAAGCGTTGACAAAAGGTGTTTTAGACCTTTTCACAACCAAGATTTCTACACCTAAGTCTAGCAGATCATTTTTTGAAGATAGGCAATTGCTGAATATGAGTTTTATTTGCCGACCGATTTCCTACGAAGCAGAAAAATATGTACTTGGGATTGAAATTAGGGTTGGAATAAAACGCCAGTATCTTGTAAGGAATATTAGGGAATTTCTTGAGCACGTGGAACAAAGCCAACCAATGGAATTCTCGAAGCATTTTACTTATAATCCGGATTTACATAGTTTTATTAAGGAAGATGAAGCGGTTCTTCGCCAATTAAGGAAAGTTTTTTATCATGAATCCATCTACCTTAGAACGGGCAAGGAAATTGATGGGAATTTTGAAAGTTCATTTGATAAAAGAACCCTCTTGATTCCACCATTTATCTGGGAGTCTATCCTTCCTTTACTTGTAAATGCTCCGTCTGTGAAAATTGAGCAAGGGGGAAGGGAGTTCCCAGGTATACATATTTCTGATGATGCGCTGCCGCTTCAATTTGAGTTCAATCAAGCCGAGACGGAAGGATATCAATTAATAATCAAAGGTCTAGAAACAATTGAAGTTCTAGAATCGTATAGTTGTGTCCTTTATGACGGAAAAATATTGAAGCTGTCAATGGACCAATGCCAACGCCTGATTGAGCTGAAGCTAATGCTCGAAGCCTTTCAAAAGAATATTGTCCATATTCCAGCACCGCAAATGGAAGGATTTATGGAAAAGGTCATCCCGGGTTTGATGAAGCTAGGGGTCCTTGTGATTTCCAAAACTATTTCTGACCGTATCGAAAAAAAACAACTCCAAGCAAAACTGTTTTTAGACCGTTTAAATGCTCGATTGCTTGCTGGTCTGGAGTTTCACTATGGAGATATTGTTATTAATCCTCTGGAAAGTAATAGAAAGGAAAGGAAATCAAAATATTTGCTGATGCGCGAGGGGGATAAAGAGCAGCAAATACTAGAGATATTGGACCGAAGCGCCCTTACGAAAACAGAAGGCGGGTATTTTATGCATAACGAGGAGCTAGAATACGAGTTCCTTTACCACGTCGTTCCAGAGTTAAAAAAACACATGGAGGTTTATGCCACCACTGCCGTGAAAACTCGACTGTTCAAGGGTAGTTGTCCAATAAAGGTAAACGTGAATCTTGATGAACGAACCGATTGGTTAGTTTTTAAATTCGAAATGGACGGGATTCCGGAATCTGAAATCCGTCAGCTGCTGTCATCGATAGAGGAGAAGCGAAAATACTATAGACTACCGAACGGCTCCTTGCTGTCACTAGAGGGTAAGGAAATTAAGAAAATGAATCGGTTATTAACAGAAATAGTTCCCCAAAATACGGAAGTAAATAGTAACGAACTAAGTCTCCCTGTTGTTCAAGGCCTCCATTTCATGGATTCCTTTGAACAGGATAACGCAATTCAAATTGGGAAATCATTCCGCAGGCTCTTAGAAAATCTGCGCAACCCGGATATTCAAGATTATCCAGTCCCGGACGATCTTGTACCGATTCTACGTGAATATCAAATATATGGTTTCCAATGGTTAAAGACACTAGCTCGCTACCGGTTTGGCGGCATATTGGCAGATGAAATGGGACTTGGGAAAACGATCCAAAGCATTGCCTTTATCGTCTCAGTGCTGCCGGAAATTAGAACTAAAGAATTGCCTGCCATCATTGTTGCCCCAGCCTCGCTTGTTTATAATTGGCGAAATGAGTTAAAAAGGTTTGCTCCGGAGGTTCGGGTTGCGATTGTTGAGGGCGGAAAAGTTGAACGAAGTAGGCTTTTGAAAAATCTTGGCAATCTCGATGTAATGATTACATCCTACCCACTTTTGCGTCAGGATAGTAATTTGTATAAAGACCAGTCATTCCATACGGTTATTTTTGACGAAGCCCAAGCATTCAAGAACTTTGCTACCCAAACGGCTAAGGCAGTGAAAAAGATTAGGGCAAATCACCACTTTGCCCTAACAGGTACGCCGATGGAGAATTCCCTTGAAGAACTATGGTCTATCTTTGATGTTGTTTTTCCAGCGTTGTTTCAAAATAGATTAGTTTTCAACGACATATCACGAGAAGAAGTTGCCAAACGAATTCGGCCGTTTTTGTTACGCCGTGTAAAATCAGATGTGCTTAAAGAGTTGCCAGAGAAAATTGAGTCTGTACAATCATCAGAGCTGCTACCGGATCAGAAAAAACTATATCTAGCTTATTTAGCTAAATTACGCCAGGAAACGCTGAAGCATCTTAGTAATGGTGAGCTGAAGAAAAATCGGATTAAAATATTATCAGGTCTAACCAGACTTCGGCAACTTTGCTGCCATCCGTCCTTGTTTGTTGAAGGGTATAATGGAAGCTCAGCCAAATTTGAGCAATTACTAGAGATTGTTGATGAATGTCGCAGTTCAGGAAAAAGGATGCTGATTTTCTCGCAATTTACTACCATGTTGCGTCTAATCGGAACGGAGTTGGCTTACCAAGGTGTTCCATATTTCTACTTGGATGGAAAAACTCCGGGTTCCGAACGAGTAGAGTTATGTCAAAGGTATAACGAAGGTGAGAAAGAGATATTCCTTATTTCGTTAAAAGCTGGGGGAACGGGACTCAACTTAACGGGCGCGGACACGGTCATCCTTTATGATTTATGGTGGAATCCTGCGGTAGAGTCTCAGGCTGCCGATAGAGCCCATCGCATCGGTCAAAAAAATGTAGTCCAAGTGATTCGACTCGTTAGCCAAGGAACGATTGAAGAAAAAATCTACGAACTTCAACAAAAAAAGAAAAATCTAATTGATGAAATTGTCCAGCCCGGACAAGAATCACTGTCAAGTTTAACCGAAAAAGAAATCAGAGAGATATTATCCATTTGATCTTTAACACTTGGCTACACTTTTAGATTTTTCTCATAGAGTATAGAGAATTTTTCCCTCCAATGATAAAAAGTTTCACTAAATCGTTTCTACAAAAATAAGGAAGTCCCCAAGTTAAGGTGAGGACTTCCTTATTTTTTGGATAAGCAGCGGGTTTCCATAGCTTTTTTAATTTGTTCCGGAGATACCGAGGGATATTTCGGTGAAGATGGCCAATAGATTCCTGTATAATGCATTAGGTTACTAGAAGAAGCATTATGAGCCGAATCGCCTTTCATCGGATTAGGATCGGCAGACTTTCCATATCGATTGTTAATGAACAAAAAATGCCCCAACTCATGAGCGAGTATATATTCATTAACTTGAGCCCCATTGGTCATGATAATGAGTGGATAATCAAGATAAGTGATCGCAAGTGTCTGTGCTCCGTCACGTTCAATCGGTCCGAGGCGATCTCCATTCATATAAATGATGAAAACATCGGCTTTTGAGCAGATCTTTTTGGCAAGTGCTAATAATAATTGGGCATATTGATCAAGGGCCTTTTGTTTCATCTGAATTTTTTCAGTATTAACATCCACATCATTTACCTTTTGATTAATAATAGTCGTTTTTTCTAGCTTAAACCGAACACCTTGAGTTTTCCCATTTACTTTTTGTTGCCAAAGCGTGTTAGCTGCATCAAGTTCTTGCTTTATACGAAGCGGGGTAGTCTGCGCTTCCCCAGTAACCGAGCCGACTTGTGCTCCTGGTAAAACTAATACACACACAGAAATAGTTCCAATGGATTCTTTTTTGTTTGTTTTATTGCTTTTACTATTTTTCTTCAATTATCGACCACACTTTCTAAGTTGTTTATTATTTTTATATGAAATTAGTAGAAAATAGTGTGGACAAACCTTAAATTCCTTGAAAAATAGACACTGAGATTTCTTAGTTTAAAGAATTTAAGGGTGCTAATTGGTAACCTCTTTAATATTGGGAATTTGTTGAGTTTTTTGAACAATTGGTGAATTAGCAGGTAAGCGGAGATTGGTAGCGAAAGTAGTAAGAGAAGAGATTAAGTAATCTCCTCTAAAAAAGAATTATTTGTTAAGCAAAGTTAGCAAGAATTATTTTTTTAAAAAATATTCCTCGATTATATTTTGGGAAAATCATTATGCTTAGAAGTGAGGGATTTGTTATGAACAACGAAGAATATAAAAATTTTCTTTCAATCCATCGAGTTCCTGATTCAAAACTTCGCTCGGAGTTTGATTCAGGTCAATTTTCTTTTGAAACAACAAATGATCTAGAAACATTGCCAAATGAAATGATTGGACAGCAACGAGCAAAACAAGCTATGGAATTTGGTTTAGAGGTGGAGCAGAACGGTTATAACCTGTTTGTTGTTGGTCCAGCTGGGACTGGCCGGATTACCTACACACAAGATAGCGTTGCTAAAATGGCCGAAAAACGCCCTGTTCCTGATGATATCTGCTATGTCTATAATTTTGATGATCCAGATCGACCGTTAGTGATTTCATTGCAGGCTGGCCATGGTCAGCAATTTCAAAGAAAAATGGAAACATTGTTAATTGATATTGAACGAGAAATTCGCTCTACTTTTTCAGGGGAAGTCTATGAAAAAAGGAAGCAACTGATTTTAGAAGATTATAGAGCAAAAGTTGAAGAGCTTTGGATAAAGGCGGATGCCTTTGCATTAGAACAAAACTATAAAATCGAAAGAACAGCTGCGGGCGTCAATACTTTTCCTTTATTGTTAGGAAAACCAATGGATAGAAAAGAATATGAAAAGCTATCTGATGCCAAAAAGGATAAGATTACAAATGGAGAAAAACAGGTAGAGGCAAAAATTCGCGATACTATTTATCAAATGAGAAAAATGGATGAACAATTAAGGTTAAGTCTGGATAAATTCATGCGACATACAACAGCGGACGCCATTGCTTACCTGTTTCAACCTTTGCGAGACACTTATCAAGAACATCCAAAAGTCCTTTCCTATCTGGAGGCTTATCTACATGATGTAGTCGTGAACTTTTCCTTCTTCTTAGACCAAGAAGAAGAGGAAAATAATTTTATGAATGCCCTAGTTGGCTCCAAGGAACAGCAACTGAACCGCTACACGATAAACTTATTTGTTAATAACAAGAACCTAATAGGTGCACCAGTTATTTATGAAACAAATCCTACCTACTATAATTTATTTGGAAAAGTAGAATATAAAGGGGCACTTGGAAGCTGGGTTACAGATTTTACTTACATTAAGCGCGGGGTACTTCATCTAGCAAATGGCGGATATTTAATTTTGCAAGCATCAGAATTGTTACAACAGCCAGAAGTTTGGACCATGTTAAAAAGAGCATT
Organism: uncultured Bacillus sp.; assembly: GCA_937894355.1. GTDB lineage: Bacteria > Bacillota > Bacilli > Bacillales > Cytobacillaceae > Bacillus_BU. The sequence goes on from CALCRD010000470.1 coordinate 21,801, forward strand.
GCAAACTGAGAAAGTCCAAATTGGCAATATGTATGAAGAAAGAAGTGCTTTTCCTACCAGTGGTATCAAGCCTGAGCCCATTCCCTTAAATATTAAAGTGATAATTATCGGGTCCTATTATTTGTACGACTTACTTTCTTTATATGATGAAGATTTTCATAAACTGTTTAAAGTCAAAGTCGAATTTGATATGGTCATGAAAAAAACCGAAGAAAATAGCATAAAAATGGCTCGTTTTGTGAAAAATTATGCAGATCAAGAAGGGCTCTTACCCTTCCATGCAAGAGCTGTGGCTAAAATAATCGATTACAGTTCCCGCTTAGTAGAGGAGCAAACAAAACTATCCACTCGGTTTCAGGATATTACCAAAGTCCTCGTCGAATCAAGCTATTGGGCGAAAAAGGCCAATGCATTTGTAGTAAATGAACAGCATATCCATCAGGCTATCTCCGAACAAATCTATCGTTCGAACCATGGCTCAGAGCAATATAGAGAAATGATCAATAATGGAACGATAATGGTTGAAACGGATGGATTCCGCGTAGGTCAGATCAATGGGTTGGCAGTATTGGGTACGAGGGATTCCAGCTTTGGGATTCCTACAAAAATAACGGCACAAACCTTTGTTGGAAAAAGCGGAATCATGAATATTGAACGAGAAACATCTTTAAGCGGCCAAATTCATAACAAAGGAATGCTCATTCTAACTGGATTTCTATCCGGTGTATTTGCCAAGAACCAGCCGATTCCCTTGTCAGCAAGCATTACTTTTGAACAAACATATTCACCGATAGATGGCGATAGCGCTTCAAGCACGGAGTTGTATGTTCTGCTATCCTCGCTAGCAGATGTCCCGATTAACCAAGGGATAGCTGTTACAGGATCAGTAAGCCAGTGGGGTGAAATTCAGCCAATAGGCGGCGTCAATGAAAAAGTAGAAGGGTTCTATCATATTTGCAAAGAAAGAGGCTTAACGGGAAAACAGGGCGTGATTATTCCAAAGCAAAATTTGCCCAATTTAATGCTGGAGGATGAGGTAGTAGAAGCAATCAAAAAAGGTGTGTTCCATATTTGGCAAGTTGCTCATATAACCGAAGGCTTGGAAATATTAACTGGAGTAAGTTCAGGCAATAATCGTGATGAAGCTGGGCAATTTCCTGCGGATTCTATCTTCGCAAAAGTGGAAAATCGCTTCAAAAAAATGTATGATTCAGCGCAAAAAACGAAAGAAAGAGTTCTTATAAAAGAATGTGTTAAATAAATTGAAAGATAAGATTCAGAATAAATAAAGGAAATCTAACATTAAAATCAATTTAGATTTCCTTTATTTATGTTTTGGAAAAATAAAACCAACTTGACAAATAGGAATAGTATATTTATATTATAGTAATATAAGGATATGTATTTTACACATAGGAGGAACCAAAATGACAACAGGTTTAATCATTCTTAATATTGCTATTATGCTCGCATTAATCCTTGGATTATACATTATGCAAAAAAAACATCTTTCTTTTTCAAAACGGGTTTTCAGTGCATTGGGAATTGGGATTGTCTTCGGATTTGCCCTACAATTTATTTATGGTCCAGCTTCAGAGGTTGTAACTAAAACAATCGATTGGTTCAATTTAGTCGGCGTTGGGTATGTGAAGTTCCTGCAAATGATTGTTATGCCACTGGTTTTTATTTCGATTGTTACTGCATTTACAAAGCTTAAGCTTAAAAATAATATTGGAAAAATCAGCACTTTAATTTTAGGAATTCTAATAGGTACCACAGCCATTTCTGCAGCAATCGGTATTGCTACAGCGGTTGGTTTTGACTTAGAAGCTGTCCAAATAACGCAAGGTGATGCCGAGTCAGCACGTGGTGAACTAATAGAAGCTAAATACGGTGAAATTGAAGGACGAACATTCCCACAACAAATGCTTGATTTGTTGCCGGCGAATCCATTTTTAGACTTTACGGGTGCTCGTCCAACTTCAACAATTTCGGTGGTGATTTTTGCGGCATTTGTTGGAATTGCCTATTTAGGGATAAGAAGAAAATCACCTGAGCAAGCAGAGTTGTTTGCTAAGATGATTGATGCTCTCTATGCGGTGGTTATGCGAATTGTAACATTAATACTAAGACTAACTCCATATGGTGTTCTTGCAATTATGACCAAAGCTGTAGCAACAAGTGATATTGATTCGATATTAACACTTGGAAAATTCGTAGTGGCTTCATATGTAGCGTTGATTGTGATGTTCTTAATTCATTTATTACTGCTTACTATTGCTGGTTTGAACCCAGTAACATATGTGAAAAAAGCCTTCCCTGTGCTGGCCTTTGCTTTTACATCACGGACAAGTGCTGGTGCGTTACCGATTACTATTAAGACGCAAAAATCACTGGGTGTTTCTGAGGGAATAGCTAACTTTGCTGGATCATTTGGTTTATCAATTGGTCAAAACGGCTGTGCCGGGATATATCCAGCCATGCTTGCTGTAATGATTGCACCAACAGTGGGAATTGATCCTTTAACACCATCTTTCATCTTCACCGTCATCGCTATCGTGGCATTAAGCTCATTTGGGGTAGCTGGTGTAGGTGGCGGAGCAACATTTGCCGCAATTATTGTCCTTTCCGCTCTAAACCTACCTGTCGGATTGGCTGGTCTGTTAATTTCCATCGAGCCTTTGATTGATATGGGACGTACTGCACTAAATGTAAGTGGCTCAATGACATCTGGAATTCTAACAAGTCGAATTATCGGGGAGATAGACTCTGATATGTATGGAAACATGAATGAGAAGATAGAAGCAGAGGTTTAATAATTTCTTATTACAACTAAATACACATATTAAAATGGCAAGTACCTTTGGTGGTACTTGCCATTTTTTTATAAATTAGATTTTTCAATTGGCACTTAACCTTTAAGAGGGGGTTTTACAACCTATTAATATGTGATAAAATATTATGAAATTTCATTTTTCGAATGATTTTTCTTACTTAGAAGAATGTACATAAGTTTTATTAACAAATAAAAAAAAGTGGGGCTTAACATGATAAAAGCAATTTTTTTCGATTTAGATGATACACTACTTTGGGATCAAAAAAGTATTAAGGATGCCTTCGAAGCTACTTGTAAAATTGCTGAAGATCGCTATAAATTAGATCCAAATCAATTTGAAGAAGCAGTCCGAGATGCTGCGCGTGAATTATATTCTTCCTATGAAACTTACGCTTTTACGCAAATGATCGGGATTAATCCTTTTGAAGGTCTTTGGGGTAATTTTTTAGATGACCACGATGATTTTCGAAAAATGGCCGCAATCGTACCTACCTATCGCAAGGATGCTTGGACAATCGGACTAAAGAAAATGGGGATTGATGATCATGAATTCGGCCATGAGTTAGCTGAACGGTTTCCAAAGGAACGTCACAAAACACCATTTGTTTATGAAGAAACTTTTAATATCCTTGATTCTTTAAAAGGAAAATATCAACTACTGTTGTTAACAAATGGTTCACCCGATTTGCAAAATACCAAACTTGCGATTACTCCAGAACTTGTTCCATATTTTGACCAAATTGTCATCTCAGGAGATTTTGGAAGAGGGAAGCCTGATCCAACTATTTTTGAACACGCATTATCCCGAATGTCTTTAAACAAAGATGAAGTTCTCATGGTTGGAGATAACTTAATGACCGATATTCTTGGAGCTAATCGCGTCGGAATTAAATCTGTTTGGATTAACCGTCATGATAAAGAACGGAATGAAGTTGTACCTACCTATGAAATCAAGCATTTAGAGGAGTTATTTGCAATCATTGATGAATTATCTGCTAAATAATTGCTGCAAATTTAAGCATTGCAGGTTGCTGAAAATTGCTACCTGCTTTTTTAATACAGAAAAATCAAAAGTGTGATGTTTGGTACATAGAATTATTTTTATTCATGGTATTCTTTAAAAAGGAATAGAATGAGAAAATACTAAAATCATAACGGAGGATCAGATATGAGCTGTGGATGTTCTTCAGATTTAATGGATGGAAAGGCTATTGTGGATCATGTGAAAAGTAAAGGGAAAGAAAACCAGACCCCGACTGTAGAACATGAAATAAACTGTGAGTGTGGCCAGACCTTTTTATTTAAAAAAGTAATTACAAACTGTCCAAGCTGTGAAATGACTTATGCCGTTACGCCTTGTAGCTCAAATGATATTAACAATATTAAACGAGCTGGAACGAAATACGCTTAAATAATATAACCTGAAGAATTGTGGAAAAGGCAAATTACCTAAACAGAGTGATTTGCCTTTTTTGTATTGGAAACATTTTGTTTATTATGTGATAAAAATTACAACTTGAAGCTAAAATTCTATAAAAGTTTAACGCTTAGCGGATAGAGATAGGGTTGGTTAGGTTCGCTAATGATCTTCCATTTTTTCATTTTTATGATTGGAAGCTCGGTGCCGTTATAGTTTGATATATCTAAAACACCAGTTGCTTCTATCCACGAATTCTCTTGCAGTGATGAGGCATCGGGTAATTTTGCTAAAAATCCAATGACACTTGCATCAGCAACGCAATGGGTAATCAAAAATCTAGCAATGACAAGCTGATTTTGCTCTAGGTCATCACCCTTATACACAAATCCTGTTAATTGAATTTCTCTCCCTTTATATTGATTAATATTCAAGTTGATTTGATCGTAATAAGTAGCATAAATAGCATCGTTCATCACGATATTTGTGCTTTGGTCTAGGTTTTGTTTTATTTGTTCAAATTCTTCCTTAGATATTTCATTGGGGTTATCTAACTGAACCGAATCCTCATGATTCTCATCTAAGAGGCTATTCTCATATCCGTAAATATTTTGGTTATCAAGTGTTTTTTCAGGGTTTTCTTCGATATTCGGTTTTTGTTGCTGGAGCTGATTAGACAGGATGATCATGGCACCTTTTTTATCAGCAATGGTGGTATCAAGTACTTTTGGTGGGAGGAGGAAACCGGTCATCAAAGGAACAGTAAGGATTAAATAGGAAACTAATTTTTTGAGATTAATAGGCGCATCTCCATGGTCATGATTATGGCCACAGTCATGATCCTCGTGGTGGCAACATGGATGGCTATGTTTTTTTGTAATCCAGATTCTAGTAATTTGGATATAAAACAATATTAAAAAAATAATCGAGGCAATTTGACTTAAGGGTAGGTATTTCGGATTAACAAGTTTAGTTATTTCACCGGTATAGTGAAGGTTGAAAAGCATGATACAGAAAGTTAGCAATATCACTGCTCTAACTGCTTGTTGTAATTGAAATGTCACGGTTTATCCTCCCTAAATAAAGCTTTGTACTAATAATAAAGTAGTAACCACTACTGTAAAGACCAAAGCAAGAACAGTAATTACAAACCTTAAGCGAAACACACTAAGCATCATGAGGGTATTTTTTAAATCTATCATCGGTCCGAAAATTAAGAAACCGAGGATAGATGTAGTTGGAAAGATACTACTGAATGAAGCACCAATAAATGCATCAGCTTCAGAGCATAGTGACAAAAAGTAAGCTAACCCTATCATAACAAGTAGGGAAGATATCGGACCATTTCCCGTTTCTAATAGAGATTTTGCGGGTATATAGGTTTGTACAAAAGCAGATAAAAAAGCACCGATGATTAAATATTTTCCCATATCAAAAAATTCATCTATAGAATGTATTAACATATCCCAAAATCGCTTAGTTAAAGCATCTTTTTTTTCGTGGATGTGAATGTTTCCACGGTTAATTGTTGCTCTTAATTGATTTCCTTTAAAAAGCAAGCTGATAGCAAAAGCGACGATAACGGCTACAAGAAACCCTAAAATCATCCGCAATCCAGCGATTTTAAAATCATTGCCAAATGCCATATAAGTTGAGGCAATGACAATCGGGTTGATGAGAGGACCGGTCAACATAAAGCCCATGGCTGAATGAATTGGTACCCCTTTTGCAACTAATCTATGGACAATTGGGACAATTCCACATTCACAGGCCGGGAAAAGTGCTCCAACTACACAACTCATGGTCACAGACAAATATTTATTTTTAGGCAGCCATCTTTGAATATGTGCTTCTGTTACAAAAATTTGAATTCCTCCAGCTATAAGTACGCCTATCAATACAAAAGGCAGGGCTTCTATTAAAATACTTAAAAAAATGGTATTTAAATTTAGTAGGGATGGAGGAAAATCGAAAGAAACTTTAAAACTAGAGCCTAATGTAACGAATAAAAGTGTGAAAGCTAATAGTAATATTCCTGTGATCTCAATAATATTAGAGCGAATAATACGATTTAAATTCATTTTTACCTCCCATATATAGTGTTTTATAAATAGACCATATTCATAAAGTCGGTAGATAAGAAAAATGGGCTAAACTTTGCGGGGTAGGGATTAAACCGTAACCGTTACGATTTACAAATATAGAATATGTATTGATTGGCAAAATTATGTGCTTTTAATAGAAAGAGAGCCTAGTAGATGCTCTAATCGTTAGGTGAATGAAATATTCTTTCTAGTTTTTTTAAAAAAAAGGGTTGAAAATAGGAATCATTACGTTTTATAATGATTTGGTAAATAAGAAACATTTCGAAATGATTAAAGAAAAAATTTTGTTCATTAAATCGTAATCATTACGATTCGCGTTTTTATTGTTTTGGCTGTGTTAAAGGTAATTGTTGATTTTATTACCCCTGTTGATTGGAGCGGAAGGCACACAGACTCCTGCAGGAGCACGACCTGAGTGAGACTTCAAAGGGAGGAACGACCGAAGGAGTCCGTCGTGAGAGCCTGCGAACCGCTCGTGCTTGGAACGGAAATCAACAGACTAGTTTAACAGAGCCATTGTTTTTAATAAAAATCTAGAAATTCACCAAAAAGGAGGGGGATTTTATGAGCATTAAAAGAATTCCAGTCACTGTCCTGAGTGGGTATCTCGGATCTGGAAAAACTACATTGCTTAATCACATTTTAGCTAACCGAGAAGACCTGAAAGTAGCAGTGATCGTTAATGATATGAGCGAAGTAAACATAGATGCTTCCTTGGTGAAGCAAGGTGGATTCTCCAAAACGGACGAGAAACTAGTAGAAATGCAAAATGGCTGTATTTGCTGCACGCTTCGAGAAGATTTATTGATTGAAGTTAAGAAGCTGGCCCAACTTGGTGACATCGATTACATCGTTATAGAATCAAGTGGTATTAGTGAACCAATACCAGTAGCCCAAACCTTCACCTATTTTGATGAAGAATTGGGGATAGATTTGTCTCAGTTTTGTAAATTGGATACAATGGTGACCGTTTTGGATGTTAATCGTTTTTGGCACGATTATGTTTCTGGAGAAAGTTTGCTTGATCGCAAGCAAGCTGTTGATGAAACTGATGTAAGGGATGTAGCAGATCTATTAATCGATCAAATCGAATTTGCAAACGTTATTATTCTGAACAAAATTGATTTAGTTTCAGCTGAAGGTGTTAAATCATTAAAAGCTGTTTTACAAAAATTGAATCCTGGGGCCCGATTAATTGAGAGCGAATATTCTAAAGTACCCCTTAATCAAGTATTAAACACAGGCCTGTTTGATTTTGAAATTTCAAGTCAGGGGGCAGGGTGGCTTAAAGAATTAAACGAAGAGCATGTACCGGAAACAGAAGAGTACGGGATTGCATCCTTCGTATATCGTCGGAATTTGCCTTTCCATCCGGAACGATTGATGGATTGGATTAATAATTGGCCCGTCGAAGTGGTGCGAGCTAAAGGATTTATTTGGTTAGCCACACGGAACGATATTTTTGGAATACTATCCCAAGCAGGACCGTCTATGACAATTCAAGGAGCCGGAAAGTGGATAGCATCCTATCCTGAGGCAGAACAAAAACTTATTTTGGCTGAAGAGCCGGAGCTACTGACTCGCTGGGATAATGTATACGGTGACAGAATTACAGAATTAGTGATGATTGGCATCGGGATGGAGCAAAGACAAATTGAAAATGACTTAGATACATGTTTACTTACAAAAGCTGAAATGAAGCAGGACTGGACCGAATTAAACGATCCGTTACCTTCTTTTTAAGGATAATAATCTAAATCGCCAATTAGGAGGAAAAATAAATGAGAGTCAAAATTACACTTGCATGCACGGAAACTGGAGATAGAAACTACATAACAACGAAGAATAAACGAAATAATCCCGATCGATTGGAACTAATGAAGTATTGTCCACGCCTAAAAAAACGTACTTTGCACCGAGAAACTAAATAGGTTAGCTACCGAATTACAAACATGCAAAGGAGAGTATCAAATGGCAAAAAAATCGAAAGTCGTAAAAGAACAGAAACGGCAAGCTATTGTTGAAAAGTACGCTGCACTTCGTAAGGAGTTAAAAGAAAAAGGAGACTATGAAGCTCTTAGGAAACTTCCTAGAGATTCATCACCGACCCGATTAAAGAGCAGATGTCTAGTAACCGGAAGACCAAGAGGCTATTTAAGAAAGTTCCAGATGTCGCGGATTGCTTTTAGAGAATATGCCCATAAAGGACAAATTCCGGGAGTGAAAAAGGCCAGCTGGTAGGGGCTATACTGCTTCAGCATCTATTTCTCAATTAGCAGCTGAAGTTAATAATGAATGCTAGTTTGAATGATGAAATGGCTTAATATTATATTGATTTGCAGGCGGTGAGCTTGTTATGAATGAATGGATAATTATCGGTGGGGGAATTCACGGCATGACGCTGGCCACCTTTTTATTGAAATCCGGAAAAACTACGAAAGAAAAACTTAGGATTATCGACCGGAATGCTGAACCATTGGCAAATTGGAAAAGAAATACCGATGTGATTTCAATGCCCTATTTGCGATCCCCATCAGTCCATCATATAGATGCTGATCCATTTAGCCTTCAGTCATTTGTAAAACTGGGCTCCTACTCTCCAAGATCGGCCTTTTATGGTCAATATAAGCGGCCGTCCTTGCAAATATTTAATGATCATTGTGAGCATGTCATTAATGATTTATCGTTAAAAGAAACTTGGGTTCAAGGATGCGTGCAGGGGGTATTAAAAACTGCTGATGGTTGGGAGTTACAGTTAAAAGATGGAAATAAAATATATGGAAAAAGGTTAGCATTGGCTATTGGGTTCGGAAATCAGCTGAAAAAGCCTGATTGGGCAACCCAAATTGAAACTAACTATCCAGGACGAATTTTTCATGTTTTTGATAAAACAATGCCTAAATTTGATGAACTGAACCTTCCCATTACAATTATTGGCGGGGGAATCACATCAATTCATTTGGCCATAAAATTAAGTATGCTGTATCCAAAGCAAGTAACATTATTAAAACGGCATCCTTTTAGAATTCATGATTTTGATAGCGATCCTGGCTGGTTAGGTCCAAAACGGCAAACCGCATTTCGAAATATTGAAACTTATCCAAGACGTAGAATGGAAATTATTACAGCCAGAAATTTGGGGTCATTTCCGCATGATTTATATATCAAGTTATTAAATTTGGTTAAAGATGGTGCATTAATTTTAAAAGAGGGTAATGTGGTGCGAGCTGAAGCTAAGATAGGTGAACTGAATCTTTTTGGCAAGGATAACAAATTCATTTCCCTAACAGGGACTGTGCTGTTAGCAACAGGATTTTTGCCCAGCCTGCCAGAGAGTGAATGGATAAAACCGATGATTAATACCATGAAATTACCTTGCGCGGAATGTGGATACCCTGTTGTATCGGAAACCCTACAATGGGCTCCGGATTTATTTGTCATGGGTGGATTAGCTGAATTGGAAATAGGTCCGATTGCCCGTAATATTTCTGGGGCAAGACAAGCGGCTGAACGAATTGTGAACCATATTCCATATTTAGGTTTGCTTTATTAGATATTTAAGAGAGAGAGTTTAAATCCCTACACCTTGTTTTCTTACCTGGTGTTAGGGATTTTTTTCTTTTTAATACCAAAGGTTCGATCCACTATGGGAGAGAAGGATATGTGGAGTATCTAAAACAGTAGTGTTACTAATTCCTTAGCTGCAAGATAGTAAAAACCAATAAACCTTTAGGGTACGTTTGTACCCTAAAGGTTTATTAATTTAATAATGATAGCAGCTAAGAAAATATTACATAAGAAGCGAACATTTTACAATAATTTTAAGAAAGACAGAAAATTCATACAATATACAGTTGGGAAACAGGAGAATTCGAACATATAATCGAATTATTAATAAAATCAATAAAATGGGGGAGTGAAGTGTATGCCTTATGGATTTATTAAATATATTGAAAAACAGAACTATAGTGCAGAAACGATAACCAGTTATCAAAAAGTAATCAATCAATTTTTTTCATACATAAAAATTACTTATCCAATTAATAAGGAACCATTTCAAATTTCTTCATCTGATATTAAAAATTATTTAGAAGAGCAGCAAGAAAAAGAAAAGAGCCTATCTACGGTTAACAAAGAATTGGCTATCCTGAAGACATTATTTAATTTTCTTTGGGAAATTAATAAAGTTCCAGTAGATCCAGCTGTTAAGTTAAAACGGTACAAGATAAAAGAAAAACTCCAGATTGAAGTTTCCTATATACAAATAATTGATGTACTTAATAGAACTCTTGAAAATGATTACTATTCACCATTGAGAAAAGCGATTTTTATTTTAGCAACAAAAGGCTTAAAGACTGCAGAATTTCGCTTTAGAAAAGATGATGTTAAGGATTTGATTTCTGAGGAAAAGGTTGAAATCAAATTAAAAAACCGCACTATAGTTCTGGCAGGAAAAGAAGTTTCCTGCTTTCTAGAGTATTATTATGAAGCACTCCTTAATGATAGTGAATTCGTATTTGTCACCAAGCCGCAAGGGGAAGAATTTGGAGGACCTATCCAAGTCATGTCGATTCTTAACCATTTACGAGCAATATCTCACGACTACCTACCTGGTGTTGGACAATCTTTAACGCTTATATCAATACGGCGGGCATTAGCTTATGAACTGTACCAAAAAAATTACCCAATTCAAATGATAGCCAAAGAGCTTGGTATTGAAGAGATCTCCGCAGCTAACTACCTTAAGCAACTAACTGAAGTTGGTGTTCATGAACTACAAACAAAATAATTTTATGATTCTAGAAAAAACCAACAACTTTACCTTAAAATGTTGGTTTTTTTCTTTTTGAACATATGACAGAGTCAAAACTATAGGTTTAAAAACTGAACTATAGTGCAGAAACGAAAACCAATTTTTAAAAAACAAGCAATCTTGAAGACATTACTAAATAGTGTTGGTTTTTTTACTTTTTGAACATATGACAGGGTCAAAACTTTAGGTTTAAAAACCGAACTATAGTGCAGAAACGATAACCAATTATCAAAAGGTAATCAAAAAAGAAAACAACTCAGTAAGAGAAATAGTGATATAATAATAATTTTATCAGACTAAATAATTGGCACTAGATGTTAAGTGCAATGGAGCTGGAGATAAATTGAGTAGTATTTTCCAAAATAAATGGGCTGTCCTTGGGATAGCAATCTTTTGTACATTATTATGGGGCAGTGCCTTTCCTGTGTTAAAAATTAGCAATAAAGAATTGCAAATGGCGGCAGATGATCCGATAGCTCAAATTGTTTTTGCAGGAATGCGTTTTCTTCTAGCAGGATTGCTAATTTTAGTTTTTTTATTCCTCAAGAACCGTAAACAATTATTTGTGAAGCGCTCACAGGTTTTTGTATTAATCATATTCGGGATTATTCAAACTGCAGTACAGTATTTTTTCTTCTACAATGGATTGGCAAAAGTTTCTGGAATGCAAGGAGCCATCTTGACATCTAGCGGAACATTTCTTACGGTGTTATTAGCACATTTTTTCTATAAAAATGACAAAATGAATAGAAAGAAAATGATAGGAATACTTACCGGTATAGCAGGAATTATCATTGCAAATTGGGGACAGGAATTCCAGTTCCAGTTTCAGTGGAACGGGGAAGGTTTCATGATACTTGCGGGACTTACCAGTGCCATTACAATGATTATGGGAAAAGAATTAGCCGTAAACATTAACCCGATAACACTTACAGGGTGGCAATTAACAATTGGGGCGGCAATGTTACTAATAATAGGGCTGCCACAGCTTGGAGAAAATGCAATTTCCTTTACTCCTTTTGGTTGGGGATTACTCGTTTATGCCGCAGTGATTTCTTCACTTGCTTTTGCATTATGGTTTTCGATTCTAAAATATAACAAAGCAGGAGAAATGAGTATATATAAATTTTTAACACCCGTATTTGGAGTATTTTTATCGGCATTCTTTATTTCTGGCGAAAAAATGAATCTTTATATGTTTGCAGCAATCGCATTAGTATCTGTTGGAATATTGGCGATTAATTATAATGGGAAGCAACCAAAAACTGCCACCAACCAGATCAAAAACATTGGTTAGAAATCACTCGACTCAGACAATCGGAAAATTCTTGTTTGTGGTAATGAGCTAATAATTAGCTCTGTAGGTATTATTTTGTTGATCGGTACTTTTCTTTTGATAAGTTACGTCATTAATATGGTAAAGGTAGAGTCAAAAAATAAATTGTAAGAATGAGAGAATAATCTGTAGAATATTAATTATTTACTATTTAAGGAGTGGTTTTTGTGTGGAAAAAAGTAAATGGGAAATTGATTTCAACAACGGATACCTCAAGAGTTAAATTTAGAACAAATATTAGCAAAGCCATTTTAGACCAATTAGATACACTCGCCAAAGAATATGACACTCATGTTAATTATCTAATTGAAACTGGTCTACAAGAAGTTTTATCTCAGGAGGTAATCATTTTCAACAAAGAGGTTAGACCAAAAGATCGAACTCCATATAAAACTACTTATGATAAAGAATTATTACAAGAAATTAAAAAGACAGCAAAAGATCATGATTTATTTATTAACGATGTCATTGAATACAGTGTTAAATTCATTAATCTTGATGTTATTAAGAATAGCAGCTATAGAAACAGGGTGGAATGATTCACTTTGTATTTTATCAGCGCCCCGAACATAACATTCATTAT
>CALCRD010000471.1 GCA_937894355.1 uncultured Bacillus sp.
TAGAATGGCTAACAAGAGTCGTGATATGCACAATCTTTTGGCTTTTTAGTTTTTAAGGTTTCCCTGCTCTAAATCATCACAATACAAAAAAGAACGATTCCTCTGCTTCTTTGGAAGCAAAAGAACCGTCCCCGTGTTTTAGATACGATACACTGTGGTTAGACAGTGAATTTTTAATAATAATCCTTTTAATCCTTTTAACCCTTTTAACCCTTTAGCTTAAACTAAACTCAAACAATGGACTTACTGGTTCCGCATTATGAATCCGATTTATGGCCTCTACAAGCAATGGGGCCACTGATAAAATCGTCATATTCGGTAGCATTTCCTCTTTGGTATATTTAATCGTGTTTGTCACAACTAATTCTTTAATAGGTGAGGATGCAATCTTCTCAATTGCTGACTCACTGAAAATTGCGTGAGTACTACATGCATAAATAGTTTTTGCTCCTGCCTCAACTAAAGCATGAGCGGCTGTAGTAATGGTCTCGGCAGTATTAATTAAATCATCCATTATAATTGCATTTTTTCCTTTAACATCTCCAATGACCGAAATTGATTCAGGAGCATTTGGCTCTGCATCGCGTTCATCAATTAATGCAATAGGAGTATTGAATATACTTGCCATTTTTCGTGCCCTGGTCACCCCACCTTTATGTGGCGCAACAACTACAATATCATCTAATCCTTTGTCATCAAAATAATGCGAAAGAATCGGGGCACCTCTTAATTCATCAACTGGGATATCAAAAAAACCTTGAATCTGTGGAGAATGAAAATCCATTGTAATCACTCTTGTTGCCCCAGCGGCTTCTAAAAGATTGGCAACTAATTTTGCTGTAATTGGTTCACGAGCGCGTGCCTGTCGATCTTGTCTAGCATACCCAAAGTATGGGATTACCACATTAATCTCTTTAGCTGAAGCTCTTTTCATAGCGTCAACCATGATTAGGAGTTCCATAACATGAGTATTGACAGGTTGTGAGGTTGATTGAACCAAAAATACATCACATCCGCGAACACTTTCTTCAATATTAATTTGGATTTCACCATCACTAAAATGTTTAACAGAACATTTCCCTAACTCACAGCCCAAGAGCTTCGCCATCTCTGCTGCAAGCTCCTGATTTGAATTTAATGCAAAAATTTTAAGCGCATATTTAGCGTCCACGTTTTTACCCCCGGATAAATATTATCAATCTATTCCTATTAATCTAATTTTACTATAAATTTAGCTAAATGAACACATAGTATCACACGGAGACTCAGGGACGGGACCACGGAGACGGTTCTCATGTCCCTTTTTACAAAAGTACCATCCCCCTTTTTCCCCTTCAAATTTTCGTTCCCTAAACCAACAAAAAAAGGTGCCCGGACTTCCTCCAAATACCGATAGGAGAATCCTGACACCTCTTTTCTAACAACCAAGCCAATCGTTTAGTTAATGCTGCGGCTCATATTTTTTCTTACCAACATTATCATTGGGAGAATCACCCGTTCCATCCTTACCCTTGCTATTTGGAGTTCCATAAATTTGATTATCGTTTGTTACTTTGGCTCCCTCTAAAAAATTATCCTTTGTCTTCATCAATTCATCTCCTAAAAATAATTTTCACAACTTCTGTACCTGCATATACTTTGTAAAAAAAGAATCAAGTATACACATTAATCAGGATAAGCACCTGTTAAGGAAAAATCCAGATGGTCGTTTCCAAACTTAAAGTCAAAATGGAATCACCCAATTCATTTTTCAAATTCCACAGGGTATCCTCACTAGCTTAGTTTACTGATAATTTTATCCATCATATGGATAAAATTTTTTCTCAATCCGCTCATCTTCAAGAATATGATTATGGATTACATCCGGGACATCACGAAGTTTTTCTATTGTAAAAAAAGCCCTTTTAGGCTCCACTGCTATATCAATTATATTGTATTTCCATTCAGTTTCAGCAGGAATATAAATCGCATTAATATCCATCTCTAGTGCTGGCACAATGTCTGTTCGCAACGAATTTCCTACCATCCAAGTGCTGTCAGGATCAGACTCAATATTTTTTAAAATGCTCGATAAAGCGGTATGATCTTTATGCTCTGAAATAAAGATCCGATGTTCAAAGTATGTCCCCAACTCTAACTGAGCAATTTTCCTCAATTGATTCTTATCGTCACCACCAGTGTGTAAATACAATTCATGCCCCGCTTCTTTTAATCGACTCAACGTTTCATCCATATACGGGAGCGGTTCCACTGGAATTTCAAAAACCTGAAAACCCAGCTCCCTTAAATAGTCTATTTCTGATTTTTTCTTCGTTCTCCCAGTTAAATCGCAAAAGTATAAATACGAATTAACAAAGGACTCTGGAAAACGATCAGATCGTAAACCGTGTTGGGAAATGGCTTCTAAATCAATTTCAAGCTGTTTCTGTTTAATTTCTTCTATAGGTACCGAATCAAACCATGTAGCCATTTGTTTGGCAAACATTTTGGTCACTTGCTTAAAATAAATATTACAATGCGACAACGTATCGTCAAGATTAAACAAGATGGTTTGTTTCTCCATAATAACCCTTCCTTCGCTCAAATCATGCCCCCGTTATTATCCCACCGTTCATCATAAAATATAACAAATAAGGCAGGTTCTTATAACATAATATTACTTTCTGAAATTCCTTCTGTATTTATAAAACTAAGATTTATTATTTTGATGTTCATTCTACAAAATGCAAGAAACTCGATAAATGACAGGTTCTTCCTCCCTATCTAATAAACAGATAGTCTTTAATCTTTTATATCGATATTTTGAATTTATTTAGTTAATCATTTTTCTTATAATAGTAATCAGCACTACATTCTATACTAGAATAACTTTTTAAAAAGAATCACCATATCAAAAACATCACAACATATTCCATTGGAATAGCGAGAGGAGACATAATTAATGAAAAAGCTATTTGTTTTACTATTGATGTCCGTTTTAATGACATCAACCGTAGCATGTTCAAATAATGCAGGTGAAAGTAAAAGCAAAACAGGTGAAAAGCAAAATACTGTTGAAATTAAAACTATGGCAGGCAAAAAGCTGGAAAAACAAAATTCTGATAAAAATAAAGATGAAGTACTAGTTATTGACGTGCGCTCAGAGGAAGAATATAAAGCAGGACATATTCAACACGCAATCAATATCTTTGTTGATGAAATGGAAAGCAGATTAAATGAAATTGAAGATTACAAGGATAAACCAGTTATTCTATACTGCAATACTGGAAATAAGAGTGGAAAAGCAGCAAAGCTTCTTGTGGCCAATGGATTCAAGGATGTTACGAATGCAGCAGGAGTAAAAGACTATGAATATGACTTGGTGCAATATGGAGATGTCCGTGGTGAAACCTTTCAAGCATTAATTGAAGAAAATAAAGACGTCGTTCTTGTTGACGTTAGACCACAAGCGCAAGCCGATGAAGAGGGAATGATCGAGGGAGCAATTAATGTTCCATTTGACGCGGTTGATGCAAATCTTGACAAACTTCCTAAAGGAAAAACAATCGCTGTCTATTGTAATACCGGCACAAAGAGTGCTGAAGTTGCAATGAAATTAGAAGAAATTGGATACAAAAACGTCGTTAACTCCATTGAAGGTGTGAAAGAGCACTCTTTCTCTTTGGTAAAATAAATACCCCACCCCGAAAAGGCTGTCGAAAAATTCGACAGCCTTTTCAATTTAAACCAAGGTGACGGTTCTCTTGCTTCTTTTCGCGGCAAAGAACCTCCCTCACTTTATTAAATCTTGCTTTTGCTATCTTCGTTTTTTTAAAAAGGATTCATACCGCTTTTTGTACCATTTGTCGGTACTAAATGCCCATACTCCCCAAGTGCCAAGCGATGCAATTATCCAAAAAACGCCATAAATATTCATCCTCATACCAAACCCCCATTTATCTGCTGGGAACATGAACGTCATCAATCCAAAAGTTAAACTGAAGCCAACTTTGGAAACCGCTATGAAGTGATAGGTTCGAACAAGCATTGAGGGAGTAGATTCTTTCCTCCTCTGTTCCTCGGCTTGCTGCAGGATTCTCCTTTGCTCTTTTAATTCTCTTTTGGTTAATCTTCTCGATTTTTTTGCCACTTTATCTTATCTTCCTTTTTATGTACTCCAACAAATCCAA
>CALCRD010000472.1 GCA_937894355.1 uncultured Bacillus sp.
AGGGGCGACAAGCATAAGACGAGCCCTACATATAAAAAGAAGCGTTTTTATTAATTCACTCACATCAAAGGAATCATTTTCCTTTGTGGCTGCTTTTTTTATTTAGCAATAAACCTAGCTTATCGACGAAGATATGAGCCTTTTCCAAGAAATCGGCGATATCTTGTATCCATAGCAGATCTCCTCTGGTTTCAATCCCTAGCATACCCCTTTTGCTAGCTTTTTTGGATTTTTTGGTCCCTATCAGGCTTCTATGGTACTGCTTTTGCTAGCTTTTTATTAAAAATAGGATCCTATAAGCCCGCTAGGATACCCCTTTTGCTAGCTTTTTTCATTTTTATGTACCATAGAAATCAACTTAACATCAGATTTCAGCACATACCAACAGGGGTACCTCTAACTTATACCACTAATTTTCACATTACTTCCTTAATATTACTTTTCCCTTGTCTTGTGTACTCCCACAAAGTTGGTAATATTGTTGAGATAACACAAGTTTGCCAATTAACCCCATCTAAAATAGAAATTTCCCCAATAATATCCAATCTATAAATCCAAACATTCCCGATAAATCTCCATTTTACACATATGCCTATACGGGCATTAGGTAAAATAACCACTAAATACCCAAATAAAAGTTAACCCATACGCGATGAGTCAAACCACAAACCACAAAAAAGCAATTCACAACCTTTAAAGACTATATGTTTAAAAACGCAAAAAAAAGCCTGTTCTCGAGTTAATCGAAAACAGGCTGGCTGTAGTTATTTTGCGCCAAAGAAACGCTTAATTTTGGTGAATACCCCTTTTTCATCTGCTTCAAGGGATTGAAGTGGGATTGACTCCCCTAAAATCCTTCTGGCAATATTGCGATAAGCAATAGATGCTTTACTATCTGGATTTAAGGCAATCGGTTCGCCATGATTCGATGCTCGAATCACAGCATCATCATCGGCAACGATTCCAAGTAGCTCAATCGACAAATGACTAGTGACGTCATCGACGTCCATCATGCCTCCTGATTGAACTAATTTGTTACGAATTCGATTAATGATCAATTTTGCTGGTTCAATATTTTCTTCTTTTTCTAACAGACCGATGATTCGGTCAGCATCTCTGACTGCAGACGCTTCTGGTGTAGTAATAACAATTGCCTTATCCGCTCCGGCAACAGCATTTTTATAACCATGCTCAATACCTGCCGGGCAATCGATAATAACATAATCATAGTCCTGCTTTAATTCACTAATTAATTTCTTCATCTGCTCTGGTTCAATCGATGTTTTATCTAAAGTCTGTGCTGCTGGTAATAAATACAGAAGATCATCAAAGCGCTTATCCTTGATTAGTGCTTGGTGAACCTTGCATTTCCCTTCAATCACATCAACTAAATGATAAATAATTCGATTTTCCAGACCCATCACAACATCTAAGTTTCGTAGACCGATATCGGTGTCAACTAAACAAACACGCTTTCCTTGTAATGCTAAGGCAGTTCCTATATTAGCGGATGTGGTGGTTTTCCCAACGCCACCTTTTCCAGAAGTGATCACAATTGCTTCACCCATATTAGCGTCCCCCTTCCAATCTAGTTAAATTTGGTCTAAGATGCGTTAAAACTTGTATTCTATCAACGACAATTTGTCGATTATCATCAATATAAGCGCATTCTAAAATGTTTGATTCATTTGCGTCATATTGGTCAGGTCCTCTGCTTAAAAACTCACTGATGCGCAGCTGTTGCGGCTTCATGATTGAAGCACTAATAACAGCCTGGTCATTACCGTAACATCCTGCATGGGCCATCCCCTTTAATGCACCCATTACAAAAATATTACCACCTGCCATAATCGCACCACCGGGATTCACATCACCAATCAACAGCAAATCTCCAGGGACTTTAAGCACTTGCCCCGAGCGAACAATTTGAAGTACAGAAACAATCTCCGCTTCTTCCTTCATCGCTTGAGCTTCTTTTTTAGTAATGACATTCATCGCAATATCATCGACAACCAAATTCTTTTTTTTCCTAATTAGCTCTTTAATTTCTTCATGTTGTTCATCAGTTAAATAACGATTTCCAAGCTGAACCTTTACGGTTGTAACTGGTCTGTCATCATGTGTACGCGTATTTGCGGACAATGTTTTATCAAGTTCTTGCTTCAACTCTTCATAGGAACAGGAATCATCGAGATGCAAAGTTATTCCGTCTTTGGTTCCCTTAATGGTTACATTTTGCATTTTTTTCATGGTAGAATTTTCACCTCAATGGTAGAAATAATTCGACAGTAACCTTAATAAATCCTTTTTAAAAATTGTATAACAATCTATTTTTCTCGACAAAAATTAACTTCACCCTACTCATTTCTCATTTGCAGGGCAATTTTTTCAAAAAGCTTAGATAAAGGATAGATAACGATGATTGTGAGAACTAAATTATATAGTAGCGTTGGTAACAGGCGAAAACTGACAAAAACGGAGAAGGCCATGTCAGTCTTATGGATCATAAAATTAAAGCCTAACGCGCCTAGCTCCAATAAGGTAACCCCGAGCAACGAAACGAGGGTCACTATGAGAAAATTTGTTTGTAATGATCTAATAATTTTTGAAATAGCTAAGGCAATCAACGGAAATAAAGTTAAATAAATCCCAATAATTTCGGTATACACGACATCAAATAGTAATCCAAAGATAAATCCATAAAGAATTCCCATAGAACTTTTAAAATAAATGGTGAGTAACAAAATGGCGATTAGTAACAAATGAGGCACCAAAATACGTTCACTATTAAAAAATTTGGTTGGCATAAACTCTACCAAGGTACTTTCCAAAATGAAAATGACTGTGAATAAGGCTGGAAGAAGGATTCTCCTCACAGTTCTTCCCCCTTGTCATCGGCCATGTCCTTTTTTTCTGGTTGAACCATTAATCGCTTAATGATCATTACATGTTTTAAATCATAAAAGTTTGCCCCAGGCTTCACATAAGCTTTTTGAGTTAAACCTTGTTCATCAGGTTCCACTTCAACAATCTTGCCGATTTCCATACCTTCACGGAAAACTCCACCAATTCCTGAGGTTACAACTTGTTGATCCTTTTCAATTTTTGCATCAACAGGTATTCCCTTTAAAATTAGTAATTCTTTCTTCCGATCATAACCTTCAATAAGTCCGAAATATTTTGTTTCTCCACCTAATATTACAGAGGAAATCCGGTTTATTTTATTGTCAGCACTTAATAATTGAACGGTTGAAGTAAACTGGTTAACCGTTTTGACTTTTCCGATTAACCCTTTTGCGGTCATAACAGCCATATTTTTTTCAATATTGTCTGTTTTGCCTTTATTAATAATCACTTGTTCATCCCAACGATCTGGGTTCCTAGCGATTACTGTTGCTTGAATAGGTTCGTAGTCTCGTAGCGTTTCGGGCTTGTCCAATATTTCATTTAGCTTTTTATTGTCATCCTTAAGCAACTGAACTTCAGCCTCTAATTGAGCAATTTCATCAACACGTTTCTTTAATTCTTGGTTTTCTTTGTATGTATTCTGCAAGTCCTCAAGGTCCTCAAAAAAACCAGCCACATATTGAGCAGGTTTAGAAATTAGCGATTGGACCCAACCGGTAGTGTCCTTCAGAAATTGCTCTGGCCAAGTGAGTTGCTCTCTCTCTTTCAAAGAAAAACCAATCAATGCCACGAGAATAATCATGCTTACTAGCAAAATAATTAATCGTTTATTTAGAAAAAACTGTGGCATGACTTACACCTCTTTTATAGTATCTTTGCCGAAAATAACCTCCTTGAGTCCATTTCTAAAAACTAAGCTTTATACTATGGTCTCAAGAAGACGATTATCAGCTATTATTTTTTAACGAGATTCTCTCGCTTTGTTTCTAAATAAATGAATGTGGTCAAGGGCCTTACCAGTTCCAATAGCCACGCAATCAAGCGGATTTTCAGCAATCAAAACAGGCATTTGTGTTTCTTCACTGATGACCTTGTCCAAATTGCGGAGTAATGCTCCACCACCCGTTAACACAATGCCGCGATCCATAATGTCGGCAGCTAATTCCGGCGGTGTTTTTTCCAATGTTACTTTAACAGCATCAACAATTGCATACACGGTGTCATGTAGTGCCTTACAAATTTCAGTAGCGGTAATTTCAATGGTCTTCGGTAAACCTGTCAATAAATCGCGTCCACGAATTTCCATGTTCTCGATTCCTTCAGCGTCACCAGCCGCCCCTACTTCCATTTTAACAATTTCAGCGCTTCGTTCACCGATCATAAGGTTATAATGCTTACGAATATAATGGGTAATAGCGTCATCCATTTCATCACCGGCAACTCGAACAGATTCACTTGTTACGATTCCACCTAAAGAAATGATGGCAACTTCTGTTGTTCCGCCACCAATATCAACAACCATACTTCCTGTTGGCTCCCAGACTGGCAAGTTTGCACCAATGGCAGCTGCAAATGGTTCTTCAATTGTATAGGCATCTCTTGCTCCAGCTTGGCGTGTCGCATCAATAACTGCCCGCTCTTCAACTGCTGTAATTCCCGATGGCACACAAACCATTACATAGGGTTTACCTGCAAAGAAACTTTTATTTTTAGTCGCTTGGCGAATATAATATTTCATCATCGTTGCCGTTGTTTCGTAATCTGCTATAACGCCATCTTTCATCGGACGGAGCGCAACCACGTTTCCTGGCGTACGACCAATCATATTTTTCGCGTCGTTCCCTACCGCAACAATTTGTTTAGAGTCTGTTTGAAAAGCAACAACCGATGGCTCCCTTAGAACGATGCCTTTCCCTTTAACGTAAACAAGTGTGTTCGCGGTTCCTAAATCGATTCCTAAATCCTTTGTTCCAATTCCAAACATGGTTGTATCTCCCCTTTTTCTCATAAAAAGCAATGTACAGATTAAGATGATTAATCTTAAGAAATTTGCTTCTATGACTTTAACTAAAACGTCCCAAACCCATACTCTAGTACGAAAAAATCATAAACAATATTATATCGTAACGTCTTATAAAATCATAGTATCACAAATAACCTTTTTCCTTTAAACTAACATATTTATTTTCACCAATAATTAGGTGATCTAGTAAATCTATGCCAATTATTTTACCACATTCTGCCAACCTTTTCGTGACCTCAATATCTTCACGGCTTGGTGCCGGATCTCCAGAGGGATGATTATGGAGACATATGATCGAGGCTGCGGAACGGCGGAAAGCTTCTTTGTAGACCTCGCGTGGATGTACTATGGAAGCGTTTAAGCTCCCGATAAAAATGGTTTGCTTGTGTAATACTTGATTTTTGGTATTAAGGTAGAGACAAACAAAATGCTCTTGGGTCAAGAATCTCATATCGTTCATCATCAGCTTGGCTCCATCTTCTGGTGACCGAATCACATAGCGGTCCTCATGAGCCAAATTGGCTATCCGCCGACCAATTTCAACGGCAGCTAAAACTTGAATCGCCTTAGCAGTGCCGATTCCTTTTATTTGGGTGATTTCTTCTAATGAGGCATCCTTCAATAATCGTAAGCCTTCAAAATGGGTCAAAAGACGATTTGATAATTGCAGTACCGACTCATCCTTTGTTCCAGTACGAAGCATAAGCGCAATAAGTTCATGATTCGAAAGACTTTCCGGACCACTAGAAACAAAGCGTTCCCGCGGTCGTTCATCCTGTGGAAAATCCCGAATCATTAATGATTCAGGTTTCAAAAGAATCCTCCCTTTCATTAGAAAAGCGTTAACTTACCTAAAATGAAACGGGGAGCATTATTCTTGTTGAGGGATAGACAAGTCCTGAATATTAATAGGGCAATTGATAGCCAGCACTACGTAATTCTCGGACTGTCCGCGAAACAGGGAGTCCTACTACATTAAAATAATCTCCAGAAATATGCTTCACCAGCATGCTTCCAAGTCCTTGTATACCGTAAGCTCCTGCTTTATCAAACGGCTCCCCGCTTTTGACATATGCTTTGATTTCTGATTCTGATAAATCCCAAAACGTAACAGCTGTTTTTTCAAAAAAACTTACAGTTTGCTCTCCACGAACAATAGCTACACCAGTAAAAACGGCATGGGTATTACCCGAAAGCGTCGATAACATTTCAATGGCTTCATCTTCATTTTTCGGTTTTCCTAACACACTGCCATTTGCAAAAACAATGGTATCTGACCCAATCACAAAAGAATTCTGATGCCTTTTGGCAACATCCTTTGCTTTTCGCGTTGCCAAATCGATGACAATTTGTTCAGGTGCAGTACCAAGAGAATAGCTTTCATCGGCTTCACTTGCGGAAATATCAAATGTTAGTTGAAGAGTTTCAAGAAGTTCTTTTCGGCGTGGAGATGATGAGGCTAAAATGAGGTGTTGCATTTAATCACCTTACTTTCATTGCAGATTTATAAAAGGGGAAATACAAGTTTAATCTTATCAAAATTTACCAAGACAAACAATTTATTATCAGATATTGCCGAAAAAAATCACAAAAAAAAGAGCTAACCGACACATTCTCGATTAGCTCCTGTTCCGCCCAAATATTTCCCAGAAAATATTCGACATAAGTTTAAGAGAAGGATCAGTAAACTAGTCTGTTGATTTCCGTTCCAGGCACTAGCGGTTCGCGGGCTCACCCGTGAGCCTCCTCCGGTCGTTCCTTCCTTCG
>CALCRD010000473.1 GCA_937894355.1 uncultured Bacillus sp.
CTAAAACTAATTTCTCCTAACATAATTTTCTAATCCGGAGAAATAATATCCTTATAGTTAATTTCCGTAAGCGAATATATCTCGTTTGAGAGAAGTGATATATTGAACATTTACCATTATCTAATTTTTGGAATGTTGGTCATTATGTTTGCCTCCTTTTTATTCATGATGGTAGGTTCACGTTGGCTAATGAAACACATGGCAATGAAATTTACCAAGATTTTGGTGAGCGATCCTTATCAAGAAAACCTATTAGAAATGATGTCGGGCATGAGGTATATGGGATTTCAAAACAGTATGGAAAACGGCTTACGGGCTCAAACTGGGCAAGTTATTTTGCGTCCACTGGGTTCACCCAGAAACTGGCCACATTTGGATCCGATTACCTTTATCCCAGTCCAAACCTCACCCTTTCCGATTGATGGTGAGGAAGACGTAAATGTACAAATTACGATTGGGCCAAATGCCAAAAAGCCGCTAAAATTAAAAATCCCCTTATTAATTAGTGGGATGGCTTATGGTGTTTCTCTTAGTGAGCAAGTGGCAGTTGCTTTGACGGAAGCTGCTAACAATGTAGGAACGGCGATTAATTCTGGTGAAGGCGCAATTTTACCAGAAGTATTAGAAAAAGCCGGAAAGTTCATCTTACAGTTTTCCAAAACTGATTGGGCAAAAGAAGAAAGTCTAGTTCAGCGTGCTGACATGATCGAAATTAAACTAGGTCAAGGTGCATTAGCAGGAATGGGTGGCAAAATTGCTCCTAAGGACTTAACTGGTCGGGCTCGGGAAGTGATGGAACTAAAAGAAAATGAAGACGCCGTTGTTTTTGAAAATTTTTTCGAAAGTCAAACCCTTACCGATATTAGAAAACTAGTAGAGGAGCTTCGAACTGTTTCAGGTGGGGTTCCTATTGGTATAAAAATTGGGGCCGGTGGTAAAATCGAAGAGGATATTGACCATTTAATAGAAATGGGCGTTGATTTTATTGCCCTTGACGGAGGACAAGCCAGTACACATGGCGCTCCGCCAATTTTATCCGATGACGTTGGTATACCAACCTTACATGCGGTTGTTCGAGCAGTAAATCATCTAGAAAAGCGGGGTCTGAAAAAGAAAATTAGTTTAATTGTCTCTGGTGGGCTGTTAGAACCTGGACACTTTTTAAAGGTTCTGGCACTGGGAGCGGATGCGGTTTATTTGGGCTCCACGATTTTATTTGCTGTCTCACATATCCAAGCCTTAAAGGCCCTCCCATTTGAACCTGCTACCCAAATCGTTTGGAATGAAGGAAAACTTAAAGATCAATTTAAGATTGAATTCGGTGTAAAATCCGCAGAGAACTACTTAAATTCTTGTACAGAAGAAATGAAAACGGCATTAAGAGCGATGGGGAAACGCTCGTTAAGCGAGTTATCCCGAAAGGACTTAGTGTCTTATGATGAATTGACTGCTAAGATGATTGGAATTCCGTTTTCATTTGAACCGTGGTCAGATCAGCAGGAGTGCGATAAAAAAAGGTAAAAAGCCGAACGTCCCAATAAGGGCCAATCGGCTTTCTTTTTTTCCAATATGGATTCATAAAAATACTCTAGTTAGGTATTTCCTCTATCATCTAGAATACTAACATTCCAATTGTTGTGTTTTATCCTTTACTAGTTTTTTTCTTTCCCCTAAGATAAGAAACACCTAACAATAAAAATGGAATAGGTATCAAAATAACTGTGTAGGTATAGAAATCTGTAGCTCGATCAAGTCTTAAATATTCACGAGAAAGATAGTAGGTTCCAAAAAACACCAATAAAACAAAACCGGTAAACCAGCCTCGTTTTACCCATTTAGAAGATACTGTTGATACGGTTGAATCATAGGCGATTCTGAAAAACAAACTACAACGAATATATGTCCCTTCCGACATTAACAGTAAACCATATACATCAAAACGATCGATAAACCCTAGACTAATAATTCTGACAGACTCCAATGCTGGATAAATGAAATCTTGGGACTGCCCTAATCCAAAAATCGTAATGCAACCAGTGGTTGTTGATAACATCATGATTACATTTAAAATAATTCCAATTCCCCATAATAAAAACATCCGCTTCTCTCTAATATTCTCGAGCGGAACACAAAAGAGTAGCAACAGTTCCACCCAAACACTAGTAATTATTAGCGTTCCCCATAAAACCGGACCCCAACCAAACTCTAAAAATGGCTGAAGAAGACGCCAATCTTTCATTGGGGTATCCAAAGTGGTAACCGTATGTCCAGAGATTTCCGAAAAGAAGGTTAAAATGCCAGCAAGTAAAGCAATTCTTTTAATCCCTTTTAGCGTTGCAAAAATGAAAAAAATCATAAACCAAAAGATAATAGCTATTTGGGGGGTCTCAGGTAAAAAACTAATGAATACAAAATCCGAGTATAGTGCTAAAGAAAAGATTGTTAATAACAGAAAATACGATATCAGCAAAAAATTGATAATCGAACCCACTGGTTTCCCTAGTATCGTATGAATAATACTAGAGAATTCTTGATTGGGGTATTTGAGTCGCAACCGGAAAATAGCATATCCAAACATGAATGCTAGCGGAATCGAGAGTAGGATAGAAATCCAAGAATCCCGTCCGGCAACATCGAGCAGCAACGGAAGGATACCGACGTGTCCCATGATTGCAAGAGTCATTACTAGTAAAAATAGAGTCTCCCATTTTGTCAGCATATCCGTTTCTCCTTCTTATTTAAACCAAATAGGAATTTCCTTAAACGGGTTGTTTCTAGGCTTATGATGATACTCAATACTTTTGTTAATAAGACCGGGGTGATGAACCTCCCAATGCACATCAATGGTTAAGTCACCGTTGGCAAAAACTTCATCCCAGTCTTCTGCAATTTCCTGCCATTGTTTCGGGTATTTTCGGTAGGTTTCCAGCCCAATTCCGGTAATATCTGTTTTTAACTCTTTTTGTAATTTATTTAACGTCCCACGAATATCTTTTTTAGTTTGTTCAATTAAATGCTGTTCTAATTTGTTGAGCCATTTTTGATCTGTACTTTCTAAAGTAAAATTTTCAGCAATTGTTCCTTCGAGAGTTATATCTATTTTTCCCGTTAACTTTCTTCCTTTTAATATCGGCTTTAATTTCGTATTTGCCTTAATAACCTCAATTGTGACTCGATCCTTATGATTTTTTTTGTCCATAAACACGGTAATATAGCAACTCTTTACTTTATTTAACAAATGTGATAGCCCATGTGTTTCTCGTACGTCTAATATTCCAACCATTTTGTTTTTATTAATCACCGCTGTTCCTTCAAGGGAAGTAATCATTTGCTTTTCTATCTTTTTGAGTTTAATGATTGGCAAATAGGCATTGTGAACCGCTCCTTCAATTAATCTAAAAAATTCATACATTTTCACTGAAGTATATTCAGCAATATATTGGGTTTGATCTAAAGCTGAAACCAGTTCGATTGAAGGCAAGCTTTCATATAATGTTGGTGTCGACAGAATTTTATGTGGCGTATTTTGCGTAATGAAAAGATAACTATTTAACCGAAACATTTGATCCCGACGAGCTAAATCAAGAAAGTCAACAAATGGATCCCTTGCCAATTTTTCACTAATCACCCAGACCCGGGCATGATCAAAATAAAGACGACGCTTCGCATACCGAATTGATTGACGTATTGTTTGGATGATGGATTCACCATCTTTTTCTAAAATGATATGTTTGATATCCCCACCGGGGGTTTCACCGCCCCCGCCACCTTGTGTACTTGGTCCAGTCGGCTTGATAATTTCAAAATTCAATAGTAGTTTACCATCCGGTTTATCTAACCCAACACCAAAGACAAGAGCCGATTTATCCAATTCTTGGCTACTCCAACAGCCCGTCAAAAATAAAATCCAAGGCAACAAAACAAGAACTTTTCGCATCATTCATCACCAGCCTTTGGTAATGATTTAATTCTAGTTGGCCGTTGGTTAGGTACACTTTCAGGTCGATTCTTCGCCCACCTAATGGGTAAACGTAAAAAAGCATCGTTCCAGTCTTTAAAATAAAACGGGGCAAATGGAGCCATATAAGGTACGCCCATCGAGGTTAATGAAACCATATGCATTAATAACCCGAGCATGGCGATAATTAATCCGAATGAGCCAAATATACTTGAGGCAATGATTAAACCCATTCGAACTAATGCTGTAACATCTGCAAGCGGAGTAATTACAAATGCAGAAATGTAAGACAATGAAACAATAACAATTGTCGGAGCACCCACTAGACCCGCGGAAACTGAAACTTGTCCTAGTATCAAGGCGCCAACAATACTTAATGCGGGGCCGATAGCTGCCGGCAATCTTACACCAGCTTCTCGGACAATTTCGAACATAATGACCATCAAAAATATTTCTAAAACGAGGGGAAATGGAACCGTTTCCCTGGCTTGGATAAGTGGAATAATCATATCCGAGGGAATCATTGATTTTAGAAAATTAACGACAGAAATATATACTGCTGGTAAAGAAATACTGAAAAGGAAGGCAAAAATCCGCAATAGCCTGATGAATGAACTATAGTAAGGACGGGACGAGTAGTCCTCAATGCTTTTTAAATTTTCTAGAAATAGTGAGGGCACATATAGGACAAATGGATCCCCATTGATTAGGATTAATATTCTTCCTTCCAATAATAAGGCAGCCGCTTTATCTGGACGCTCAGTACTCCCGATTGTCGGAAATATCGAAAACGGATGTGTTTCAATCATTTGTTCGACTTCACCAGAATTTTTAATCCCATCGACTTTTATTTGTTTTAACTTTTGGCGCACCTTCTCTACTAAGTTGGTATCAGCTATATCATCAAGATAACTTATTACCACTTCCGTTTGACTATATTCACCTAGTTCAATTGATTCAAATTGTAAGGATGGATGGGCAATTCTGCGTCGTAGTAACGCTAGATTTGTCGCCATGGTTTCCACAAAGCCGTCCCGTGCTCCTCGCACAACACGTTCACTTTGCGGTTCGCTAATAGCACGAACTTCAAATCCTGGATCGTTTAATAACAAACCAACACTATAACCATCGACTAATATTAATGTTTGCCCCTTCAGAATATTAAAGACCGCTTTGATTAGATTCATTTCATTTTTAACATTGTAGACCGAAAGTTTTTCTTCTATAGGATCCAAACCACTCTTAAGGGGAGCGAATGGCTCTTCAGTTAATGGCTTTAACACATTGTTACGTATGGCATCTTCATTAAATAAACCATCTACGCCAACAATCATTGCTCTCACATTATGACCATTATCTACATGAATTAGAAAGTGATGGAAAATAATATCATTGCTTTTTCCAAACTTTATTTTTAGAGTTTCTTCATTTTTACTAAGATTCTTTGAAAATGGCAGGGAGTCATTGGCTTTGTCGGCACGTTTGGGTTTGTGAACATTCTTTTTCATTTTTTTCAAAATAGGTTCATCAAAGAATTTCCCCATAGTTCTAATCCCCCCCTTGATAAATTACAATGATTCCTATTCGATAGTATGGCTTTTTTTAGTCAAATCATGTACAGATTTTGGTCCTCACAGGGACGGTTCTTGTGTCCTTTTTAGAGAAAAAAACCAACAGGGACAAAAAAATGCCTCCAAACGCTTATAGCGTCGGAAGCATTTTTATTATAATTACCCCTTCATTTCCTCTCCCTAACTAATATCCCTTTGCATCCTCTTTGGAAATCTTATCTTTAAATAGAACGTAACTCCAAATTTGATATGCAAGAACAATTGGCACAAAGATACAGGCCACTATAAACATAATTTTAAGGTTTAATGTGCTTCCTGATGCATTATATAAGGTGACGCTAAACTCATTGCTAATCCTTGAAGGGAGCATGTTCGGAAACATTCCGACAAATCCAGTTGCCATTAGTGTAACAATTGATAAACAAAGAGTGGTAAATGCTAAGCCAATTTTATCCTTAGTTACAAACACGATCGTTAAAATGATAGTCAATAATGATAGAACTGGAATCACCCATAAGACCGGCAGATCATTAAAGTTTTCTGCAAGCGGTGTCCAATTCATTGTTGCGACAAAGAAGATGGCCAAGACGGCTGCCGCTACCATCGCTAAGATTTTCGAAAGATTTTTAGAACGAATAGCTGTTTCTCCGGTTGTTTTTAATTGAATCCATAGTGAACCTGATAGTAAAAATAACGCTACGAACAAGATTCCACCAAGTAATCCATATGGGTTAAGCAGACTTAATAAATTCCCCTCATACCCATGCTCACCAATCAGTAAGCCTCTGTAAAGATTGGCAAACGCAACTCCGAACAATAAGGCAATCAAAAAGCTCGCAATCGTAAATGCCCATTTCCATGTGGCTTGCCATTTCTCCGATTCCACCTTGTGCATAAACTCCAGTCCACAAGCTCGGAAAAATATGGCGAACAGAATTAAGAAAAGCGCTTCATAAAGATACGAGAACATATTGGCATAGGTTACCGGAAAGGCTGCAAAGGTGGCACCACCAGCAGTAATTAGCCAAACTTCATTACCATTCCAGAATGGTCCAATTGCCTCCTGTAATTGACTACGCTCTTGGCGGCTTTTACTAACAAACGGCATCAGCATCCCCGTTCCCAAGGTATAACCATCAAGTACGAAATAAACGGTCCAGATTAATCCCCAAAGACCAAACCAAGTTATCGCTAAGAAATCATGAGACATGACTACCAGCACCTCCCACTTCTTCAACTACCCCTTCTGGTCCTTTTTTAGCATTTTTCACAAGTAGGTAAACATCCGCAATTAATAGAATGGTGTAAAACACAATGAGACTAATTAATGAAAACCAAATTTGGCCAGCCGAAATCGGTGATACTCCATCCGCTGTTTTCATCAAACCATATACAGCCCAAGGCTGACGTCCTACTTCAGCTACCATCCAGCCTAAATTGATTGTAATAAATGGTAACAGCACAGAATAAAGGACAAGCTTCAAATACTTTTTAGAATTGACCAAGCGATCTTTTTTGTATAAATATAATCCATACCATGAAATAAACATGAACAACATTCCCAATACAACCATAGTTCGGAAGCTGTAGAAGGTTAAAGCAACATTAGGCTGTTCGTCCGCAGGAATATCATTTAAGCCAATAACTTCTCCATCAAAGCTATTCGTATAAAAGAAGCTTCCAAGCTTTGGAATACTTAGCCACTCTACAGAATTGGTCTTATTTTCCGGATCAGGAATTTGAATGATATTAAACGGCAGTTCTGAAGTTGTCTCCCAAACCGCCTCCATTGCAGCGCCTTTTGCTGGTTGGTATTCAGTAGCATTAACTCCAGATTGGTGACCTAAAAATGGCGTAATCGTTGTAGCAAATAAAGCCATAACTAAACCATATTTAAACGATTTTTTAAAGAATACAACATTTTTCTTTCTTAATAAATGGTAAGCGCTGACAGCCATAACAAAGAAGGAGCCAACTATATAACAAGATACAACTGTGTGGAAGAACATTTGCCATGCATATGGATTTGTTAAAAGGGCGGTAAAACTATCTAGCTCAACACGTCCATTACGTAATACATAACCGACAGGATTCTGCATGAACCCGTTGGCAGTAATAATCCACAGTGCGGAAATATTAGTTCCTAATGCCACCATCCACATGGAAATTGCCCGTAATTTTGGCGAAAATCTCTTCTTGCCGAAGAACCAAATTCCCATAAAAGTTGATTCTAAGAAAAAGGCCAGTAATGCTTCTATCGCTAGTGGTGAGCCGAAGATGTCACCCATATACTTTGAATACTCAGACCAGTTGGTACCAAACTGAAATTCCATGGTGATTCCTGTGATAATACCAAGTACAAAGTTTATCGAAAATAATTTTCCCCAAAAGTCTGCCATATTCCGGTAAAGTGGGTTCTTTGATCGCGCATATTTTGTTTCCATAATGGCAACCAAAATAACGAGTCCAATCGTCATCGGAACAAACAGGAAGTGGTAAAAAACTGTGATGGCAAACTGCAATCGACTTAGCAATAACACTCCATCCATTTTCTTCCCTCCTAAATAAATGTATTTATTTATACTTTCATTATATTACAATAATTACAAAAAAGACTGCATTCGGGTTACAACTTTGTGAAATATTGAACGAAGTTGGCCGATAAAAATACGATTGTGATTTTAACCCTTGACTGGATTTCGACCGCCTAATGTTTCAAACAAAAAAAAGGAACGAATCTTAAGATTCGTTCCAACGTTATTAACCTAAATTATAGTAAGGCTTTAAATTTTGCCACTACATTTTCTACTGTAAATCCATATTCTTGCATAACTTTATCTCCAGGTGCTGAAGCGCCGAATTGATCAATCGCCAACACATCGCCTTCATCCCCTGTATATTTATGCCAGCCTAGTGATGCTCCCATTTCCATACCTAAGCGTTTTTTTACATTCTTAGGAATAACTGACTCTTTGTATTCTTTAGTTTGAGCCTCAAAGCGATCCCATGATGGCATACTAACAACTGCCACATCGATTCCCTCTTTGGCAAGCTCTGCTTGAGCTTGTACCGCTAATCCAACTTCAGAACCAGCAGCTAAAAGAAGTCCATCAGCCGTTTCTTTTCCAGCTGGAGATACTACATACGCACCTTTAGAAACTCCTTCATACGCATTCACATCAGTTCCTTTTAAAGTTGGAAGGTCTTGTCTTGTTAATACAAGAACGGTCGGAACGGATTTAGATTCTACTGCTAATTTCCATGCTGCAGCCGTTTCATTTCCATCCGCTGGACGGATGATTGAAAGTTTTGGCATGGCCCGTAAGGCAGCTAATTGTTCAATCGGCTCATGTGTAGGACCATCTTCACCTACAGCGATACTGTCATGAGTAAATACAAACGTTACTGGTAGCCCCATCAATGCTGATAGACGAATGGCTGGTCGTACATAGTCTGAGAATACAAAGAATGTTCCGCCAAACACTTTCAAACCACCATGAAGTGCCATTCCGTTTAAGGCAGCACCCATGGCAAATTCACGAACACCAAACCAGATATTTTTTTCTCCATAGGAATTTGCTGAAAAATCGCCCGTTCCTTTAATTAATGTCTTATTAGACCCAGCAAGGTCAGCAGATCCACCAATAAAGAACGGAACATTTTTAGCAATAGCGTTCAGAACTTCACCTGATGAAGCACGGCTCGCTAAGCTTTTTCCTTCTGAGTAAACTGGAACATCTTTAGACCAGCCTTCAGGTAATTCATTGTTCATACCTTGTTCAAACTGTAGCGCTAATTCAGGATAAGCAGCTTTATAAGCGGTGAACATATCGTTCCATTCTTGTTCTTTCTTGGCACCATTTTCTACAACTAGTTTTTTGAATTGATCGTAAACCTCAGTTGGAACATGGAAATCATTTTCAAAAGTCCATTGGTAGGCTTCTTTTGTAAGTTTTAATTCATTGGCTCCAAGTGGCGAACCGTGTACATCGGATTTCCCTGATTTATTAGGCGAACCATAGCCAATGACTGTTTTCACTTCGATAAGAGTCGGATGATTTTCATCAAGTTTTGCAGCTTCAATTGACTTTGCAATTGCTTCAAGATCGTTACCATCTTCAACACGAAGATATTGCCAGCCGTATGCTTTAAAACGTCCTTCAACACTTTCAGAGAAAGATTTATTCAAATCACCGTCTAATGAAATATCATTGGAATCATATAGGACAACTAAACGGCCGAGTTGAAGGTGAGCCGCCAGTGAAGCAGCTTCTGCAGAAACACCTTCCATTAAATCGCCATCTCCACAAATAGCGTATGTATAATGGTCAATTAAACTATATTTTTCTTTGTTATATTGTGCTGCTAAATGGCGTTCAGCTAAAGCCATTCCAACTGCCATTGCGATCCCTTGTCCAAGTGGACCAGTTGTTGCATCAACACCAGCAGTGTGACCAAATTCTGGATGGCCTGGAGTTTTACTACCCCACTGACGGAATTGTTTTAAATCCTCTAAAGATAAGCCATAACCAGAAAGGTGAAGTAGACTATATAATAAAGCTGAACCGTGCCCAGCTGAAAGTACAAACCGATCACGATTTATCCAGTTGGGGTTCTTTGGATTTTGGTTCATAAAACGTGTCCATAGCGTATATGCCATAGGAGCTGCCCCCATCGGCATTCCTGGGTGACCTGAGTTTGCTTTCTCAATCGCATCTATTGACAATGTGCGAATTGAATTTATCGAAAGTGAATCAATTTTTTCAAACATTTGTGACATCCTTTCCAAATTTTAATACTTGCTATCCTCTATTTATATTATATTTCATACCTCTAATACACAACAAATTGTGCCCTTTTTTTTCGAAAAAAAACGAAAATTGTCAGAAACCCAGTAGTTTTCATCGTAAATATGTAAAAAATTGAGAAATCCGTATTTTTAGTAGACTGTTTTTTAAAATATGTGTTCAAATAACTTTTGAGGATATTTTACTTTTTAGGGGAAAATGGTAAGGATATCTTAATTTTAGGTTGCTAATAATCATCATTTTTTTGTGAAGTCTTGATGGGAGTGATTGTGAAGTGATGAGGCAGTCAATGATTTCAGAACGAAAACTATTGGGAATTGCCGGTATTGGTTGGTTATTTGATGCAATGGACGTGGGTATGCTGTCATTTATTATTGCTGCTCTGCAAAAGGACTGGGACCTTTCCACACAGCAAATGGGCTGGATCGGCTCGATTAATTCCATTGGAATGGCAGTAGGTGCATTATTATTTGGTCTAATGGCAGACCGAATTGGTCGCAAATCGGTTTTTATTATCACCTTACTTCTCTTTTCCGTAGGAAGTGGGGTATCTGCATTTGCAACCTCTCTGACAATCTTCATGATTCTTCGTTTTTTTATCGGTATGGGCTTAGGCGGAGAGTTGCCCGTTGCCTCCACCTTAGTTTCAGAAATTGTCTCAGCCGATAAACGGGGCAAAGTTGTAGTATTACTTGAAAGCTTTTGGGCAGGAGGCTGGTTAATTGCTGCTCTAATATCCTTTTTTATCATTCCAAGATTTGGTTGGGAAACCGCTCTATTGATTAGTGCAATACCTGGATTATATGCGATATATTTACGGATTGGATTACCAGACTCTCCAAAATTTTCAGCTCAAAAAGCTAAGGAAAAGAATACTATTTTGAAAAATATTTTTGCAATTTGGGCGAAGCCATATACAGTTGCCACGATTATGTTATGGATTTTATGGTTTTGTGTTGTGTTTTCATATTATGGAATGTTTTTGTGGTTACCTAGCGTGATGGTGATGAAGGGTTTTAGTATGATAAAAAGTTTCCAATATGTTCTGATTATGACCCTTGCTCAGTTACCTGGATATTTTACTGCTGCTTGGTTTATTGAAAGATTGGGTAGAAAATTTGTCTTGGTAACCTATTTAAGCGGTACTGCACTTAGTGCGTATTTCTTCGGATTAGCCGATTCTCTTCCATTATTAATTACCTCAGGCATCTTTTTATCGTTCTTTAATTTAGGGGCATGGGGTGCCCTTTATGCCTATACCCCTGAACAATATCCGACGAAAATTAGAGGAACAGGTTCAGGTATGGCTGCATCATTTGGGAGGATTGGCGGGATTTTCGGTCCATTATTAGTTGGTAACCTCATAGCTCAAAAAACAGCCATTTCGGTTATTTTTACTATATTTACAATTTCGATTGTAATAGGAGCACTTGCAGTTTTATTTCTGGGCAAAGAAACCAAGATGAAAGAATTGGTTTGAATGGATTTCCAAATAGAGAAGACCTCTAACTTAGAATTTTAAAAAGTTAATTCTCCACAAAAAAAGGGGGCAAGTCTCTTTAAAAGAATGCTTGCCAACTTTTCTTTCAGTTTAATGTAAACGATTTTTTGCTTTCAAGTTTTTTACTTTTTCAGGAGTAACATCGTTTCCCTCTGGATCAAGTACTTTTACATTTTGGATCGTGTTGAGCATTTGTGAGCGAAAGGTTTTTAAATATTCGCTCCTGAGTTTTGATTGTTCTTTCGCTTCTTCTTGCGTCAAACCGGATTCTTTTGCTTTTTTAGCCAGTGTATTTATCCTTGCGATAAGATCGTTTAGTTGCATCTTTTAAGCTCCTTTAAGTATCCATTGTCAATTTATTGACATAATACTAGATGTCGCTCTTTTTAGCAACTTGTAAATCTTCGTCTTGCTGTGATTCGATAAATTCCTGGTATCTGCGATGAACGGTCGCTTTAGATACGTCAAAGCCAAACCCTCTTAATGTGGCGGCAATTTCGGCAAAAGTTAATTCATTTTTTCGTAATTTAACGATTTCTGCAATCGGAAGCTCCTTTTGTTTTCGACCACTATTGACTCCCTGATTTTTCAAATTGTCAATCGGAGAAAAGCCATTTTTTATGGCACGTTTAACCCCTCTTTTAATCTTAATATTATGTAGTTTTCGTTGGTATTCTTCTACCATTCCAACAATTTTTAACACCATTGAATCAGATTCAGAAATCTGTAATTCTCCGTGATGATCAATTGAATACAATTTTACATTTTCTTTAAAAATACAATGTAACAAAACAATCTTGGCATTTCCTCTTCCTATTCTTGTTTCATCTTGGATAAGGACGACATCAATGTTTTCCTCCTTAATAAGCGAAAGAAGTTTTAACATACCCTCCCGTTCAAGATCATAACCACTAGCTTGTTCCTTTATTATCATATAAATATGAAAGTCATTTTGCCTAGCAAGT
Source organism: uncultured Bacillus sp. (assembly GCA_937894355.1). Lineage (GTDB taxonomy): Bacteria > Bacillota > Bacilli > Bacillales > Cytobacillaceae > Bacillus_BU. The sequence goes on from CALCRD010000473.1 coordinate 12,804, forward strand.
TGGATTAACTCTTCTTCCTGTCTCGCAAGTGATGATTCTTGTGTTTCTTTTGTGGTACTGACTCGACAATAGATAATCGCATTCTTCTTTTCCATTTTATTCCTCTCCGATTCCCTACTGGCCTGCCAAAACAATCATTTCTGGACTGGTTTCATCATCATTAAGTACTGGGACTCGCAACTGTTCTCCTGGGAAAATCCGATCCCCTGATATTCCGTTCTTTTCTTCAACCCAACGAACGAATTGAGCGGAAGTCATTGAATGACGATCAGAAAACCGATCAGCCAACTCCCAAAGCGACTGACCTTCCTCAATTGTAACTTGGACAAAATCTGTTGGTTTTTCAAATCTATTAAAAAGCATAAATACTGAAATATAAGTAATAGCAATGAGGATAATTACATATGAATACTTTTCCCATAATTTTTTCAACTAAATGCACCTCTACTTAAGAATATATGTTCTTATAGAGATTATAGAACGAACATTCGCTCGTGTCAACTAGATATTCGAACTTACGTTTGTACTAAAACTAATAACTGTGTTATAATGTTTTTAAGTAGAAAATCCATGTGAGGTGGAAATAATGACAAAAATATCCAAGCGCCAACAACATATTTTAGATTTTATTAAAAGTGAAGTCCGAAAAAAAGGCTATCCGCCTTCCGTTCGGGAAATTGGCGAAGCAGTTGGACTGGCATCAAGCTCAACCGTACACGGTCATTTAGCACGTTTAGAAACCAAAGGGCTAATTCGCCGTGATCCGACTAAACCTCGGGCAATTGAGGTTTTAGATACGGATGATAATAACCTACCAAAAAGCAAGGTTATCAATGTTCCAGTCATCGGAAAAGTTACTGCAGGTATACCGATTACTGCAATCGAAAATATCGAGGAGTATTTCCCGCTTCCAGAACGTCTTGCCTCTTCTGATGAGCAAGTATTTATGCTTGAAGTTATGGGAGATAGCATGATTGAAGCTGGGATTCTTGATGGCGATTATGTTATTGTCAAACAACAATCATCTGCCCAAAATGGAGAAATTGTCGTAGCGATGACTGAAGAAGATGAAGCAACAGTAAAAAGATTTTTCAAAGAAAAAGATTACATACGCCTACAACCAGAGAATTCTACTTTAGAACCAATCATTTTGCAAACTGTATCCATTCTCGGCAAAGTTATTGGAGTTTATCGTCATATCCATTAATAATTGAAACTTGCGAACGATAGAAAAGCCTTTGACTATTTTTTCAAAGGCTTTTTTTTATGAAAGTTTTTGATTGAAAGGATTAAATAACGTCACAATTTTCGAGAAAAATGTTTTGCACTTTCTCCCTTTAGATAATGGTTGTCTAAATGGTTTTCTTATGGTGAAAGGAAAAGTATTTCTAACCCAATAGGTGCATTAGGAAATACGTTGAGCAACAATAGAGTTTTCAGCAAAATTGGGCCATCTGTGGGGTGGATCAAGTACACAGCAAAAAAAACAGAACAAGGTAAAAACCTTGTTCTGTCCGGATTATTTTTTAATACATCTTTAAGTATTGTTCGCGTTCCCATGGGTGAACCTGACTTCTGAACATGTCCCATTCAATCTCTTTCGCTTCAACGAAATGTTCAAAAATATGATCTCCCAATGCAGACACCATCATTTCATTAGCTTTAAGATTTTCTAGTGCAAGTTTTAATGTTGCTGGAAGATCGTCAATACCAGCTTCTGCTCTTTCGCTAGTAGTCATAGCATAAATATTGCGGTCAACTGCAGCAGGAGGCGTTAAATTGTTTCTAACACCGTCTAATCCAGCTTGTAATAATACAGCCATTGCTAAGTATGGATTAGCAGCTGGGTCTACGCTTCTTACTTCAACACGAGTACTTAAACCACGTGATGCAGGGATACGTACTAGTGGTGAACGGTTTTGTGCTGACCAAGCAACATAACATGGTGCTTCATAGCCAGGTACTAAACGTTTATATGAGTTTACTGTTGGATTGGTGACAGCTGTGAATGCTGATGCATTTTTCACAATTCCAGCAATAAATTGATAAGCAACATCACTTAATTCTAATTTTTTGCTTGTATCGTAGAATACATTTTCGCCATTTTTAAATAGGGATATGTTACAGTGCATTCCTGAACCAGCTAAACCGAATACTGGTTTTGGCATGAATGTTGCATGAAGACCATGCTTCCGGGCAATTGTTTTTACAACAAGCTTAAATGTTTGGATTTGGTCACAAGCTGTTAATGCATCTGCATATTTAAAATCGATTTCGTGTTGGCCAGGAGCAACCTCATGGTGCGATGCTTCGATTTCAAAGCCCATTTCTTCAAGCTCTAAAACGATATCACGACGGCAGTTTTCTCCGGAATCGATTGGAGCTAAGTCAAAATAACCACCATTATCATTTAATTCTAAAGTAGGCTCACCTAGCTCATCAAGCTTGAACAAGAAAAATTCTGGTTCAGGTCCTACATTCATATCAGTAAATCCTAATTCCTTCATTTGTTCAAGAATACGTTTTAAGTTATTGCGTGGGTCACCAGCGAATGGCGATCCATCCGGATTGTAGATATCACAGATCAGGCGGGCAACTTTCCCTTTTTCTGCTGTCCAAGGGAATATTACCCATGTATCTAAATCTGGATATAAGTACATATCAGATTCTTCAATACGAACAAATCCTTCAATAGAAGAACCATCAAACATCATTTTATTATCCAAAGCTTTTTCAAGCTGGCTAACTGGAATTTCAACGTTTTTAATTGTTCCTAGAATATCGGTAAATTGAAGACGGATAAATTTAACATTTTCCTCTTTAGCTAAATGAAAAATGTCATCTCTTGTATACTTTGCCATTACTGTATTTCCTCCCTTTTATTAAACCCAACAAATTCATTATTGCAAAAAGCGTGAAATATTACCTAGTCGAGGCGAGGACCGATTGAAACGCCCAGCATTTAATAATTCTGTGCGAAGCAGTTTCCTTATTTCATTATCACTTAAATCTCGGCCAGCTTTTTCAGCCTCTTGCTTTATTTCCACAGGAACATCTTGTTTATTTTTTACAAAAAGTTGCTTTATACCAGCAAGATTTATTCCCTGGTCCATTAAGTCTTTAATTTCTAAAAGTGTATCAATATCATTCAGCGAAAACATCCGTCTATTCCCATCGGTTCTGGCCGGAGCAATTAATTCATGTTCTTCGTAATTACGAATCTGCCTGGCAGATAAATCGGTGAGTTGCATGACCGTCCCAATTGGAAACAGCGGCATTGATCGACGAATCTGGTTCCCGCTCAAAATATTCTCCTCCTTGGCTTGACCCTACTGTTTAACATTATATTTGTTGTTAACTAATGTGTCAACGCAATGTGAGGTTTTATTACATTGGTATTTTAATACTCGCTTTGTTAAAGATTTTTGATTGAAAACTACTAAATATTTAATACTGACAATAATAAAAATAAATTCCCAAAATAGATAATACACGAAAAAAAGGAGAATTCCAGCATTTTTTTTAAAAAAATCGGTGTTTTTCTTTTTATTTCGACAACTGAATTAATCCCTTTTCCATTAAATGGTTTAAAGCTGTGCACACAGCAATTTTTACATGGGCATAGGTTAAACCACCTTGTACATAGGCGACATAAGGGGCTCTCGTTGGACCGTCCGCTGTCAGTTCGATACTTGCGCCTTGAATAAAAGTTCCTGCAGCCATAATCACATCGTCCTCATAGCCTGGCATGTAACTAGCGTAAGGTGTGACATGCGAATTTATTGGAGATGCATATTGAATCGCTTGACAAAAAGCTACCATTTTATCGCGATCATCAAATTGGACAGATTGAATCAAATCGGTTCTAGTGGCATCCCATCTAGGGTGGGTATTCATTCCCAGTTTTTCTAACATAGCACTAGTAAATACCGCTCCTTTTAATGCTTGTCCCACAACATGGGGCGCTAAAAAGAAGCCCTGATACATTTCTTGGAGGCTATATAATGAAGCCCCAGCCTCTGCTCCAATTCCAGGAGAGGTCATTCGGTAGGAACAAGCCTCAACAAATTGCTTTTTCCCAACGATATACCCTCCTGTTTTGACGATACCGCCACCAGGATTTTTAATAAGTGAACCAGCCATTAAATCTGCTCCGACATGGCAGGGCTCGATATCTTCTACAAATTCTCCATAGCAATTATCAATAAATACAACAACGTCTTGCTTTATTTCTTTTACAAATGAAATCATTTCCTTGATTTCGGCAACTGTAAATGATGGTCTTGTTGCATATCCTTTGGAACGTTGAATCCCAATCATTTTTGTTTGAGGTCCAATCGCTTTTTCCACAGCCTGATAATCAACTGCACCTGCTTCTGTTAGTGCTACACTATTATAGGAAATCCCAAATTCCTTTAAGGAACCGACTCCGTTACCGCGAATGCCGACGATTTCCTCAAGAGTGTCATAGGGCTTGCCTGTTATGTAAAGAAGTTCATCACCTGGACGCAAAATACCAAATAAAGCAATGGAAATGGCATGTGTACCTGAGATAATTTGCGGGCGAACTAATCCTGCTTCTGCCCCGAATACTTCGGCATAAATTACTTCTAACGTATCTCGACCGATATCATCGTATCCATAACCTGTGGATGGAAAAAAATGCGAGTCACTGACTCGATTGTTTTGGTAGCTTTGTAATACCCGAAACTGATTTCTTTCAATTTGCTCATCTATTTTTTTGTGAATTGGCGCGATTTGCGCTTCTACTTCTTTCACCAACACTTGTAAAGTTTCTCCGTGGGTTAAACTCTGATACATGATGAATCCCCTATCTAATTTGAATATTTTTTAAGCTGACCGGCTATTTGATGGTCAGTGGATGAAAATCCTTTACAACTATACATTTGCTTTTCTTCGTCAAAAATAAGCTCTCTTAACATCGTTTCATTTTTCAATTGAGACAGAAGCTTGCCTTCAGTTGAAGGAATCTGAACGTGATAAGGCTCCATTAATTTGATAACCATTTCCTCAACTTTCCGTTTAAGGTTTTGGCGATCTTCTTTTTCGAAAGCACTTATGACAATTGTTTCTGTTCTTGCAGAAGGCACAAAGTCATGATGCATTAAATCTTTCTTATTGTAAACCGTTAATTGCGGTAAATGTTGATTTTCAAGTTCCTTTAATAATTCCTGAACAGTTGTTTCATGTTGAAAGTAATCAGGATTCGCACAATCCACTACATGCAGAAGCAGGTCTGCTTCGTTAACTTCCTCTAATGTTGATCTAAATGCCGCAATCAGGGTCGTCGGTAAGTCCTGCAGAAAACCAACTGTATCGGTAATAAGTGTGGTAAATCCACTCGGTAAGATCATTTTCCTTGTTGTTGGATCAAGGGTAGCAAATAATTGATTTTCTTCAAGTGTTTCCGCTTCTGTCAACCGATTAAATAGCGTGGACTTTCCAGCATTGGTATAACCGACAATCGCAATTTGGAATGCTTTATTTTTTTTGCGTCTTTCCCGGTAGCGTTCGCGATGCCCGACAATGACGTTTAGTTGACCTTTAATATCATCTATCCGTTTACGAATGTGGCGACGGTCACTTTCTAGCTTTGTTTCCCCTGGTCCTCGTGTCCCAATTCCAGCACCGAGTCTTGATAATTCCGTTCCCTGCCCAACAAGACGTGGAAGCATATATTGAAGTTGAGCTAATTCAACTTGTAATTTCCCTTCCTTAGATTGGGCTCGGGTCGCAAATATATCAAGAATAAGCTGGGTGCGGTCTATTACCCGCGCTGTCAAATGACGCGATAGATTTCTGATTTGGCTTGGGGATAATTCATCATTAAAAATAACGATGTCTGGTTCCAATTCTTCTGCTAGGGCTTGCAGTTCTTCAAGTTTGCCTTTCCCAATATAAGTTGCCGGGTGTGTTCGTTCCCGTTTTTGACTAATTGAGATTAATACTTCACCTTTTGCTGTATCAGTTAGCGAGGTAAGCTCCTCCATCGAATATTGAAAATGAAGATCATCCATTTCTTGAGTTTGACAGCCGACCAATATTACTTTTTCTAAATCTGCTTGTCGGTCCATTTTACAACCCTCTTTCTGTATGTATGGTCATATCATAACAAAATCTTGATAAATTCCATAATCTCACTATAGGAAAGTAAAAATATTCTCAATTGCTGTGCTTTTTTTTATAAAACAGTTGAAAATCCCGTTATCCATGATAAAATTCTTATTATTTACATAAACGTATTGTCACATTTTAGACATTATTATAGATAGATATCAGGTGCGGGAGTTGGGGGAAGTATGACGTGGGAAGTTCTAAGTATGATTGGCTCGATAGCCTTTGCTGCCAGTGGCGCTTTTGTGGCCATGGAAGAAGAGTATGATATATTAGGTGTTTATATTCTTGGCATTGTGACGGCGTTTGGTGGCGGAGCCGTTCGTAATGTGTTGATTGGTGTACCTGTTTCCACGCTTTGGGATCAAGGGATATATTTTGTAGCTGCTTTGTTGACTATCACCATCATTTTCCTATTTCCTCATCGATTACTGAAACAATGGCACCGCTGGGGGAATTTTTTCGATGCTCTTGGCTTATCGGCCTTTGCGATTCAAGGGGCGCTTTATGCGACAAAACTGGATCACCCGATAAGCGCGGTCATTGTTGCAGCGATTTTAACAGGTGCTGGTGGCGGAATTATTCGTGACTTATTGGCCAAAAGGAAGCCGCTTGTGCTAAAAGAAGAAATCTACGGGCTTTGGGCTATTTTGGCTGGAGTCGTTATTGGCCTCGGTTTTGCCACATCGAGCATGGAGCTTTATATTTTATTTTTCGTCATCACTGGGTTGCGGATTCTGTCTTATACTTATGACTGGAAACTACCGATTCGGAGTATGGCGGCCCAAAAGAAAGTGGAAGCTTAAATATTTGCGTTATCATTGGAAACTAACTACGATGGGGATTTAGCGCCTGTTGATTTACAATAAAATCATATTAATAAGCTGACCAATCTTGAGCTGGTCAGCTTTTTGTTTGTTTTTTTTCAAAGGAGGAAAGTAGCGGCTCACTTTATTAATTCTCCTCAAATACCAAATCATTGCTGCGAATCGTTAGAAGCTCATGGCGTTCATAACTATTTTGCATAAGAATCCGCATGGATTGGGAACGAATCGATTTTTCCAGGATATTGCGAATGTAGCGACCATTAGAAAAACTGTTGGGACTTATTTCTGATTTAACCCAAATTAAGTGGGCTCTTACCCTTTTTTCAGCTTCATGACTTAAGATGTATTCACGTTCTTTAAGCATCCGGTCGGCAATTTCCATTAGCTGGTCAATATTGTAATCAGGAAAATCTACTACTAGGGGGAAGCGCGAGTGTAGCCCAGGATTAAGACTTAAAAAATATTCCATTTCCCGAGAATACCCTGCTAATATTAGAATAAATTCATGTTGTTTATCTTCCATATGCTTTACAAGAGTGTCAATTGCTTCCTTACCGAAATCCTTTTCTCCACCGCGTCCAAGCGAATATGCTTCATCTATAAACAATATTCCACCCATTGATTTTTTGATTAAATCGCGAGTTTTTTGGGCCGTGTGACCAATATACTCTCCCACAAGATCAGCTCGTTCAGCTTCAATAAGATGGCCTTTTGACAATACATTCATTTTTAAAAATAATTTGCCAATGACCCTAGCAACGGTGGTTTTCCCCGTTCCAGGATTCCCTTTGAACATCATATGAAGGGCTTGTTTTCCCGATTTCAGTCCCATCTCTTCCCGCTTTTTATTTACATATATCCAAGCATATATTTCTTTTATCATTCGTTTCATTTCTTCCATTCCAACAAGAGCACCTAGCTCTTCCTCGATTTCCTTTAGGGCCGTATGCTCTGGCGGAATAGTCTTTGGAGCAACTTGGGATTTAGGGGGTGCCTTGACATGCTCATTTCGTTTTTGCGAGTTTAGAACAATACTTATCTGTCCGTTATTTTTCATGCGCATTGGTTGATCCAAAGCCTTCACCTCACATTCTAAGACAGTATACGCAAGGTCGTATTGTTTGTGACTATTGCCTAGTTCTTCTTTTTAGCTGATTTTTTACTCTTAAACAGTAAACTCCTAATTTATATGTATTCATCCCGTACCTATTTCATTATTTTTATTTTAAGCCTGTTAAACTAGTCTACGTTTTGGGAGTCGGGGGGAGGTCGGTGTACATAGCTTGGGGCTCTACCTTCAAATTAGAGTTTTTCTTCATCTTCGGACACGAAACTGCCTTTCGGGCTCTTCCTTGTCCGAAGTTCACTCATCTTCGGACACGAAACCTCCTTCAGGGCTCTTCCTTGTCCGAAGTTTACTCATCTTCGGACACAAAACCGCTTTTTGGGCTCTCTCTTGTCCGAAGTTTACTCATCTTCGGACACGGAACTGCTTTTTGGGCTCTTCCTTGTCCGAAGTTTACTCATCTTCGGACACAAAAC
>CALCRD010000474.1 GCA_937894355.1 uncultured Bacillus sp.
GTGAAGGAAAATGAGTATGTGTTAGCGGCTGAGCTATATGGGCAGTCAAGGTGGAAGATTATGTGGAAACATCTATTACCGAATGTTCTACCACAGCTGCTCATCATTATTGCTTTAAATATTAGCTGGACGATGACAGCTTTGGCAGGTTTTTCATTATTAGGTCTTGGTATTGAGGCACCACATGCAGAATGGGGAATGATGATCAGTGAAGCGCGCCCATATATGCGGGATAACGGCTATTTACTTCTTTTCCCTGGTTTAGCGATCATGATTGCAGTGTCGGCTTTCACTATTTTAGGCGAAAAATTGCGGGATATATATGATCCAAGTCATCTTAAAGGATAATCGAGTTTTATAAATGGAGTGGAGATTATGAGCAATCCATTGTTACAGGTGGAAAATTTATCTATTTCCTATCAAACGGCTAATGGTCAGTTGCCGGCTGTCAGAGGAGTAGAGTTTACAATAGAACAAGGCGAGACATTGGCGATTGTTGGTGAATCCGGTTCAGGGAAAACTGCAACCGCACTGGCAGTCATCGGATTATTACCAGAAAATGGCCGAATTGATAATGGTAGGATTGTTTTTAATGAAAACCAATTAAATGGCATGCCTGAAAAAAATTGGGACAAAATCCGAGGATCTCAGGTGTCGATGGTTTTCCAAGATCCGATGAGTGCATTAAATCCAGTTATCCCGATTGGACGCCAATTAGAGGAAGTCATTTATTTAAGGAAAGAAAAGGGATTAACAAAAGCGGCTGTCCGGGAAGAATGTATCAGCTTGTTAAAACAGGTCGGTGTAACCGAACCGGTGATGAGGTTGAAGCAATATCCGCATCAGCTTAGCGGGGGAATCCGGCAACGGGTGATGATTGCGATTGCCCTAGCAAGTAAACCACAGCTCTTGATTGCGGACGAACCGACCACAGCGCTAGATAGTACGATAAAAAAGCAAATATTAGCACTGCTGTCCGATTTAAAAGAGAAAATGAATTTGTCAATCCTTCTGATTACTCATGACTTGGCAGAAACGGTAACGTTGGCTGATAAAGTAATGGTAATGTATGCCGGGAAGGTCATTGAAAACGGCTCTGCGCATGAAATTTTAGAGCACCCCGAGCATCCTTATACACAAGCGCTGTTACAAGCATTTCCGCGCATGGAGGATTCAAAGGAACAAAGATTATTCTCTTTACAAGGACAGCCTCCTAATGCCTTACAGTTACCAACCGGCTGTCCATTCCATCCACGCTGTGTTTTTGTAAAGGATGAATGTAAAAAAACAGAGCCATCCTTTACATGTAGAGATGAAGGTGGCACTGGGGGTCTTGAAAGCTGTGAAGGCCATGGAAGTAGAAAAGTAAGTTGTTGGTTATCGAGCGAGGAAAAAAAGAAGCCTTCTGCTTTGAATGGCAAAAATCGTGGTGCAGGTCAAGGCGTTGCCAAGAATTGTGCTGAAAAAGAACAACGACAACCAATCTTAGAGGTTCGCAATTTACAAAAGTATTTTCAGGTCGGCAGTTTCTTTTCCCGAAAACAGCTTAAGGCAGTAGACGGAGTTGATTTTACCGTTGAAAAGGGGGAAATTACCGCTATTGTTGGTGAAAGTGGCTGTGGGAAATCAACATTATGGCAAACGACAGTTGGGATTCATAAACCAACCTCAGGTACGGTGAAATTTGCAGGAAAGACATTATCTAGTAAAAAGGAGCACGAATTATTCCATCAACAGGTTGGATTTGTCTTTCAAAGTCCATTTTCCAGTTTGAACCCAAGATTGAGTGTTGGGGAATCGATTTTGGAACCGTTACGGGTTGCTGGTTGGAAAATGAATGAAGCAAAAATTCAGGTAATAGAATTGCTGGCATTAGTCGGGATTCCTTCAGAGATGTATCATGCTTTTCCACATCAAATGAGCGGCGGGCAGCGGCAAAGAGTAGCAATCGCTCGAGCTTTGGCCGTCAATCCTAAGCTAGTGATTCTCGATGAACCGGTTTCTTCATTAGATGTGTCGATTCAAGCGCAAATTATTAATCTACTAAAAGAGCTACAGGAAAGCCTGCAATTAAGTATGCTGTTTATTTCGCATGATTTGCCTTTAGTAAGATACATTGCTGATAAAGTAGTCGTTATGTATTGTGGCAAAGTTGTTGAAAGCGCCAGCAGTGAAGAAATTTTTCGAAATCCGAAACATCCGTATACAAAAGCTTTAATTGAAGCGGCGTTACCGGGAATATCATCACAAGTGGGAGGAACGGTCGATGAGGTACCAAGTCTACTAGATTCCCCTTGCGGCTGTGCATTTCAATCTCGTTGTAGGGAATGTTCAGCATTATGCCAAAAAGCATCACCGTCATTAACAAACATAGAAACTGATCATCACGTAGCATGCCATATAAGCTGCTTCGGGGAATTCTAACTTTGTGGGTACGTGGGGACGGTTCTTATGTCCTCAAATAAAAAAGCGACAGGCTACTCCTGGGAGTTGCCAGTCGCTTTTTTAAGCTAAATCCCAAATGCCTTTTCGGACATTATGAATGGTTATTGAATACCCAATATGCTAGCAATTTAAGGTTTTATGTCCCCAATACGGTCTATTGGGGACAGATATGCTAGCTTTTTTGATCTAATTGTCTCCAATAAGCCTCATTGAATACCTAATCTGCTAGCATTTTTCAATTATTTGTCCCCAATAAATCTGCTTTTTTTGGATTTTGTCTGTATACCCATGTAGGTATAATGAATTTCCTTCATAGATATTTACTTTTTTTCCTCAATATTACATCCATCTTGGTTCGCTCAACCCCAGAAAATAGGTATTATTGTTAGAGGTATACAAGATAGACAATTAACTCCAGCTAAAAGAGGGGATTTCCCAATAATAAGCGATATAAAATTGCAAAATATCACCAAAAGTACCCATTTAACGCTAGTACCTATACAGGTACTAGGTAAAATATCCATTAAACACCCAAAAAATCCGCATATAAAATGATTAGGTCTGATAAAGTTCAATGTTGATTTTTTCCAACTTAGTCAATGGCAATGATTTGTAAATTAATTAAGTTTAATGGCAAAATAATAGATATAGCTCAGTGGGGGTCCACGATTTTCACAAAAGAAATAATTAGAAACGAGGGGGTTAGTATTTGAAAAAGGGTGTTTTTTTGGACCGTGATGGAGTAATAAATGAGGTACTTAGCCATCGGGTGAAGTACGTGAATAAACCACAAGAATTTTTTCTCTTAGATGGGGTGGCCGAGGCAATTCGGCAATTAAACGAAGCGGGTTTACCTACTTTTGTAGTTACCAATCAAGGTGGCGTGGGACTGGGTTTTTTGAAAGAAACAGCTTTACAGAAGATTCACGAAAAAATGAAACAGGATATAGCAAAAGCGGGAGCAACCATTGATGACGTCGCTTATTGCCCTCATAAACCGAAGGCGGGATGTCGTTGCCGTAAACCGGAAGCACAAATGTTAAGAGATTTAGCAGAAAAACATCGGATTTCGTTACAGGATAGTATCATGGTAGGGGACAGAGACCCGGATATTGCTGCCGGAAAAAAGGCAGGATGTAAAACTGTCTTTATCGGAAAGAAAAAGGACAATCCAGGGGCGGACGTTGTGTTTCCTGATTTGCTGTCAGCTGTGCCGTGGATTATCGCTCATAAAAATCCCAAAAAGTGATAAGCTATTCTTCAAAATACTTTAAGATAATGGAGAAAGACATGATTCTTTACAGAGATAATAGGGTAACCGTATTCCAGAGTGTTTTGTTTCGGCTTACATCAACTGTAGTTGAATTAGACGACTTGATCTTAATTGTTGATCCTGCATATCTTCCAAATGAAATACAGGAAATTCAAGCACATGTCCAGTCTATCTGGCGAAATAAAGCCTGCTATTTGTTATTCACTCATGGCGATTACGACCATATTATTGGGTATAATGCCTTTCCGGGGGCAAAGACCATTGGAAGTCTCGGCTTGAAAAATCACCCGAAAAAGCAGAATGAGCTTGATTTAATTCAAGATTTTGATGTTACCTATTATATTAGTCGTGATTACGAGGTGAAATTCCCCGAAATCGATATCGTTATTGAAAATGATAGCCAAACCGTTACTATTGGAACAACTACCCTAACCTGCTATCGGGCCCCCGGACATACTGAGGATGGCATATTCACCATCATTGATTCAATAGGCTTATTTTTGGCAGGAGATTATTTATCTGATTTTGAACTTCCCTATATTTATCAAAGTGCCATCGAATATGAAAAAACAATTAGGCTAGCCGAAGCGATTATTGAAAAACATCAAATCCAATTGTTAGTTCCCGGACACGGAGAACATACCAGTAGTGGGACGGAAATGGTAAGAAGAGTCAATATGGCATTGGCTTACATAGATAAACTAAAACAAGCTGTCCAAACCGCTGATGAACAGATAATCAACAAGCTCGAACGTGATTTCTCGTTTTTCTCACAAACAACAATCGAATCACACCGCCAAAACGTGGAAATCATGAAAATAGAGCAGGTTCACAGTCAGGGTTACAGGGACAGTTCTCCAGATTTCTCTGGAAATAAAAGGGAAAATTGATTTTTTTATACAAAATAACTGATGCCTGGAGGATTTACAAATATATAATCAGGAGTTTTAACATGATGATAAACGATAAAGTTTTTGGAGAACTTGATTATCAGTATAAATGGATAGGATACAGAACCGTAAAGTTTTTAGATAAGGATACAAAGATCTCATTATTGGTTGGCGGTACAGAAGATGGGGATTTTGATGAAGGGCAATATATGGCGTATAACTTATTAATGGACAATTGGGAACAAATCCAATATAGCATTTTACAACCAATTTTAGACTATTATAAACAAAAGAGGCAAGAACTTGGTTATGATGATGTATTTAGTGTAGGCTACCCATTAATTGAAACAGTTGATCAATTAATAGAACATATAACATTAGTTGGTATTACTGTTCCATATGATTTCCTTCGTGAAGGACGAGATATTGGAGTATCATTTGACTGTTCATGGGATGAAGAAAATGGTTTAGGGGTACGCCTAATAAATGAAAAAGTAGATGAAGTAGGCTTTCAAGATGTGGCAATATAAATATAACTATAGCAAGAAATATGAATAAAAGAATAATTCAGTTTTTAAGAAGAAATAAAGCGGATTTTTTTTTAAAAAAAGTCAAGTCACTGAGACAACTCGGATTCTATCGAATACTAAAGAAGAGCCAGGAAAATATGGTCTTTGACCGTTATTCTCCTGGCTCTTTCGGAATTTTATGAATCAAGATTTTACGGAGCGTTACAGACAGTAACAAGAAGAAATGATTTTCGACAGAGAAGTTCGAATCAGGATGAAAATGATTCATATGTATATCCCAAACATTTAGAGGATACGAACACGTTTAGCTCTGGACCAAAACGAAAAAGAAACCAAAACTCAAATTTGGAATTTGAGAGGGTGTATTAGAGAAATGAAATTATTGTAGAAACATGTCGCAAGTTTGAATTATCAAAAAAATCAGTGTGATATATATCACGTGGTATACTTTTTTTAGCGATAAAATCATAAAAGATTAGGAAGAGGGGCTGAGTTTTTATGGTATTAGATGATGTAATCCAACGTTATATCTCAGAGAAAAAACGGGATCAAATTAATGTTTCTGAGTTGTGTAACTATATTAAAAAAGATTATATTCTTGGAGAATTATGTATTGTCGAATATAAAAAGCTTGCCTTCGAACTAAACCAACGTTACCCAGAATTATCTGCCTAACAGGTCTAATTACCACCATTAACTATTTTGGGTTAAAAATGATAGTCTCAATTAATCCATTCAGGTGGAATTGATTTCATGATATGGGCATAATACCGCGCGGTGATTCGTCACTTGTGTGGTTTTTTATT
>CALCRD010000475.1 GCA_937894355.1 uncultured Bacillus sp.
CTCCCCTGCCCCGTACTCCCGCAGGAGTCTTCGTGCCTTCCGCTCCAATCAACATGCGTAAAAACCTAAATCAACATTATTCTTTAATAGAGTTTATTTTTTTATTACACTAGCGACTATGCCACAAAAGATTATTACTGATAGGCAAAGTAAAGTTTGTCCGGATAAATATAACAGCTGGATTTTAAAGCTTAATCCAATGGAGATAAGGATTCCTGAGCCTACCAATGCTCCGAACAAGGGAACAGCAATGCGATCATTCATCATGTCTTTCAGTGACGGTACTGCTTTTTTACCAATTTCCTGACTGTATTTATGTGTCCACCACAGGAATGGAACAATTTTATAAAGATAACCAATAATGCTAAAGGCAATCCATGATAATAAATACAGAAATAATAATGGTCCAGCAGCATTTTCAAAAGTGTTACTAAGTACAAATATTACGGCTAAAAGATGAAGCAAAAGGCCGAAACAAATCCCTAAAAGGGCAAATTGAAACGGCTTATCTAATTTTTTCTTCACTCGCTTTTTAACTATCATTGACATATGCCATGCAAAAAGTGAAAAGCCTACTGCTAGAAGCAGAATCCCTAATGTTAAAATTAATGAATGGTCAACAATAAAACCGATAAGGGTTACGATTAAGCCTGCTAAGTAACTAAAATAAACATATTTTGCAAGAGCCATGGAATAACCGTGTGCTAGAGAAAACATTGGCACCATTTTATAAGAAAATCCGAAAATTAATAAGGTAAACCAGCCAACTACTCCCAAAAGTAGGTGACTTTTAAAGATATCTAGATAGTATTGGGATGCAAAGCCTGTGTTCATGCTTATTACCATGATTATTCCGAGGGAAATGGTCGCAAATAAGCACAATAATGCGGTCCCAACAAAGGCTGTTAATATGTTTGGCTTTGCTTGTTTTCGTAAAGTCATTACCATTTGAAAAATGAACATGAGAATTCCGAGCAAGGTAATTAATCCCGGAATTAAAGCAGTACTAGGTGCGACATATAGAGCTACGGAAAACCAAATCACCCCAATCGCAAAAGTGGCAAATTGGACAAAGCCAAATGCCTCATTCCAAATCGGCGTTAAAAAGGCAACTGGTACCAGCTGATACATTGATCCCATGGCAACAGTTAATGCCCATCCTAAAATGAATAAATGGGCCGCTGACCAGACGCCAGGAACTCTAAAAACGCCATTGCTTAGCATTTCACTATTTACTAACAGCAATATTTGCGATGCAATGATAGAAAGGATACTTAAAAAGATAAATGAAAAAGGTAATTTAATATTTGTTTCATTTCCTGAAGCTTGTGGAAAAATGATCATCACCTGCTTTATCGGAAGATTTCAATTTTAAAGCTCCCGTCATTTTGCTGCTCCGTTGTATATCGATATCCTTGCTCATCTAGCTGTTCAAATAAAAACATCGGTCGGCGATCATTAATAATTGTTAATGTTTCTTGCTCACCAAGTGTTTCAAGTGCAGCTAGTGTCCGCATCATTGGTTGTGGTGGCTCTAATCCCCGATTATCAAGAATCAATATAATCCCTCCTAAATTTGTTTATCTCATCAATTTGAGCCATGTAACGAACGATAACGGCCTGTTAACTCATATGAGAAGTAAGTTAGGATTTTTTTGTGAAAGTGACCTTCCAGTGCTTTTTCTCTATTTCTTCTGTTTCATGTTCAAAGCCTTTGGCCTTCAACACTGCAAATAATGGAACGGGTTTAAAAGGGGCGTGGAGGATAAAAATATCTTGCGCTTTTAAATCAGCGATAGCTTCCATTATTTTTTGAAATGGCTCCAACTTATTATTTAAATCCTCACGAACGTCCAATTCTACAACTTTACCATCCATCGATATCACTCCAATTAAATTATTTGTATGTTTAATCTAATGATAATAATTTTCATTGAGCTATAGAGTGATAAATATCACAACTAATAAAAATATTTCCCCGATGGTTGTTATTGTTTCCAAAAAAAAAGATTTATCCCGTAATAATCGGGTATGGCATTTACTTAAAAGGTCAAATTTTTTTTATTCTAATTTATTGGTCACCTGAATTATCCGTAACTAGTGAACGCAGCAGCTGCAATCATGATTAAAGGGATGGAAAATATCGGGAAGTGCAGGAAACGATGTGCAAAAGCCAGATTGTGTCCGAAGTGGTGTGGACTTCGGACTGTGGAGGTGCCAAAAAGCTGGATTGTGTCCGAAGTAGTGAGAACTTCGGACAGTGGAGAGCCAAAGAGACCGGATTGTGTCCGAAGTTGAGTAAACTTCGGACAAGGTAGAGCCGAAAAGCCGAGATTGTGTCCGAAGTAGTGAGAACTTCGGACAGTGGAGAGCCAAAGAGACCGGATTGTGTCCGAAGTTGAGTAAACTTCGGACAAGGTAGAGCCGAAAAGCCGAGATTGTGTCCGAAGTAGTGAGAACTTCGGACAGTGGAGAGCCCAAAAGCCGGGATTGTGTCCGAAGTTGAGTGAACTTCGGACAAGGGAGAGCCAAAAAGCCAGATTGTGTCCGAAGTTGTGGAAACTTCGGACAAGGTAGAGCCAAAAAGCCGAGATTGTGTCCGAAGTAGTGAGAACTTCGGACAGCGGAAAGCCGAAAAGCCGAGATTGTGTCCGAAGTTGAGTGAACTTCGGACAAGGGAGAGCCAAAAAGCCGAGATTGTGTCCGAAGTAGTGAGAACTTCGGACAGCGGAAAGCCGAAAAGCCGAGATTGTGTCCGAAGTTGAGTGAACTTCGGACAAGGGAGAGCCAAAAAGCCGAGATTGTGTCCAAAGTTGTCCGGACTACGGACAAGTGTAAGGCCAAAAAGCCCAGATAGAGTCCGAAGAATTAATGTAGGGTTCTGTGCCGCTAGGTGGGGTGTGTGAATTATCACACCTTTAAGATGAGCCAACTCACAAATTTGTCACAAAAAAGTGTCTAAAATAGGAAAAGTGAAAAATTCCAGAAAGGAGTTGTGAAGGATGGAGATTAATCGAATAACCCCAACAGTGAAAAAAGCGAAAAACGCACTGTTAAAATCCATCCTTATTACAACATGTATTTTAAGTTTCACCGTATTACTAGTAGGAGGTTTTTGGATTTTTAAAGATATGGCTCCAAGACCAGTAGAGATAACTGATTCCAATGGTGAGGTTATTTTTACTAAAGAAACAATCATGGGTGGTCAAGCTGTTTTCCAAAAATATGGCTTAATGGATTATGGAACAGTGTTAGGACATGGTTCATATATGGGTCCTGATTATACTGCTGAGGCGTTAGAGGTATATACAAAAGGCATGCAGGACTTTAAGGCTAATGTGCAGTATGGCAAGGATTTTGGCGAACTAGCGAAAGGGGATAAAACGCTGATTCGTGAAAATGTTATTGAGGAAATGCGCGAAAACCGTTATGAAGAGGATAAAGATACGTTAGTATTAACGGACGCTCAGGTCTTTGGTGTAGTAAAAGTAAGAGAGTATTACCAGAAAGTATTTACTGAAGGGGACGGCTGGGGTCTAAAGGCCAACCTAATTCAAGAGGAGCATATGCCAGAGGGCGACCGCTCGTGGGTGTCAAAGGGAGATCAAGTTGAGCAGATTTCTAATTTTTTCTTTTGGACAGCTTGGTTGTCAAGTACAGAGCGAGTGGATGACGATATTACATATACTAACAACTGGCCTTATTATGAAGAAGCAGGCAATGAAATGTCTTTCTCAGCCATTTTGTGGAGTGGAGTTAGCGTTACTGTGTTGATTCTGTTCATTGGTATTATATTATTCGTGTTTTATCGCTATCATCTTGGGATGCAAGAAGCATATACACCTGGAAACTTCCCGCGAATTCAGTTAATGAAGCTACCAGTCACAAATTCTCAAATTAAATCGGGGAAGTATTTTGTTATTGTATCGGCATTGTTCTTTATTCAAGCCATGTTCGGTGCCCTGTTAGCCCATTATTATATCGAACCAGACAGCTTTTTCGGAATGAAATGGGTATATGATATTTTACCTTTCAATATTGCTAAAGGATATCATTTGCAGTTAGCCATTTTTTGGATTGCCACAGCTTGGTTAGGAATGGGAATTTTCATTGCACCACTTGTTGGTGGTCATGAACCAAAACGTCAAGGTCTATTAGTTGATATTTTATTCTGGGCGTTGGTTATTCTTGTGGGTGGAAGTATGGTGGGTCAATGGCTTGGCGCAAATGGTTACTTAGGGAATAATTGGTTCCTACTTGGTCACCAAGGTTGGGAATACTTAGAATTAGGACGTATTTGGCAAGTAATTCTAGCAGTCGGTATGATTATCTGGTTATTTATAGTTTATCGGGGAATTAGAAGCGGATTAAAACGTGAAACAGATAAAGGTGGTTTAATCCATTTATTGTTTTATGCAGCGATTGCTGTTCCGTTTTTCTATCTATTTGCATTTTTAATTAATCCTGGAACACATTTTACATTTGCCGATTTTTGGCGCTGGTGGATTATTCATTTATGGGTAGAAGGAATTTTTGAAGTATTTGCGGTGGTCGTAATTGGATTCTTACTAGTACAAATGAATCTTGTTACTAAAAAATCAACTGTAAAGGCCCTTTATTTCCAACTTATCTTGTTGTTGGGAAGTGGAGTAATCGGCATTGGGCACCATTACTACTATAATGGATCCTCGGAGGCTTGGATTGCCCTTGGAGCAGTATTTTCGGCATTAGAGGTCATTCCACTAACTTTATTAATTTTAGAAGCTTATGAACAATATAAGATGATGCGTGACGGTGGGGTTGACTTCCCTTATAAGGGTACCTTCTGGTTCTTAATTTCTGTAGCAATTTGGAACTTAGTAGGGGCAGGGGTGCTTGGATTCTTAATCAATCTTCCTGCTGTCAGTTATTTAGAGCACGGACAGTTCTTAACACCAGCGCATGGACATGGTGCCATGATGGGCGTATACGGAATGTTTGCATGTGCCGTTTTAATTTACTCTTTAAGAAATATTGTTAAGCCAGAGAAATGGAATGATAAGTGGGTAAAATTCTCATGCGTAATGCTAAATATTGGATTAGCAGGCATGATATTAATCACCTTGCTTCCAGTAGGATTAATGCAATTAAAAACAGCTTATGACAGTGGTTATGCTTCTTCACGTGCTGCTTCATTCTTACAGCAGGAAACTGTTGTAAATCTATTAACGATTCGAGCGATTCCAGATACTATTTTCTTAGTAGGTGTTGCCGTGTTATTGATTTTCTGTGTTAAAGCATTATTCAATTTACGCGGAATTACCCATAAAGAAAACGAGCCATTACCGGTAAAAGATTTAGCAGCCGATGACGAGTAGTAGTAGCTAGATTGACTGAGGGATTTAATTTTAGGCAATAAGAAAAATAAGCGAATAAATACACAAACTCCGTGTGATATGCTTCACTAAAATCAAATGGCTTTAAAACTATAATTAACTTGTAAACAAAAAACAATAAAACTCAAGGAGTGAAACAAATGCCAACATTTGCAGTAACAGTTAATGTACCAGATTTTCCACCACGTGAAAAACATCCAACAATTTTCAATGCTTTTGAAAGTCTAAAGAGTGGAGAGTTCATGCAGATTGTAAATGATCATGATCCTAGACCTCTACAATATCAATTTATGATGGAACATGCTGAGCAATTTACTTGGGAATACCTTGAAGAAGGTCCAGATGTATGGCGAGTTTCAATCGGTAAAAAGTAAAAAAGAAAAGCGGAAGCGACCGTTCAGCGGCGTATGGACTGGAGTCAGGCGACTGAGATAAAGGAAACACGAAGTGCGGTTTTCACTTCGATGTTGACTAATCGTAGGGAGGCGGACGGAAGTCCACTAGACGATGGTCGCTGGAGCTAGCCAAAAGAAAAGCGAAAGCGCCGCTGGAGCTAGCCAAACGAAAAACGAAAGCGCCTTGGATAGTTTTCCTTTAACAATATAAAAAACGCTTTGGAGGAAACTCCAAAGCGTTTTTCTTTTTAACTAATATTTTTTACCAGAACTTGAATCCAGGTGATCCTGGAGGTGAGTTCAAGATAATATCAGTAAGTGGAATAGTGTAAGCGAATAGGATAATTAAAGCAGTTAGACCTAACCATAATTTCCAGTTCTCTAATACCATTGGAGCTGGTTCTGCATTTTCATCAACTTCTCCAACTGGGAATTCTTCAACACCTTTTGGTGCAAAGAAAGCAAGTTTTACAACAATGTAAAGTACAAGCAAGATAGAGATGAATAGGATTGAACCACCAACAGCTTGTGCGATTTGGTAAGGAATCCATTCAGCTGCTTGAGCTGCACCGCCATATTCTGAGAAAGAAGAACGACGAGGTGCACCAAGTAATCCAGCTGCGTGCATTGCTGATGACATGAATGTCATACCAACTGCCCAAAGAATACCTTGTACAATTGCTAATTTGTTTAAAGCTTTTGTAAGTGTTCTTCCAGTTAAATGTGGTATTAACCAGTATGCAGTTCCGAAGAACGTTAATACTACAGCAGTAGCCAAAGTTAAGTGGAAGTGACCTGTTACCCAAATTGTATTATGAACTACTTGGTTCATTTGGTGAGAAGCGTTAACCATACCACCGGCACCAGCTGGAATGAAAGCAGCCATACCGATAAATGGTACTGTGAAACGAGCATCTCCCCAAGGAAGTTTCTTGAAGAATCCGAATAAACCTTTTGCACCTTTTGAACGACCGAATGTTTCGAAAGTTGCAAACATAGAGAATGCAGTCATCATAGATGGAATAACAACTAAGAATGTTAATACTACTTGTAAGAATTTCCATGCTGGATCAATACCAGGCTCAGTTAATTGGTGATGGAACCCAACTGGAACTGAGAACAATAGGAACAATAAGAATGAAAGTCTTGCAAGTGAATCTGAGAAGATTTTTGCGCCAATAACTTTTGGTACTACAACATACCAAGCCATATATGCTGGTAATAGCCAGAAATATACAAGTGGATGTCCAAAGTACCAGAATAAAGTACGACTGACTAATACGTTGATTGTATCAACTAAACCTAATGACCATGGTAAAATTTGAATAAGTACAGTTGCTGCTACCCCGATTGTTGCAACATCCCAAAGGATAGTGTTAACAAGAGCCATGAATGTTAATAATGGACTTGGTTTTCCTGGGTTAGCTTTACGCCATTTGATATATGATGCGATTACAACTGCACCATCAATCCAACTACCTACAACAACTAGTGTTAAACCTAAGTAATAAAGCACATGTGCTTGAAGTGGAACATAGAAAGTATAAAGCACTGATGCTTGATTTAAAAGAACCATTACTGCAGCCATCACGGTACCAAGGGTCATTACCCAAAAACCGATCCAACCTGTTTTACGAAGACCGTTGGTTAATGTACCAGCAGTAGCACTCGTACCTGCAATTTGGAATCCTAAAATAAAGAATGTTGTTAAGACTAGACCTAAAATAACACCATGAACTGTTAATACTTGATAATATCCGATTCCGAATGGTAATTCGAATTTACCTGAACGTACAAGGACTTGTAATAGTCCAGCAAGTCCACCTACTAGTAAAGCTATGAAGGCTACATAAAAGTGAGCCATTACCAATTTTGCGTCGCGAGAATCAACTTTGTATTTAACTGATGGAGTTTGCATTATTCAACCACCTCGATTTTCGATGTCATCAAGTGATGGCCCATTCCGCAATATTCATTACATACGATTAAGAATTCTCCAGCTTTATTAAATGAAGCAACATATTCACTAATAAAACCAGGTTCTAACATCATATTAACGTTGGTGCCAGCTACTTCAAAACCATGAATGACATCTTTTGTTGTAGCAATAACTTTTACTTTTGCGCCTTTTGGAATTTGGACACTTCCAGGATTGTAATTAAATGCAGATGCTACAAAGACCAACTCATACTCCCATTCTTTTCCTTCAACCTTTTTCAATCCAGGTTGGTCAAATGGAGCTGTTGTATCGACTTTCGCAGGATCTACTGTCGCTAAACAGCTAGGTGGTTGATTTCCTAAATAGAAAGCACTTACCCCTAGAACTGATAGAAACACAATTAGCATTGTAATCCCGAAAATTAGCCAAACCTTTTCAAATTTATGGATATGCATGGCTTTTTCTCCCCCCTTAATCTACAAACGACCTAAATACAGAAAATAAACGCTAGCCCAAGTACCTAGTAATACAAAACCAACGAAGAAAACGGCAGCTAATGTTCCCTTAAGGGATGAGCCTTCTTCCGTTTTTAATGGAGCGTTTGCATTATTTCCAAGTTCCGTTTTCACCACAATAATTCACTCCTTTCTTAATATTAGAAAAATTAATGATTACACTTACATAATACAGAACAATCGAGAATATTCCACCTACTTCGACGAAGTTCACAAATTGTTCAATATTTTAATAACCATCATGTTGATAGTGAAAAGTTGAAATCTAGGTGATTTATGTCACAAAGAGATATGAAAAAGTGTGAAGGAAATGTGAACTAGTTGTGAAGTAAGTGAGAAGTTTCACAGTTTTTGGGACAGTAAAAAAGGTGAAATAATCTTTAGAAGAATGGCACTTTTCATTTGGGAATAAATTCTGATAGTCAATTTGCATAGTTAACGATATAATAGTTACCTTTTCAATTAGGCTATGTTAAAGATTATTGCTGATTTTTTACTCTTATGTTGACCAGGCCAGTTTAACGCAGACTTCTATAAAAAGAATAATTTGGGAGTAGGCGATTATAATTAATTTCGATTCACCATTTTATCGATTGTGAAATAAACTAAAAACAAATTGCTGTAGTGACAGGAAGTGGAATAGGATAGATGGAAAAATTTTATTGTGATCATTGCCGCCTTTTATACGATTATAAAAAGAAGTGTGATGTTTGTGGGAATTCAGCAGAAAAATTGATTTTCATTAATGTTCATAATCAACCAAACAAGAAAAATAAGCGAGAATTTTATAGATATAACTAATTCGATTGAAAGTTGCGGAGTTAGTGCCATAATATTACCTGCGTATCGGGTCATATATTAAATTGGAAAATATATTATAATGACCAGACCTCGAGCGCCAATTATAATATAAATGCACAACAACTTCTTCAAAACGTTCTTGCTCCCTGTTTATTAGGGGGCTTTTTTTGTTTCCCTTAAAACCAACTCAATTTCTGAACTTTATGGAGAATACATACTCTTTAATAAAAAAGGAAAAAATAGCCTAACTGATATAATAAGGAGAGATATGAATGCCAGCAATCGTTTCAGTAGGAGAAGCAGTTCCAAAAACGGTAAATGGGCAAGACCAAGCAATGGAATTTGCTAGTGAGATTTTTTCAGAGTCCTTTAAGGATATTGAGCGCTTACTAACCTCTTTCCAAAATGGAAACATTGAAAAACGGCACTTCGTTCATTCTCTTGACTGGTATAAACAAGATCACTCATTTTCCGAAAAAAATAATGCTTATATAGACTCGGCCATTCATTTAGGTGTTGAGGCAATCACGAATTGTTTAACGAATACAGCATTTCTTAATCAGAATGTCCCTTATCAAGATATCGAAGCGATTTTTATGATATCAAGCACGGGAATAGCAACACCAAGTATTGAGGCAAGAATTATGAACCTTTTGCCATTTTCAGCACATACAAAAAGGATACCTATTTGGGGTTTAGGATGTGCTGGCGGTGCCGCAGGATTATCAAGAGCATATGAGTATTGCCTGGCCTTTCCTGATGCAAAAGTATTAGTCCTATCAATAGAATTGTGTAGCCTAACATTTCAAAGAAATGATACTTCCAAAAGTAATTTAATCGGAACTTCTCTATTTGCTGATGGTGTGGCTTGTGCCTTGGTTTGTGGTGACAAAGCAAGGTTTCAATCCAATCTGAAAGCACTTCCTTCTATAATAGGTACCCAATCGACCTTAATGCCAAACTCGATCGATGTAATGGGGTGGGAGGTCAAGAATTCTGGTCTATTTGTTATTTTTTCAAAAGACATACCAACAATTGTCGAGAATTGGCTCAAACCCAATGTTACAGAGTTCCTAAAGCTATATGGGTATGGAATCGAAGATCTTCAGCACTTCATTGCTCACCCTGGCGGCAAAAAAGTATTAGATGCCTATGAAAAGGCCCTCCAGCTCCCTAGTAAGATGACAAAAATACCAGGTGAGGTATTAAAGGAATTTGGTAATATGTCCTCTGTAACTATTCTTTTTATCCTAAAAAGGTATATGGAGATTGCCATTAAGGGTGACATCGGTCTAGCCACCGCATTAGGTCCAGGATTTAGCTCGGAATTATTATTGATGAGGTGGGAATAACATGTTTCCATTATTAATATTTGTTTTCATTATAGTGGTTCAAAGAATAGTGGAGTTATTGATTGCCAAGCGAAATGAGACATGGATGAGGAATCGTGGAGCAATTGAATTTGGAAGTTCCCATTACCCGTATATTGTGGCGATGCATACGTTGTTTTTGGGTGCTTTCATTTTAGAAACATTTATTTTTGAAAAAAAACCATCAGTCATTTGGCCAATTCTCCTTGTGATTTTTATTTGTGCTCAAGCCGGAAGAATTTGGACCCTAGCTTCACTCGGGAGGTATTGGAATACGAAAATCATTGTACTTCCAAATGCTAAACCGATCCAAAAAGGACCTTATCGGTACTTTAAGCATCCAAATTACTTAATCGTTGCCATCGAATTGTTGGTGATTCCGTTAATGTTTAATGCCATTTTTACAGCTGTCTTTTTTTCACTATTAAATATTGCCATGTTATCGATTAGAATACCCACAGAAGAACGGGCATTAGCTCGGTTAACAGAATATGAATCGTAGTTTGAGTCTGTGGATGTAGGTCTAATAAATAATCAAAAATAAATGGCACTAATTAATTCGGACTTATTGAAAATGATTATCACTTATGGTATTATAATAAATGAAAATGATTATCACTCACTTCCACAAAAGGTGGTGTTACATATGCTGTCAATTTTTATTACTCTGACGGTCGTAAGCTATGCATTTGTCATGAAATATGTATTAAACCATGTATCAAGTCCATCACAAACAACCAAATAATTAATGAATTGAGAGATACACAGCCCATGCAGCCGCTTGGGTTTTTTTTCTATGTTAAAGGGCAGAATTGCCCAAACATTTGTGTAATGTTTAGGTGTATAATTAGGAAAAATAGCAATTTTTGAATTTTTTGTGACAAAATTATATGAAAAGATTGAAAAATCGGATAAAATAAAAAAAACGGGATGACAAGGGGTAAATATATGGTACAAATTCTAAAGCAGAAGGAGCAATCTTTGCTTGGGAAGATTGCGGCTCTATATGAGCTATTTAACCAAAATCGTGACGAACAAACAGCGGAAAGAGCACAGCAGTTAGCTAAGAAGCTGAATGATCAAGAATTTTCGATTGCTTTTTGCGGTCATTTTTCAGCTGGAAAATCGACGATGATTAATAGGTTAGTAGGGGAAAACCTGTTGCCATCAAGTCCGATTCCAACTAGTGCAAATCTTGTAAAAGTAAAATCAGGCGATGAGTATGCCAAGGTAATTTTCAAAAAAGAAAAGCCGCGGCTTTACTTAGCTCCATACGATTACGAGAAAGTTAAAACCTATTGCAAAAATGGTGATCAAATCGATTCAGTCGAAATTAGTCATGAAAATGCAAGTCTACCAAATAATGTCGTGATCATGGACACGCCAGGAATCGATTCAACTGATGATGCTCACCGGATTGCAACCGAGTCCGCACTTCATTTAGCTGATCTCATCTTTTATGTAATGGATTATAACCATGTTCAATCAGAAGTGAATTTCCTATTTACCAAGGAATTGACTCAAGCAGGGAAAAAGCTATGTTTAGTTATCAATCAAATTGATAAACATCGGGATGAGGAATTAAGTTTTGCTAGTTTTAAGGAAAGCGTCCTACAATCTTTTGCTTCATGGGGTGTTAGACCAGAGTATATTTTTTACACTTCCTTAAAGAAAACCGATCATCCGGAAAATCAATTTACTGAATTACAAACATTTTTACATGAAAAAATAGCCTGTCGTGAGGAAAATTTACCGATTAGTATTAATTCATCACTTGTGAAATTAACCAACGACCATTTGAAAATTGTTCAAGAACAAGATGAAGAGGAAATTGACGCATTAGAAGATAAACTCAATTCTTTATCAGAATCGGAGCGAATGAATTTATTCGATCGAATGGACACAATTGAAAATATGCTCTTTGAATTGACCAATGCTGTAGACCAAGCAGGCGTAGTTTTAGAGGATGAAATTAAAGATATCCTCGACACGGCCATCATTATGCCTTTTCAAACAAGAGAGTTTGCTCAACAATATTTAGAGGCTTGCCAGTCTGATTTTAAAGTAGGACTGTTATTTGCCAAAAATAAAACAGAGCAGGAAAGACTACAGCGACTTGAGCGACTATATAATGATTTATCAGAACGAGTGAAGTCTCAGTTAGAATGGCATTTACGAGATTTAGCGCAAAAAACCTTGAAGAATAATGGCTTTCAGCGACCTGAATTAATTGAAGCAGCTCAATCAATTAGTATTACGTTTGGCACAGAATTGCTTAAAGAAAATGTAAAACAAGGTGCACGTCTTTCAGGTGAGTATGTTCTTAACTATACAAATGATGTTACCAATTCGGTAAAAAGA
>CALCRD010000476.1 GCA_937894355.1 uncultured Bacillus sp.
ACGCTTCTTCTACAAGTCCCAACTGCAGCAATCTTATTACCTGCCGCGGCGGGTAATCCATCGTGAATGCTGCTGGACATCCTCCCGTGCATTTCCCGCACTGGTAACACAGGTTTATGCTTGTCCCTGCTTCTGCTTCCAGATGTTTAATCGTCTTCTGCGATGATTGAGTAAGTGTCCCGATTTTTACCATCCAGTTAACTCCTTCCTATATTAATGATGTTGGAAATGTAATAGTAAAAAAGCTCTTAATGAGAGCTGATACCCAAATGAAAAGTGCAATAATTTTTACTACTCTCTCGTTAAATTTATATGCATTTACTGCATAGGCAAGGAATCTATGTTACAACTACAGCTTCCGTTTCTATATGGTGTTTCGTTATCCAATAGGTTCCCTATATATCAATAAATTGAATATCAAATATCCGACTGCTATTAACGAATGCCTAATAATTTGGATTGGAGAAGATTGAAATAGCGATCTTGATCGAATTGAACCAGTTTAATTTTAAGAGAAGCCTTTTGCATTTTAATCAGATCATTATTAATCAAGCTAATGAGTTCGCTTCCATCAACCGCCAGGATACTGCAAGGATGTAAATCATTGCAAATTATCTCTAATTTATGGTCAACGCTTATTACCATTGAATTCATTAAATTGGCCCGTGAGCAAATGGGGGTAATGGTAAGGGCGTTTAGCGTTGGATCAACAATAGCTCCGCCAGCAGAAAGAGAATAGGCCGTAGATCCAGTTGTAGTTGCACAAATAATACCATCTCCTTCATATTGGGAAAAGAAAGTCCCGTCAATGCGAAGCGATTGTCGGGAAACCCTGGGGAGGACTGACTTAACCACCACATCATTAAAGGCATAATCACAAAAAATTTCGTGTTTTCCTCCTCTAAGCAGTGAAACATACAAAGCTGTTCTTTCCTCAATACGATACTTTTCTTCAACAATTAAAGGTAAGTAATGAAGAAAGTCTTCAGGCTCAAAGGTACTGAGAAATCCAATATTGCCAAAATTAATGCATAGATAAGGAATCTCCATCTTTCCGAATTTATGGAATGCTTTTAACAGGGTTCCATCTCCACCCAAAACCACTAATAGATCGGTGTTAGCAGGATCATATGCAGGGTCCTGTTCAAACCAAACCTCAATATTCTCTTCGCTCAACCTTCTTGAGATAAATTTGCTAAAATATTTTGCATCTATTCTATAACCATTTGTCATTATCCCGATTTTCTTCATAAACACCATCCCAGGATTAAAAATATTCTTCTTGGTTATGTAACAAGCAATTAATATGCCAAGTTAATAATTCAACCAATAATCGAGCTAACCACGGAAAACCGGGGGTTAATATTGGCAAATAATAATAATGAAAATCCGTGTATCAAAAATGGAACAACGTTTGTCGCTATTGTTGGACAAACCTAAAAGGTAAAAAGGCCTGCAATGCCAAGAATCCGTATAGTACATGTTGGCATAAATATTGCTAGTACTAATAACTGCGAAGGTTATTAACATTTTAAGACTTGAGGAGGAAGAGAAATAATGGCTTATGTAATTAGCGATGAGTGTATCGCGTGTGGCTTATGTGCTGAGGAGTGTCCAGTTGATGCAATAAGCGAGAAAGAAGACAAATATGTAATTAATCCTGAATTGTGTACTGAATGTGGAACTTGTGCTGATACTTGCCCGATGGATGTTCCGGCCCTGGTTGAATAAAGATTGAACTAGGCGAAATATGTGGAGTAAAGACCTCGCGGGCCCGGAAAAAGTCGTTTCTCAAAAATGAGACGAACCACCTGTGTCATAAAAGGGATATGGAATTCGAGGTACTTTATGAGTTAGTGAGACAAGCAACCTAGGATAATAATCAGGCCATAAAGAGGCAACTTTAACTCAAACGCTTTCATATCCAATGCATTGGGTGCTATACCAACTAACAAAAGGAAATCAGGGCAGATGGTGGTTATTGATGATGACAAAAAGGAGGTGCAGCGGATATATAAAACACAATGGTTTGCTATAGTATAACCCTGCCAAAATGTTTAGCGAGGGAAGACAACCTAAGTAGATATGAAGGCAGCTGTGGTACGTATCGGCACAAAGGCTGGACAGAAGAAGCCTTTAAAGAAGCCAGTCTTGTGTTAGGCAGGGACTGATGATGTGGTTACACATAGTCACCCCAAATTACACAAGGAAGTAATATTCAAGAGATAGGCTATCCAAAAGAATCTGTATCGAAAATGAAACAATGAGAAAATCAATGATTGTATTCATAAGAATTACTAAATTTATTAAAGGAGTGATGAAGTGTTCCCAATATTAAATAAAGTGGTATGGGCGCCTGATATAAAGCAATTTACGATAAGTGCTCCTGATATAGCACGGAAGGCTCAACCGGGAGAGTTTGTGATTTTACGCATTGATGATAATGGTGAGAGAATACCTCTAACTATTGTAGACTCTGATCAAAATAGAGGAACCATTACGCTAATATTCAAGGAATCCGGAAGATCAACATTAGAACTAGGAAAATTGGAACAAGGTGATTCCATTCTGGATTTAGTTGGACCATTGGGGAAAGCATCTAACATCACAAAACTAGGAAGAGTGATTTGTATAGGTGGTGGAGTGCACGTTGCTTCAATATATCCGATAACGCGGGCATTGAAAAAGATCGGGAACGAAGTAATTTCTATTATCGGTGCAGACAACAAAAAAAGTTTAATTCTGAGCAATGAAATGAAGGAAATTAGCGACGAAATCTATATTGCTACTGAGGACGGATCTGAAGGGCAAAAAGGGCTTGCCAGCGATTTACTTAAACAACTCCTGGAAAAAGGAATAAAAGTCGATATGGTTATGGCCATAGGTTCTCTCGCTATGATGAGGGAAGTATCTGAAATTACCAGACCTTATAAAATACCTACAAGAGTAAGCTTGCATACAACTATGGTTGATGGTATCGGCCTATGTGGGTCATGCAGAGTATCCGTCGGCAAGGAGATTAAATTTGCTTGCGTTGATGGACCAGAATTTGATGGCCATTTGGTTGATTGGAACACAGCTGAGCAAAGGGCCAGTGCGTTTATTGCTGAAGAACAGTTAGCAATAGAGAAATTTCTTTCTGGAGGTGGATGTCAGTGTCACAAATAAAAGAAACCAAAAAAATACCTCCTCGTGAAGAAATGCCAGTAATAATGGCTGATATAAGAATTAATACCTTTGATGAAGTTGCCTTGGGTTTTAGTGAAGAACAGGCGCTGGTGGAAGCATCCAGGTGTTTGCAATGTAAAAAGCCCAAGTGTATGGAAAGCTGCCCTGTTAACGTAGACATACCAGGATTTATTAACCTTATAAAACAAAAAGAATATCAAAAGGCAGTAGACAAGATCAGGGAAAAAAATTGTCTCCCGGGTATTTGCGGACGCGTTTGTCCTCAGGAAGATCTGTGTGAAGGAGCCTGTATTCAGGGGAAAAAGAATCAACCTGTAGCGATCGGGGCCTTGCAGAGGTTTGTTGCCGATTGGGAGTTGAATAACGGCAAGGGAGGCCCTAGTATTCCGGGAATCAAACCAACGGGAAAGAAGGTAGCCGTAATTGGTTCCGGGCCCGCCGGGCTTGCAACAGCTAATGATCTGGCGCTAATGGGATATCAGGTAACCATAATGGAGGCATTGCATATTGCTGGAGGAGTTATGGTCTATGGAATTCCAGAATACAGACTGCCTAACACTATTATCCAGCAAGAGATTGATTATATTAAGAAACTGGGAGTAGAGCTCAAAACCAATATGGTAGTAGGTAAAACGGATAGCGTTAATGAACTCCTTCGTGATTATGATGCGGTATTTGTCGGCGCAGGGGCTGGATTGCCATGGTTTATGGAGATCCCTGGGGAAACCCTGAATGGTGTTTACTCGTCAAACGAGTTTCTAATGAGAGTAAACTTAATGAATGGATACCGGCCGGATAATGATGTGGCCCCGATCCATATCGGAGAAAGAGTAGCTATTATTGGCGGCGGAAATGTGGCTATGGACTGTGCCCGGACTGCTTTGCGCCTGGGTGGGAAGGAAACGAACATAATCTATCGCAGGTCCGAAGTAGAAATGCCTGCCTGCAAGGAAGAATTAACCCAGGCTTTAGAAGAAGGGGTTAGATTTACCTGGTTGACCAGTCCAATTGAAGTCAGGGGAGACGAAAACGGATGGGTAAAGAGTATTATCTGCCGGCGGTATGAGCTGGGCGAACCTGATGCATCAGGTCGAAGAAGACCTATTGCAATACCCGGCTCGGAACACGAAATAGAAATCGATACCGTAGTAATGGCCATTGGGCAAGGTGCTAATATGTTATTTGCTAATGATTTGCCGGATTTGGAAACCAGTAAGAATGGAAATATTGCCGTCGAGGAGACAACCGGGCAGACAAGTAAACCAGGGATCTTTGCAGGTGGTGATATAGTAACGGGAGCCGCGACTGTAGTTCAGGCAATCAATGGGGGACGAAAGGCAGCACGTGCTATTAACGATTATCTTATGGGTTGTGAGGAGACTAATTAATCGGTGCAATACCTTTTACCTTAAAACTAAGGACAACTGTTCCTAGCTCACTCTGGATATAAACGGCGTAATGCATTCGCGGTGATATAGATGAATGCTTCTTCCTTTCAGCAGGAAAAATGATTGAAAACCCAGGGTTTAGGCCCTGGGTTTTATTATGAGCTGCACTAATGAGATTATTTTATCTCAACGCCCATGCAATTCAAAATACCTATAATTGCAACAGACTATATCCTTTATATGCGACACAAAAAGAATAGACGCGCAGAAAATGAGAAAACAGGGTATTCAAGATAGTGAAGAGATATTTCAATAATAAACTGTCGGAATAATAAGAAAAAAGATGCTAATTAAAG
>CALCRD010000477.1 GCA_937894355.1 uncultured Bacillus sp.
GACTGAACAACTCGATCGTAAAGACCACTACTTTTAATACTACCTCCGCCATAATGCAAAAGTAGTTTTTTTCCAAAGCTAAGCGCTTCTTGCCCAACTAATTGCTCTTTATCTTTACCAAATATTAATTTGGTACTATTTTGAAAAATGAAATCCTGCATAGATGTTTCCCTCCAATATTGGATTTGATATATTAATATAATACTTTAATGTGACGCTAAATCGCAAATTCTTGGTGTTTCATAAAACTTAATAACATGTCCCATCATACATTACGAAAAAACAACATTATTATGGTGTATAAAGGTTTAAATGTGTATACTAGTATTATATATTTAAATATGGAAGGAAATGAATATTATGGAATGGAATCAAGATGCGCAGGAATTATTAGAGGAATTGGTACAACCAATTCCAGTATTTGTTCGACCTATGGCCAAAAAGAAAATCGAGAATATTATTTTGGGCGGGGTTGAAGGAGAATCAGTAACGAAGGATGATGTGGTAAAAGGATACATAATCGCTTCACCTGGAGATATGCAAGAAAGAGCAGTTAAGCTTCTAAAAGCAAAAGGAATTGATTTAGCACAGTTCGAGACTACACTTGAAAAAGCTAAATAATGACAAATGCAAAAGGTCAACCTCACTTAGCGAGGTTGACCTTTTGTTCTTTTTTCAGATTAAGGGTGAAAGCCCTTCATTTCTACCAGTTTTACTTAATGTTCGTGATTCCAAAGAGAGTCGCATTATTTTTTAGCTATTGTAGATCGATATGGCTACGATAATGATGAGTGGAACCACCACTAGGAGATAGCCTTTGGGATTGGCAAAATTAATTGTCCAGCCAACACCAAATCTTTTTTCAACAAAGATAGAAGGATCGTTGGGATTAAAATAAATAATTCCGGCTTTCCAAAAGGAATCTTCATCATAATCGGTAATATCTCCTTCAGCTAGTTCGTTCGATTGTTTATCAGATCGGCCCACTTTGACAGCAAACAAAATCGTTCCCACAAAAACAACGATTAATATTACAAAGGGCATCATTAGCATAAACTTTTGTGAAGAAATTTCCGGATGTATGACCGTTAACTGAAAATAGCTAAGTAACACCGTCAATAACACGCTGCTGAAAAAACCAAACCAGCTAGAGTATTTTCTTAAGTTCAGTTGACGAATTTTTGATGCGTTTGTGCTTGTTGCACTTAGTTTAATGCCTGACTTTTTTGTTCCGATATTGATTCCAAGAAACATAAATAGGATAAATAAGAACACTAATGGCATAGTGATGGCCGAAAATGGTGTTTTTGTTGTAAAATCATCGGCTTCCCCACTTGGTCCCCAATGCGTCGGGATTTGATCAGGCAGTATGTCATATTGGAGTAGTGTATAGCCTATCAATCCGATAATCGCGATGATTGGCAATAAAAATACATACCAAGGAAGCATTTCATCCTGTAACCGGACAGATAAATCCGATATTTTGACTTGTTTTAGATTGGCGCCCCATTTTCTTTCCTTCTTAAGTTGAACCGTTTTTCCGTAAAAATAAAAATATAAGGACATGCTGATGAAAATGGTGATAAATTCAATCATCGTTCCCGTTAACACAATTTGTTCTTCCGTAAGTTTGTCCAAAAGGACCAAGAGGGAGAATCCTCCTAATAGCAGAAATGAAATAATAGAAACAACGATTGCGTACCACTTTTTAAAGGCTATGAGTCGTTCGTCTTTAATATTTTGTTCAGGTATAGTTACACCGAACACAACGGTTCTTTTAACCAAAAAGGGAATGGCTGTTTGAATGGCTGCTAGAAAAAATATAATGATGATAAAAATCAAAAATTCCATATTGGTTTTCTCCTTTGCATATTATTCAATAACCTGCGAGTGTGAAGTTATTTTGGCGATTGTTTAAGGCTGTTGACTTAGTTATTTTTCCCTGTTAATTGCTGAATAATCGAGTTGACGAGTTGGTTAATCTGGACTTGATCGATTCCTACTGCAAGGGCCTCGGCAATAAGGGGTCTAATTTCAGCGGTAATCCTCGGAATGGTGGTGCTATTTAGACCGTCTGGAACTGAAATCATCGCTCCGGATTTTGGAGCAATCTGGATAATGCCCTTTTTTTCTAATTCATGGTAGCTTTTATTAACGGTATGCATGTTGACACCAAGATCTGCGGCAAGCGACCTGACAGAAGGTAGAGAATCTCCTGGACGAATAGCACCACTAGCAATTCCTTCAAAAATTTGATTGGTCAACTGCTTATAGATTGGAATGTCAGACTCAGGTTCAATTCGAATGAGCACGATTTTCCCTCCTTTCTGTTCTACATTTATTATAACAAATTTGTTCTATTTTGTATAGAACAGAAGGTGGGGGTATCCAATAAAAGTGATAAGGTACCTAATAAAGTAGAAAAGCAGAGCGAAGGGTACCCAATAGGAGTGATAAGGTACCAGGTGCACAAACAAAAAGAACTCTCCTTATTAGGAAAGTTCTTTGTTAGGATTCAGCTTTTTAAGTTCTTCAGCAATTTGATTGGCAATGACATCATGCTCTAATCCCTCTTCAAAGGTCATCGGTTTCCCAAAAATAACCCCTGCAGGTTTAAACCAGCCGTTTCTAGTACCATAAATATAGGTCGGTACAACAGGTGCTTTACTTTTTGCAACAATAAAGCCAATTCCTTTTTTAGCCTCTTGGATTTCTCCAGTTTTGGAGCGAGTTCCCTCAATGAAAATCGAAAATAAGTTGCCATCTTTTAAAAGCCTTAAAGTGTGTTTCAAGGATTTAATATCAGCTTGGCCTCTTTTTATTGGAAAACAGCCTAACTCAGTAATAACCCATGCGAAAAACTTCTTTTTAAAAAGCTCTTCTTTTCCCATAATGTACATTTTTCTAGGGGTGTATACTCCAGTCAAAGGTGCATCAATATTACTAGTATGGTTCATGGCAATAATAGCCGCACCATTAGGAATGTTTTCTTTTCCGACAACTTTTATTCTAAATCTTATGTTTAAAAGAAATTTAACCACAATAACTGAAATTTTATAGAACAATAAAATTCAACCTCTTCCATTTTTATTCGTAATAAAAGTATATTACTACATTAGCCAATAGTAAATCATTACGTTTTCCGTAGGCTCAAAATATACACTATAGTTTTGAATTTTTTATGTTTCTTGGGAACAACTAAGTGGCGCCCAGATTTACGAAAAAAATCAACCTTTAAGGCACCACTTACCCCATTTATTAATTATTTGGTATTAGGCTTCTTTGCCTTTCTGCTAATAATTATGGCTTTCGCTGAAGCAACTAGATTAGCGTTGTTTATGATACCAATCTGGTTTGTATTAATATTTTCATTGTATTCATATGGAAGAAACAAAGAAAAGGAAGTCGCAAAATCTACAAGATTATCAGCATAATACAAAGTCCAAATCAATTGAAAACTCTGGTTGAGGCACACTTATCGCTAGAAAAAATCAAAAATGTGGTCATATTTTCAAATTTTCATTGAAAACTTTGCTGTTTTTGAAGGTAATCGAAGAATAATTTGATTTCTAGAAATTATTTAGTGGCTAGGCATGGCAGGGCAGCCTGTATCCTGGGTAAATGTCCGACTTTTGGGCAAGAATGTCCGACTTCTGGGCAGGAATGTCCGACTTTTGGGCAAGAATGTCCGACTTTTGGGCAAGAATGTCCGACTTTTGGGCAAGAATGTCCGACTTCTGGGCAGGAATGTCCGACTTT
>CALCRD010000478.1 GCA_937894355.1 uncultured Bacillus sp.
ACTTCTATCTCTTTATCCAGTCTTAATGGATAAAGAGATAGAAGTCAAATATGTAATCGTCAATGCTTTTGCTTTATTCATCTTTACTTTGCCTCCTTAGTTTTGTTTTTTTCGCCGGTAACAGCATTAAAAGTATTTAATGCCGCAACCATACAAAATTGTTTGAACTCATGGAAATTATCGTCTGTTAATTTCCCCTCATAGACTTCCTTTGGAACAAGAAAATTATTTGCTAACCTAAACTGCAGGCGATTCAGTTGTTCCAGAAAATCTACTTTTCTGCGGCATTTACGCAGAGCGAATAAATCTCCCTTTTTCCCGTTATCACTGCTACCTACTGCTCTTCCGATACACTTACCCAAACTTACAGCAGCTTCCTGCTCTTCCTTAAACACCGTATCACCCTCCTTTAGTAATAATTCATATACTAAGACCATCTCAAATAATGGCTTGAAATATGACATATTTGTGCGAAAAACATGCCGTTCAACTAAATCAACTATAGACTGTTTTTTCAATAGTCGTTCGCAGATTCTATTACGAAGTAAAGTTTTGTTTTCGTTTTTGGATGTCTCATAATCAACACAATAACTAAGAACCTCTTTCATCCTTACCCCGATTGTTTTCTCAATCTTTTCGGTTAAGCGGAAGAAATATAACGTTTCTTTAAAAGGCCAGATCATTTTGCCGGCAAAAGTATCTCCCTCTTTTTTAGTTTGGATAACATAAAATTCTAAAGGGGCAGTATTAAAAGTTAAACTTAACGCCGCTTCCATATCCAGGCTGATCTCATCCGTACCAGTCTCGAATTGGTTTAGCAAACACTTGTCATATAGTGTATATAAAAAAGAGTATGTAACTTCATAAGAATGTTGATAATATCCACCCAACGGATGATTATAGTTCCGGTAAAGACTGTCATCTTTATATTTTGTACTCTCTAACAACTCATGGGTTTCACACATTTTTTTCAATGAAGCAGAGTATGGAAGGAAGATAGAAAGGCTTCCGCCTTGTGTTGAATAAAAACCGACAACAGGAACAAACTTCCCCAATAAGGAACACTGCCAACAAACCTTTTCAGGTCTTCCTGCATTCGAATTAAATGACAATATCCCAGATGAACCGGTAATGAATGGGAATATAGTCTGGTTAGCGTCTTCAAGACTTCCTGTTTCTCTCCCACATAAATAGCAGCGTTTATCTTTTTTCTTTTCGTCTATTGTAATTTTTATCTTAGGTTGAACGGCATTAGGCCCATCTACTAATAAACCGGCTGTCGTTATTTTTAATCCATTCTCACTTACATACCTCTCCATTCTTTCTTGAAGTTGCTGATAACCATCCGGCAATATATGTTTTTTGGGATCTTTCCATTTAATAGATCCTACAGTTGGTCTAGCCGCAGTATTGCAAATAATTCCAGCTATCCCTACAGATTTTTTCTTAGGAAAACTGATGAATTCGTCATTTTTTGTATCGTAATAGAAATTATAAGATGACTTCTCATCGATCTGTTTTTTAGTGGACAAATTATAGTACCTATTTACTAGCAATTGAAAGGCGTCCTCTAGGGCTTTTTGAATAGCATCCACGTTTCCTTCTAAACTTAAGCTATTATCCTCGACCTGAATTGATATTTTTCCAATATCTACTTGTTCTAACATCTTTATTAACCCAGTCAAACCACAATCAAACCAGAAATGCCCCGTTTTATAAAACTGAACTTCCATGTAACTACCTCCTCTCCATTTAGATAATTAAATGTCGCTCAGGAATTATGCCAAAAATCAAACCTTTTGAAGCATTACCCTTACGTGATCTGAATTAGTTTGTATGAATTAATTCTCCACACCCAAACCCCATACTATTTTTTGACCCTATTCCCGCATCTAACGCCAATTGTAGTAATGCTTTCGGCCCTTTTAGTTCTAGGGGAGCTGAATATCCCTTAATCACAATTCCTTTATACACAATGACATGCAATTTCGGTTGTCTTAAAGGTCTAATACTTATATTACCCTCCGGCACATTTTGATGAAAAAGCGCATTGTATTTTTTTCTTAAATTCTCATTTACTATCCTGGTGAAATCGTTGTCTCCAGGTTGGAAGTAACAAGTATACTTGCCCCCTTCCGGCCTTAATAATGTGCTATAAGTAACCACGGGCGAAAGCAGACGTATCTTTAGAACATCATCTTTAACTAGAGGCTTCTCGATTTGAACACTTTCCACTTGGAGGGAACAGTTTCCGAACTGGAAATCCCGATTACCCAAAAGGCCATTTACTAAAGACTGGCAAAATTCATTTACCGGTGAGGAGACTATAAGTTTTATTGGAGTCATAAATGTAATTTCACTTTTTAAAATCCGGTATTCCCCAAGCAACCGGGAAAAAGTAAAAAGTTTAAACCTTCGTCCTCCACCTTCATAACCTTGATTATGAAGGAAGCTAGCAAACTCCCGATCTAAGGTTTTATAGAGGGCAGACTGTACGAAATAATTGTATTGTATAGGTAGGGTAATCCCGTTTTTAGATTCAGCTTGCAATTGGATGATAATTCTCAAGTCTATTTCCTCCTAATATCCCAGTCATCAGTTCGCCTATAAGTATAAAATATTCCGGCTTGTTTTGATTTAACATAAGATATCGTTTCGCTTTAATGCTAGTAAAATCCTGCCATTTTGGTTAAAAAAGGGACAATCCATTGTTTTTTGATAAATAAAGAAGTGCCGCACAACTATTTAACTAGTTTTGCGGCGCTCTCATGTTTAAACTTCTTATTCTTTCCAAGTCTCTTCTTTAAAACCCCAACCCTAGATTCACACTAATCCTAGACAGGGAAACCTCAATTTCTTCCTTTGTGTCATCCCAAAAGTCCTCTACGATACCTGAGCCTTTATTCCCCGTAAACAAGAGCTCAGCCCTAATGCTAGGGTATTTAGGAATACGGATCCCGGCACCGACTGCATAATAGACCCCATGCAGGCTTGCGTCATCACGACTATTATAAGACATATAATTATAACCGAAATGACCGGTGAGATAGGGGAGGCCTTCAATGGATAATGGATAATAATTCAGCAAGAGATAGAGTGGGAAACAATGAACTTTATTGTAGAAGTAGTCTCCAAATTCGCCACTGAGCTGATAACCGCCTCCATATCCCAGTTCAAAGCTTTCGTTAATTTCTAAAGCCCTTTCTAAGGCAAACCCAAAGGACGGCTCCATGCTCATCTCAGCATTACTGCCTGCCTTAGAGACGGAGACATCGCTTGCCAGTAAATATCCGATTTTTAAAATGGTATCTTCCGCTAATGCGATACTACCACCCAAAAGCAGCATAATTAAGCAGATAACCATGATCGTTAAGAATCTCTCGATCAGCTTTTTCATTGCATTTCCCCCATTTATATTTTTTCTCATTATAAAGTCTCAATGAAATAGAATCTTTGGTCGCCTGCTTTTAGCTTAGTGTATTTTTCATGACGCCCGACAAAAAACTGAATGCGGTTTTCGGTCTGTAAGGTCTCCGGATCAAGCACCAAAAGTTCCGTTCCGGAGAGGATGATTACTCTATTCTTCTCCCCAGCGACAAATATCTGGTCAGTTTTTCGATCAAAAATATGTAGCAAGTTAAGTTCTTGGTCAACCAGTTCATAGATTTTTTTCCCTGTGAAGACCAGGGTTTTCATGGTCGGTTCGGTAATTTGGTGGATGCCTAAGGCCGGTTCAGGGGTGACGATATACTCTACCGGCTGGAAATTCCGGTCATAGACTGTGATATCGTTACTCATGCGGTTATAAACATACAATCTGGATTGATCGGCGTTGGCGCTGATCATCGTGGCGGCTTCTGTCGGACGGGTCAGGATGGTTTTAAATAAATAACCTA
>CALCRD010000479.1 GCA_937894355.1 uncultured Bacillus sp.
GGCAATTAGGCTATTTCCGTTATTTTTAATTACCTTCACTCGACTAGGGCAAGAGGGCATCGGCAAAGGGCGACATCACTATCGGATTGAAAACATAGAATTTACCCCAACAACTTTGGATATGGATAAATTACACTGGCAGGCGATACCAAAGGGAAACTCATGGCTTAAAGAAGTTGATTGGACTTGTAACTTTCTCGATAAGTTGCCATCAAAGGTAAAGATACTAAATCTTATTCTTCAAACACCGCTCCGAATTAAAGTTGAAGGGAAACTAGTAGATACTCTTCAATTTTCCACATTAATGAGTTCGGTCATTAGAAGAATAACCTTGCTAGGTCAGCTTTATAGTGGTTTGAGTCCAGAGGTGGATTATAGGTCACCTATGAAAGCTGCCTCTGAGGTAGAATTAATAAAAAAGGAACTTACATGGTGGGACTGGGAACGCTATTCATCACGTCAGGATTCTAGAATGAAGCTAGGCGGAATTGTGGGTGCTGCAACGTATTTCGGGGATTTAGATCTATTTTTACCTTGGTTAGCTTTAGCACAATATCTGCATGTAGGTAAAGGTGCAACTTTTGGGTTGGGAAAAATAAAAATTGAATGGTGATAAAATATGGACAAACTATTTGCAAAACTAGTTGGGAAAGATGCCGTGATGAGGCCTTTTCAAAGACGAGTTGTAG
Source organism: uncultured Bacillus sp. (assembly GCA_937894355.1). Lineage (GTDB taxonomy): Bacteria > Bacillota > Bacilli > Bacillales > Cytobacillaceae > Bacillus_BU. Next base: position 690 of record CALCRD010000479.1, read on the forward strand.
AAGCCATCTTGGAGGGCAAAAATGTTATTATGCGAGCGCCAACTGGTTCCGGCAAAACCTGGGCTCCTATAGTGCCCTTTCTCTATTCTATAGAGCAGGGTACCCCTATGGCGGATCGTCTTTTTTTTGCAGTACCACTTCGTAGTCTCGCTTCTAGTCAACTTGGTAGCCTAAAGCGGGTGATAACCTATCGTGAGAATCCCCCACTTCTACCTAACGAAGAGATATCTGTTGGAATTCAGACAGGAACCACACCCCATGATCCGCATTTTCTCAATAGAGTTGTCATAACTACCATTGATCAACTATTGTCTAGTTATTTGTTTTCTGCCTATAGTGTAGGGCGGTCTTCTGCAAATATCAATGCCGGCTCTTTAATTGGTAGTTTAATTGTAGCCGATGAGGTACATCTATATGATAAAGATAAGGCTTTATTAACGCTATTGGAAGCGGCAGGATCCCAAAGATTAAAAGGTCTTGCGCAGTTTGTCCTGATGACAGCGACCTTGCCAACACAAGCGGTGGCAAGCTTAGCAGAGCATTTAGATGCAGAGATAATTCAAGTTGAAGAAGATGAATTATTCTCTTTACCAAGTCACAAGGATAAGGAACGCTATTATCATTGGGAACCATCGCCTTTATCAGGACAAGCTGTGATTAAAAAACATCAGGATAACAGTCGTTCCCTTGTGATCTGTAATACAGTTAATAGAGCTCAGGAAGTCTACTTGGAATTAAAAGAGTCTTTAGAGCAATCTGGGGAAAAGACACCACTATATTTGCTTCATAGCCGTTTTTATGAGTATGACCGAAAACGAATCGAAGATGAGTTGGAGAAATATTTTAATGCTTCAGCTGAAAGAACCAATGTGATTGCTGTCACAACTCAGGTGGTGGAGGCAGGGTTAGATTGGAGTGCCGAGCAGCTCCATACAGAGCTTGCACCTGCAAATTCTCTTGTGCAAAGGGCAGGGCGGTGTGCGCGTTTCCCTTCTCCCCGTAATAGAGGGAATGTGTATATCTACGAACTTAAAGAAAAAGGTAACGGGCGTGATTTGGGGCCTTACCATAAACAGGCAGAAGAAATTAAATTGACAAGGTATAATTTGGAAAAAGTAAATGGTAATAATTTATCATTTAAAGATGAGGAGACGTTGATAGATAATGTTCACGGTGAGATTGACAGTCAATTTTTTGGGGATTTGGATCGTCTAGTGTTAGAAAGGTCTATTAGGGTAGAAGATGAAGCGTTTTCGGAACCTTATCCGGATACGACCAA
>CALCRD010000480.1 GCA_937894355.1 uncultured Bacillus sp.
TATTAGAACAGACTGGATAGATTATTGGGAACCACCTACCGAAGTTAAAAATCTTAATATAGATCGAACAGATGAAGGAGCAGTTCTAACATGGGAAAAAGCATATTGTGCAGATGGCTCTGATGCCGCTTCCTATAAGATATATAGATATTCTCCTGATGATAATGAAAAGAGAGAACTTATTTCAAATGTTACAGGTTTTACTGCACTAGATCCAGATTGTGGTAGGAAAAAATGGTATTATGCAGTTACTGCCTTGGATCAATATGGCAATGAAGGAGCCGAAACAATAGTTTTATTACCGGGAATTGGAAGTATACAAGGAACCATCGGGTATTTAGATGGAGAACAATGGATAGCTATAGAAAATGTTCAAGTCAAAATAGAAGATCTAGTATGTCTAACGAACTCAGATGGCTATTATGTTTTTAAAGATGTCCTTGAAGGAGATTATACTATTACTTTTAAGAAAGCAGGGTTTTATTCAATAGAAAAGGTATCTTGGGTGAGAGCTAATCAAGATGACACTTTAGATATTCTAATGGAAATTTGCGATACTTACCCATTACCTCCGGAAGACTTTGGTGTTGAAATAGGAGACCGTGGCGAAGTCATTTTAAGATTCAATATGACTTCAGGAAATGCCTATGGCATTGATATTCCATCCAGATATTTAATTTACCGTGCAAAGGAAAAGGCAGCATTATTTGATGAAACCTCGAAAATTGATGATGTTGTAGGTTGTGAGAGTGTGCCAAAAGAGTATCAAATTATAGATATTCCTCCGGAAAGCGGTGTATTATATTATTATGCCATATGCTCAGAAAACGAAGCTTTGCTTATGACTCGGGGTGAGATAATTGAAATGAATGTCCCTTTGCTTCCAATACCCAGCCCTACCTTGCCTAATAATCATCAGATTATCTTTGACCAAAATATTGTTTTAGAATGGGAATCTGAAATAGGCTATGATAGTTATATAATAGAGCTTTCAAGTTCATCAAATTTTAAACCAGAAGAGACTAATAATATCCCTGCTATAAATAAAAAGGTCGAAATATTAGATAACCTCAGCCAGGGTATATGGTATTGGAGGGTAAAAGGACTTTTCAGTAATATGGCAAGTAGCAGGTTTAGCGATTATTATAGTTTTAATTTAGTTTTGTCTTCCGATGAACAAATAGGCCCAGTTCCATTATTCGAAACAGATTTAAAAATAGTGAATATCAGAGAGGAAAACGAAGTTAGGATAAAGTGGGTTTCTTTGGAAGAAATGGATGTCGAGGTTAGAATATATACTTTAGATAATAAATTAGTATACCAATATACACAAAAAGCAACTCCCGGGCTGACTGAATTAGTGTGGAAATTTAAAGGGGAAAGCCTAAGAGCTGTGAGACCCGGTTTGCACTTAGTTATGTTCAAAGGAATAGGTCCTGATAAGAAACAGATTGCTGTAACAAGAAGATTGCTATTTTTAAATTAAAATTTAGTTATAGCTTTTACTCATGCTTGGAAAAGATTTATTGAGATAGGGGTGATACAATGCGGTTTTTAAGACTGACACTTGTTTGTTTATTTATAATAACGTTTTGTTTCCCGACAAATGCCTTTTTTGAACAATCAGAAGTTGGAGCACGCTTTTTGGCTTTAGGAGGAGCCGGAATCGCGTTAGATGGAGATGTATATTCCCAATGTTGGAATCCTGCGAGTATTCATTCCTCTGAGAGACAAATTGGTTTCTCTTACTCGGAACTCTATGGAGTAGGGATACAATTCTCATATTATGGATTCATTGTTCCAACAGAAAAAATAACATTTGGGGGTTATAAAATTGCCCTAAAAGATCCTTACTTTGATGAGATAATAGATTTTAGCGAAAATACATATGCCTTAGTAACTTCATTTAGCCCCCACCCAAAACTAAGTCTAGGTGTCTCAGGGAAATGGATGACATTGCGGACCATAGAGAATATAGAGGGTTTTACAGTTAATGTTGGAATGCAATACTTGTTAAGTGATTCATTAAGAGTTTCCGTGAATAGCGAGAATTTGATAGGAACATTTAATGAGGCGGAAAGGTTGGTTGATAGTAGAACTACAATAGGTATCGTGATTAATACGAGTGATTCCCTTTCAATTGTTGCTGATTATAACGATAACGTATTCCGTTTTGGTACGGAAAAGAGCGTTGGTAATCTAACATTAAGGGCTGGTTATTATTCAGGAGTTGTTTCTGCGGGTTTAGGTGTCACATCTAAAAGAATTGTTACTGACTATGCTTTTACACCTGGATTTGTTGGTAACGAACATAGAATAGCTTTCCGTTTTGTTTTTTAAAATTACTTGGGTTAGGTTGTTTCTGTGTAGAAAAGCATGATTGAGTGCAATTCTCTTAACATAAAACTTAAAGAGGCCTGCGGAGTGGTTGAACAATTATTTTTGGTGATAAACTTATGGGGAGAACAAATCACAAACAGGAGGGATTGTTAATGTTAGCAAAAAGAATAAACCAACTTGTTGTAATGTTTATTTGTATGGTTGTTTTGGTTATGCAGTTCAATTGTATTGCAAATAATAAACCCGAGTTGGTGCTCAGTTGGGAGTTTGCTGAAGGCAAAGGAAATCTGATTAAAGATAGTTCCGGAAATGGTTATGATGGTCTTATGATGGGGGGGAGGTGGGTCAAGTCCGGAAAAGGTTATGCTGTGGAATGGATTGATGGTAGTCCTGGTGGTATTACCCTTTACTATGAACCCTACGACAAGTTAAATATTGATGATGTAATAACAGTTGAAATGTGGGTAAAGCTAACGGAATTTCATGAGGGGGATATTTATGGCGATCATAGGGATTGCGATTTTATCGCAAATGATGGTTCCTGGCGAATAAGGATTTATCCTAATGGGACATTGGATGTCGGAATTTGTTATGGAGAAAATTCAAGTTGGATAGGTCTTGGAGCGAAAGGAAATTTGGGCAAAATACCGCTTAATACCTGGACCCATATTGCATGGTCATATGATAGTGAAACAAGAGCATTTTATTCTTATATTAACGGGAAACGGTATGGACGAGTTTTGTTACCAGAGTACGCAAAAGATTTTAGATTGCAATCAACTAGTTATTGCTTTGCGATTCGTCCTGATCTAACAAAAAGTAATGGTAAAAAAGCAGATGATAATTTCATAGGGGCTGTTACTGGGATTAAGGTTTGGAAGGGCGCTAAAAGTGTTTTTGATCTAAGCTATTTATCGGAGCTTCAATAAAATTTATGCAAGTAAGATGGGGGTGTTTTAAATGGACAAATATCGAGGTTTCCGTTTAAGCTTTGCTATTATCATAATCCTGCTAATCTCTCAAGTATCTAGTGCTGCAATTCTTTGTATGGATGGCATACCAAACGCTACTATAATAATTAATTCAGAGCCGTCTCTTACGGAAAGGTTAGCAGCAACAGAATTAAAACATTACATACAAAAAATTTCAGGGGCTGATTTAAAAGTTATAGAAAAAGATTGCGTTCCCAGAGAAGAAGTTGAGGACTTTATTGCTATTGGGACTTTGACTCATAGTAAGATTAGGGAAGCAGGGATAACCATTGATGAGGGTTATCTAATTAAAGCTACTGCCGATGCGGTATACTTGACAGGGGCAACAGATAGAGATGCGTTGTATGCAGTTTATGCTTTCTTAGAAGAAGTTCTTGAAGTAAAGTGGATTTGGCCAGGCGAGGCTGGTGAAGTTGTACCTAAAAGTCGGGATATCGTTATTCCCGAATTTATAAAAGCTGATAAGCCAGCGTTACCTCTTAGAGGATACCATCTGTGTAATAATCATACTCACGATGAAGCTGAAAAGTGGATGTCAAGAAATAGATTGAACTACATTTCGACTCCACCTGGTAGCCCTAAAGCTATATTCGATCGTCGTCGGCAGCGAGGTTTCGAAATCGTAGTTTCTAGCCATTCAATGAATCGTTTTTTTCCGCCTACCTTATTTAATGACTACCCTGAGTATTTCGCAAAGATAAATGGTGTTCCTATTGAGGGGGGGCAGCCTGATTATACTCACCCAGAAGTCAAAAGAATGACGGTTGAGGCTATATTAAAGGAGTTAGAACGAGATCCAAATATATCTGTACTTGGCGTTATCCCCTATGATCACACAAGATTTGGCGAATCGCCTGAGGATCCACCTGATGAAGCGGCGAAAGGCGTGGTTTCAACAAGGGTATATAAATTTGTTAACGATGTAGCATTAGAAGTTAATAAAAAATATCCGGACTGTCGAATTATGAGTCTATCATATAGTTCTTACACGCAAGCTCCAAAGGTTAAACCTGCAAATGAAAATATGCTAGTGCAGTTTGCTATGTTTAAGTGTTATAACCATGATATTAACTGTGAAAGGAACCAAGTTTTTATCGATAACTTGTCTAACTGGCATAATTTGGGCTATAAGACTACGGCCTATCATTATTATTTAGGTGTAACACGGGGTGTCCCAATACCTTTAGCATATGTGATTGCGGACGATATCAAGTTTTCTAAAGAGTTTGGAATGGAAGGTTGGAGAAGTGAAGTAAGCCCTCCTGGGGCTGGCCCTGAAGCATCAGCAATTGATTGGGAGAACAACAAATGGACATATTATGTTGGAGCTAAGCTGATGTGGGATTCTGACTTGGATTATAGAGAGGTCTTGGAAGAAGGTTTTTCAGCTTATTATGGTCCAGCAGCCGACGAAATGCTTAAACTTTATTATTATATGGAGGATGTCTGGAAAAGCTATCCAACTCATATAGGTTGGCAATCTAGTACGAATGGCCTAGTAAAAGAGTTTACTAGCATTAATCCTAATTTCATACCAAATATTAACAAATACTTAGCAAATGCTAGTTTTATGGTTGAAGGATTACCTGGCTTCAAGGAGCGTGTATCTAGGGAAGCCGAGCTTTATAAATCCTGGGAAGAGGCCTACCTAAATATACGGGAATGGAAACTGAAGGTCCCCAAAACGACTAAAAAACCCAAAATAGACGGTAGGTTTGACGAAGAGGAATGGAAAGATGCTGCAATTATTTCTGGTTTCGTAACTAGTGATGGGAAATTTACCTCCGACAACACGAAGGCTTTTCTCTCTTACGATAATGATGCTTTATATATTGCTTTTGAATTACATGACTCGAACATTGAGGAAATCAGGGCAAACGAAACTGAACATGATAAAAATGTATGGAGTGATGATTGTGTAGAGATATTTATTGACCCCAATTACACACGGGATACATACTTTCATTTAATAATGAACTCTTTAGGAACAAAATATGATGCGTTATGTTCTATTGGTAAATTTGATAGGGAATGGAATGGCTTTTGGGAAGGTGCTTCATCGGTAGACATAGATGAACAGCGTTGGATCGCCGAAATTAAGATTCCATTTTCTACACTAGGAAAAACACCAAAAGCTGGTGAGAGGTGGCTTATTAATTTAGCAAGAGAGCAAAAAACACAGGGCAATGTGGTTAGCACGTGGACAAATGGAGTTTTTCATGATCCCCAAAGTTTTGGCATACTAATATTTGATTAGCAATCATAGCCAGGGAATAACTTATTATCAGGCATAACTAAACGAAATCTTGTTTGGAGGGGTAGTATTGGAGTGAGTCTGTACTACCCTTCTTTCAAATATTTTGTGGGTGTTAAATTACCTTATCGTAACAAGGATAGATTTGCTTTCTTCATTAGGCAGATAACATCTCAAATACATCAGTAGACGGTGGAATTCAATCACATATCCCTGCACAATAGGATATATAATTTCTTTCGAAGGGATATTGCTCTTTTTAATACTTGCGCTAAGTTTCTTTAAGGGAATTGAACGAGAGTCGGTTGGAATGTCTTTATGCTAGCAAGGGTAACTTTACAATAGTTTGAGTTGCTTCGGCGATATCCTTTTTTACTTAAAAGCTTTGATTTTTTTGCCCGTCCTCTTTCATATGTAACACTATGTGATGTTTTTCACTAATGCACTATGGACTGATGGTTGGTTTTTCCATTATAAATAGATTATACTTTAAAAACTGCCAAATCCCGACTCCTAATTCTATTCTTTAGTAATCTTTTGGGCTTTTTATTTTTAGTTTCCACGTTGGCCTTTAATTCGGTTATGAGTAGCAACCCAGATTGATGAAATGCTAGATTAATCGATGGCGAATGTATTGTTCCCTACTGTCCACAATTTTCGGCTATATACTATATAAAGATTTTAGAAAAGGACTTTCATGGGCCGGATAATAAATTTCTTTTACGGTAGTTAATGATATGGTTCACTAATTTAGGGGCAGATATGTTAAATTAAAAAGAGGTGTTTACAACATTTGAGACACCAAAAGAAGTTACATAAAGGTTGGCAATTTAGGAGTGGAGATGATTTTGAAGCTTCGTATGCTTATTACAATGATAATAGCTGGGAGCAGATAGAAATACCACATGACTGGAGTATCTATGGATCTTTCTCGAAAGACAATTATACACCTAGAAGAGTTCTAGCTAGACACTTAGAAGGGCATGCCGATTCGTATCTCCCTAAAGGTATTGGCTGGTATCGCAGGGAACTTTCCTTGCCTCCGAATTATATTGAAAAGCAAATTTATATTGAATTTGAAGGTGTTTTTCAGAACGCCCAATTATGGGTAAATGATCACCCTGTAGCTCACCATTCTTGGGGTTACACTGGTTGGGTTGTGGATATAACGTCTTTCCTACGATGGGATGGAGATCCTAATATTATAGTTTTACGAGTAGACGCTAGGGAAATGGAGGGGTGGTGGTATGAGGGTGCGGGGATATACAGGCCTGTCTGGCTCATAGTAACAGGGAAAACCCATATCTCTAACTGGGGAGTTACAATTACCACTCCCGTGGTTTCTGAAAATCAGGGCTTGATAAAGCTAGAACACTCTCTCGAAAACCATTCGTCTGATGTTAATATTGGTCAACTATTAATATCAATAAGCGAACCTAACGGTAAAGAAGTATATAATAGTAAGATTCCGGTTAAAATTTTGCCGGGTGATAAAATTTTAACCGAACATATTTTCCAGATAAAGAAGCCTCTATTGTGGTCTTTGAATACGCCAAACCTTTATATGGCCTCCTCTACTCTTTTAGTTGATAATAAGGAACTAGATAGTGTGGAAACTTCATTTGGTATTCGTTGGTTTGACTTTACACCAGAACGTGGTTTTTTTCTAAATGGAGAACATGTACAATTGAGGGGAATGTGTATTCATCATGACTTTGGTGGGCTTGGTGTAGCATTACCTCCACGAGCCCATGAAAAAAATGTTGAAGTTATGAAAAGTATGGGTTGTAATATTTTACGCTCGGCCCATAATGCTGCTGCTCCTTCACTTATGGAAGCATGCGATAGGTTAGGGATGTTGTTTATTGCCGAACATCGTTACCTTTTGCATGGAAAGAGGGGCTTACCTGCTCTTGAAGAACTTATTATGAGAGACAGAAATCATCCATCGATAATTGCTTGGTCTTTAGGAAACACAGCAGGAGATCCTAGTGGAACAATCACAGATAAACTGCGCTTTGTTCATAATCAAACTAAAAAGCTTGATCCAAGTCGGCCTACTATGGTTTGTTTAGAAGGAAATGCAGATGCAAATAAAAATGGTTTTGCCATGGTAACGGATATAGTCGGTTATAATGGTGGAGGTATGGGAATTGACGATAGAGACCATAAGCTTTTTCCAGAAAGAAAGATGTGGATTAGCGAATATTCCTCGGGTCGTGGTACTAGGGGAGTTTATCATGCCTCTATTCCAAAGGAGTATGAGGTTTTAGGCGATGGAAGAAAAGTCAGATGTGACGGGAAGTATGAAAGTATTTACGAGCTTTGTCGTGCTCATGAGCGTGAATGGGCTCATATTGCTCAAAGACCTTGGTTAGCAGGAGGGGCCATGTGGTCTGGTATTGAATACAGAGGAGAAACTGTGGGTTGGCCTATTGTAACAAGCCAATTTGGAGTTTTAGATATATGTCGCTTTCCAAAGGATACATATTATTATTACCTCCAGGAATGGACAGAAACTCCTATGGTTCATATATTTCCTCATTGGAGCTGGCCTGGCAGGGAAGGGAAGAGTATCGACATTTGGTGCTATTCAAACTGTCATGAAGTAGAATTATTTCTCAATGGTAATTCTTTGGGCAAAAAAACAACGGAACCATTAACTCATATTTCATGGCAGGTACCATATGAGCCTGGAACACTTGATGCTAAAGGATATATCGATGGAAAATTGGCGGCTAGCAAAAGAGTGGCAACTGCAGGCGAGCCTAAAAAAATTAGACTTACGGCTGATCGTACAATTCTAGTAGCTGATGGAGAGGACCTTAGTTTTATAACTGCAGAGGTGCTTGATGATGCTAATAATTTGGTACCAACAGCGAATCTGTCCTTAACTTTTAACGTGCAAGGAAAAGGTAAGTTACTTGGCTTATCATCGGGAAACCCTGCTTGTCATAAGAACGAAAAAGGTAAAGAGATTGCTAGCTTCATGGGTTTGTGCCTAGCTATTGTACAAAGCAGCATGGAGCCAGGTTCAATTATCATTACTGCAAATTCTGTAGATCTCAAATCCGCTGTGTTAAAGTTAAATTTTGAACAAGAATAGTTTATAAATAAATAAAAGAAAGTTGCCTTGATGTTCTAAGTGCTAATAAACCACCAAATCCAAGTAGCTTATTATCTACCTTGATTTTTATTACCTGCGTTTTTGGTTAATAGTGCTAAAAGGCAAACAAGTAAAAGGTATATTTAGTAAAAAAGCCATAACTGTAGTTTACGAAACTGTGGCAGTAAAAACAATATTTGTTTTTTAGAATAGCTGACGTTTTGCTGTAGCCTTGGATTAAGTGTTTAAGTTCTAGGCAAAATGTTTTTATTAGTTTTCTACAGAGCTTTAAGTTCATTTAAATTTCCGTTTTCCATTTAATTGATAATCTAGTACTTAATGCAATGATAATAGGTAAGCAAATTATTGACTATCCATATTAGTTATAGGGGATGATTTTTGAAAATGTTGGGATTTACTCCTTTTTTAGATGGATACCATGATGTTGAAAATCAATTGATTGATTATTTACGACAAAAAGCCGAGAAATCTATAGCCATGAATGAATCAGTAAAGAACGATATTACTAACCTTAATGAGTTTGCAGTTTATAAAAAATCCGTATTAGAGCATTTCCTCAAAACTTTGGGAGGGTTGCCTGAAGACAAGGCTTTGCTTGAGCCTAAAGTTACTGGCGTTCTACATAAAGAGGGTTATCGGATTGAAAAGATTATTTTTCAGAGCTTGCCTGGCTTTTATGTAACTTGCAACTTATATCTTCCAACAACAAATACTCCAGTGCCTGCAATATTATTTGCTTGTGGTCATGCTCATGAGGCTAAAGCCTATCCGGTTTATCAAAAAGTATGTCTTGATCTAGTAGCGAATGGTTTTGCTGTGCTTTCAGTTGATCCAATGGGTCAAGGGGAGCGAATCCAATATTTTAGAAATGGAAAAGAAGAGGTAACGCGTGGAATTTTTGAGCATACATATGCCGGCATTCAATGTTCTCTTCTTGGTATGAGTATAGCTCGCTATTTTTGTTGGGATTTAATTCGTGCTTTAGATTATATGTGTACAAGGGAAGAAATTGATTCCACACGATTGGGAATGACCGGCAATAGCGGGGGTGGAACTCAAACTAGCTATATGATGCTATTAGATGACCGCATTAAAGCTGCGGCACCTTGTACATATATTACTTCGAGATGGGCCTATCTTGGCACAGGTCAGGCTCACGATATGGAACAAAATCTATTTGAAGGAATCTCTCATGGTCCAGCACATGACGATTTTCTAGCTTCCTTTGCTCCAAAACCGGTTATGGTAGGGGCGGTTGAATCAGATTTTTTTAACTTGGAAGGGGCGGTTCATACTGTAAAATTAGCACGCAAAGCCTATAGCCTTTTTGGTGCAGAAGATAACATCAAGCTTACGATAGCCCCCGGAACACATGCGTATGTTCCTGAGCTGCGAGAAGCATCGGTTAATTGGTTTCGAGTCCATCTTATGGGGCTTCAGCCAGACTTTCGCACCTCAGATCCCGAGCCATACGAGCCCAAACAATTATATTGTACGGAAACAGGTCAAATACTAGGTGATTTTCCGCAAGCTACTACTGTCCATGATCTTTTAAAGTCGGAGCTTGATAGGGAAAAAACAAAAAACAAGTTTAATATAGAGCTTTTACAAAAGACTTTAGGTCATCATAAATCTGCAGAGCCCAAATACCCCAGGGTAATTGCAAGTGATTTGGTAGCCGACGGAATTTGTCGGGAGAAGATATTCTTTTGGAGCGAAAAAGATATCATCGTGAGTGGCTTATTCTTCTGCACCCCAGATGCTCAACGTGATCCTGTTCTTTTGTTGTTAGAGGAGGGAACAGCTGAGGTAGAGACAGCCTGGGAGTTGATTTCTTCGCTTTTGGCCGAGGGTCGAGACGTATTCCTCTTTGATTCAAGAGGGGTAGGAGCAGTTGCATCTCGTCAGCTTAACCCAAATAGTTTCCCATTTCATTTTTTTGAAACTGAATACCGTTTAAGTTGCGATGCGCAAATGTTAGGTACATCGGTAGTAGGGATGCAGGTTACAGATGTGCTTCGAGGTATTGAATATTTATTAGAACGTACAGGAAAAGAAAAAATTGTTTTAGCTGGTAGAGGGAAAGGAGCTTTACTAGCAACTTTTGCTGCTCCATTTGTCAAAACAAGCCAACTACGAATTTCACCTTTACCCGATAACTTTTCTCAAATAGTAAAAAAACGTCTATATAGACCCGAAAGAGTACCCCTGTTGTTCGGTCCATTAAGGCAGTGGGATTTGCCTGATCTTTACCAATACCTCAAGGAAATGGATGTAGAGATCTATCAGCAAATTATTCATCCCTTAGGGACTTCGCTATAGATATATTGTAATTTCCGCTTTGTTCCATAACCACTATCTTGCACGATTGTAAGGGGTTGATTCAAATGAATTTCAAGGGCCTTATCATCGGGATACCTAAAGAAATCCTTAAAGGAGAGCGCCGAGTATCCGCTACGCCTGATACTGTCAATAAAATGGTATCACAGGGTGCAAAAGTATTGGTAGAGACGGGTGCAGGTAAGGACTCATACTTTCAAGATGATGAATATAAGGCGGTGGGCTCTGAGTTAATCGATGATGTTGAGGAATTGTATTCTTCGGCTGATATTATTTTAAAAGTGAAAGAACCCATCTATAGTGATGCGAAAGGTAAGCATGAAGTAGAAATGATGCAAGAAGGTCAATGTATAATCTCATTTCTCCATCCTGCCTTTCCCGGCAACCATCAGATGGTGCGTGATTTGGCCTCGCGCAGGATCCTCGCCTTAACCTTAGATGGAATACCACGAATTTCGAGAGCGCAATCCATGGATGCGCTCACTTCTATGAGCACAATAGCAGGCTATAAGGCATGCTTGATGGCTGCCAATAGATTGCCCAAATTTATGCCCATGGTGGGAACAGCTGTTGGTATGATTAAACCTGCTGTAGTAACCGTAATAGGAACCGGGATTGCAGGTCTTCAGGCGGTAGCAACTGCAAAAAGGTTAGGTGCTGTAGTGCAGGCTGTTGATATTCGTCCCGCTGCCAATGAACAGGCAAAGAGTTTGGGAGCCAAGGCGATTGAACTAGGCATCCCCGAAGATTTGGCAATAGCGCCAGGCGGGTATGCTGCCAAGCTGCCAGATAAGTGGCTTGAAAAAGAGCGGGGGATTTTAGCTCCGGTTGTAGCTGATTCCGATATCATTATTACTGCAGCCTTGATTCCAGGTAAAGTAGCTCCCATAATTATTACGGAACAGATGATAAAACAAATGAAACCGGGCTCTGCCATTGTGGATATTGCCATCGATCAGGGTGGAAACGTTGAAATCACAAAACCGGGAGAACTTATTGAAATGTATGGTGTAAGTATAGATGGCACAAAGAACATTCCGGGGATGGTGCCAACTGCTTCCACCTGGATGTTTGCAAAAAATGTCTACAATTATTTAGCAAATCTCGTAGAAGATGGCAAGATTAATATTAATTTAGATGACGAAATTATCGCTGAATCTGTTGTAACTTACAACGGAGAGATTATCCATGCTGGAGCACTGGAAGCGATGAACCTGAAATAGGAGGCTGGAGAGAGTGTCAGAGTTGCTGCTTTTGGTTTTATTTGCGATTTCAATGCTAGTTGGCTATAAGGTTATTAGCCAAGTGCCAAGTCTGCTCCATACGCCGCTTATGTCAGGTACTAATGCTCTGTCGGGAGTGACTGTACTCGGAGCGTTAACTATAACTGCCATCGCAAAGCTCCAGGGGCCATCTACGATTGGGATGGTGCTTGGCTTTATAGCCATCGTTATGGCTATGATCAACGTGGTAGGCGGCTTTGTAGTCACCGGCAGAATGCTGAGGATGTTTAAGAAGTAAGGAGGTAGAGCGGAACTAGCCGCTATAGAAGATGATAGATTTGAGAACTACAATTTTTTTAGGGCTGAGCTTGGCAGATCTATTAGGATTTATTTTTGTTATAGGTGCGGTTTTGGGTATTAGGCTCATGGGCTCCCCTACTACTGCCAGGGGAGGCAATTTAATAGGTGCTATAAGCATGACAGGCGCCATCATAGTAACCCTTATCTCTGAGGGGATAATCAGCCTTGGGATTCTTTGGTTTGCAATAGCCATTGGCAGCGCCTTGGGCTATTATCTGGCAATAAAAGTGGCTATGATCCAGATGCCTCAGATGGTTGCTTTGCTGAACGGGTTTGGCGGTGGTAGCTCTGCGATTGTTGCCCTGCTTACATTGCTAGGTCCTATAACAATTGGCCCGTTTGAGCAGATAACTGCTATATTAGGACTTTTGGTGGGGGCAGTGACCCTCACAGGTAGCTTGATTGCGGCTGGAAAACTTGCAGGTAAGATTAATGGGCGGCCGGTCATCTTCAAAGGCCAAGCGTTTATTAATAATGTTGCTCTCATTTTTTCTGTGGTATCAGGTTTAGTGGCGATATTGTATTCGGGCAGTATGATAGGTATAGCAGCGACAATAATCGCCCTTGTGGTCGCATTGGGCTATGGTATTCTCTTCACCATCCGCGTAGGTGGAGCGGACATGCCCATTACTGTGTCTTTACTTAATTCATTTTCTGGAGTTGCAGCATCGATTTCAGGTCTTGCGATAAAAAATCCTCTGCTTGTAGCCATAGGCGCTATAGTTGGAGCGTCAGGCCTTATTCTTACTCAAATAATGTGTAAGGCCATGAACAGAAGCCTTGCTCAGGTGTTAATGGGCAAAACTACAGTCTTGCAGACTAGAAAAGGTAAGGGAAAGTCAGCTGCAGACTCTGTAAAAGTAGCAGAGCCAGAATTTGAGTTCTCTCCTGATGAATCTTTAAGCTATGTAGATCTGGCAAAGGAAGCTAGAAAAGTGATCATAGTTCCTGGCTATGGCATGGCCCGAGCCCAAGCACAGCGTGATGTCAAGACTCTTATGGACAAACTGGAAGCCAATGGGGCAGAAGTTAAGGTGGCTATCCACCCTGTTGCAGGGAGAATGCTAGGGCACATGAATGTACTGCTTGCCGAGGCAGATGTATCCTACGATAAGCTTTATGAGATGGATCTGATTAATGATGAGTTTGCTGATACCGATCTCGCTATCGTGGTAGGAGCGAACGATGTTGTAAATCCTGCAGCCAATACTGCAGAAGAAACTCCTATTTACGGCATGCACATTCTGAATGTTAATAAAGCAAAGCATGTTCTGATTTTCAACTATGATACCAACCCAGGATATGCTGGAGTAGAAAACCTACTTTATAAGTCGGATAACGTAACTGTGTTATTGGGTGATGCTGCTGATATTATTAAGTCGTTTATAGAAAGTTTTGATGATACAAGTGTTGCTACCCCAAGTAAGCCAAAAGCATTACGTTACGTTGATATCGCAAAACTGCAAAGCACGTAATTATAGTTCCGGGCTGTGGCATGGCTTTAGCTCAAGCACAACGTGATCTTAAGATTCTCATGGACAAACTAGAAGCATATGGGGCAGAAGTTAAGGTGGCTATTCATCCTGTGGCAGGGAGAATGCCAGGGCACATGAATGTACTCCTTGCCGAAGCAGATGTATCCTACAATAAGCTATACGAGATGGATCAGATTAATAATGAGTTTGCTGATACCGATCTTGTTATTGTGGTAGGAGCGAACGATGTTATTAATCCTGCAGCTAATACTGCAGAAGAAACGCCGATCTATGGGATGCCTATTCTTAATGTTCATACAGCGAAGCATGTGCTAATTTTTAATTTTGATACGAAGCCTGGATATGCTGGAGTCGAAAATTCTCTTTATAAAGCGGATAATGTAACTTTGCTGTTGGGTGATGCTGCCTTTACTATAAAAGAATTTTATTTACTAATCACTACAGGCTGAAAGCCGGTAGGTTCCAACTGGGGCTATAAGCCACCTAAAGATTTTCCAAAGCTATCTTTTTCATGTTCCTTTCTATACTTTTTGGTTTCGAATATATTGAGCAATGATTTATTTCATCACGTGTTTTATTTATCACCTCTTATGTAATATTTCGTAAGTTTGGCTCAGCATTTGGTACATTTCTACCTAGGTTTTTATGCCTCTTCCTTAAGTTCCGGGTTATGCTGCCAAAACAGATGATTGTTATCATTATAGAATGGAGCGAGTACCACTTTTGTTTGGTCCACTGAATAAGTGGGATCTACCCCAGCTTTTTCAATACCTCAAAGAGCGAGACGTAGAAATATATCATCAGTTGATATCGCCCTTAGGACCAAAGCTTTAGGAACTAGCAGTTTAAATGTTTATTTAAAACAAAAAAAGCACTTCGAATAAACTCGAGTGCCGAAATAATTGGCAGGGGAGACAGGACTTGAACCCGCAGCCCTCGGTTTTGGAGACCGATGCTCTGCCAGTTGAGCTACTCCCCTGCGACATTTATATCTTATCATAGAAACTCTGTTTCGTCAACGACAAAATGCCACTTTTTATTTGAGATTAAGAAAACAGGGATAGCTTGATGCTATCCCTGTTTTAGCGAGGCTTTGTTATAACTACTAAATTGCAAAGTGGAAAAGGGCGATAAGCCCAAGTACATACATAAACCAGTGAATCTCCTTTGCTTTCCCAGCAAAGAGATTGGAAACAATATAGGCCAGGAAACCTGCAGCAATACCATTGGCAATGCTGAAGGTAAAAGGCATCACAGCTAAAGTAACGAAAGCAGGGAAGGCCTGGGTAAAGTCATTGAAGTCGATTCCCATCACTGCACTCATCATCAGCACACCCACAATCACAAGGGCAGGTGCAGTGGCAGCACCGGGAACTGTCAAAGCCAGGGGTGCTAAAAAGAGTGCCAAAAGAAAGAGAACACCAGTAGTTACAGCTGTAAGACCTGTTCTGCCGCCCTCTGCAATACCAGCAGAACTCTCCACATAGGTTGTCACAGTACTTGTACCCAAAGCAGCACCAAGGCAAGTACCAACAGCATCTACCAGCATTGCATCCTTAATCTTAGGTAGACGGCCATCTTTGTCAAGGAAGTCAGCTTTCGCAGCTGTTCCCATAAGTGTACCTAAAGTATCGAATACATCAACAAAGAGGAATGAGAAGATGGTAAAGAAGCCTAGTTTCCAAGCACCAGCCAGATCCATCTTAAAGAGGATTGGACTCAGGGAATGGGGCATACCAACAATTCCGTTCCACTTGGTAATTCCCATGGGGATTCCCACGATTGTGGTAAGTAGGATACCGATGAGGATAGAACCTTTAACCTTCAGTGACATTAAGATTGCAGTAATCGCAATACCGATTATGGCCAGCAGTGCATCTCCTTTGGCAAGATTGCCCAAAGCGAGCAGTGTTGCCTCGTCAGAGACGATAATACCGGCATTTTTCAAGCCAATAAAGGCGATGAAAAGGCCAATACCTGCTGCTACCGCTTTTTTCAAAGAGACAGGAACTGAGATATCAATATAGTCGACTACTTTGAAAATAGAAAGGAGAACAAAGATAATACCTGAAATGAAGACAGCACCCAGTGCAACTTCCCAACCTGCTTTTGCTGCTACAACAAAGGCAAAGAAGGCATTGAGGCCCATACCACTTGCCAGGGCAAATGGGTAATTAACAAATAGCCCCATGAGAATTGTGGTAATACCTGCTGAGAGAATTGTTGCAGTAGCCACTGCTCCCTGATCCATACCGGCTGCGGCCAAGATTGATGGGTTAACGAAGATAATATAGGCCATAGTGATAAAGGTGGTTGCGCCGGCTAGGAGTTCAGTTTTGACATCTGTGCCATGCTCTTTGAGTTTGAAAAAATCTGCTAACATTTTTGCCGATCTGCTTGTCCAGATCGTTCCCCCCTTTAATAAAATATTAAACAGTCTTATATTCTACACCGAGAGGCAAAAGTCCTTTGACGAAATCAATCTTTCGCTGAAAATAGGGAAGAGGGAGGGGGGAGATCTTTTTCGATTTATGCAGGATTTTCACTCACAGATGTCGTATATTTATATGAAAACAACTATTATCTACCTAGAAAGGAATGAACCTTAAGTGGACAAGCAAGTTATCTCCAAAGTAACGGTGGGATTTTCAGCCCGCCATATTCATTTATCCAGAGCAGATATGGATACGCTCTTTGGCCCTGGTTCAGAGCTTACCTTCGTAAAGGCGCTCACACAACCGGGGCAATTTTCTGCAGAAGAGCAAGTTACATTAGTTGGCCCCAAGCGGGAGATCAAAAAGGTAAGGGTTTTAGGTCCCCTGCGGCCCAGAACCCAGATTGAGATCTCTAGAACCGACGCCTTTACTCTCGGCCTTAAACCTCCTGTAAGGGACTCCGGTGACGTTGCCCAATCAGCACCAATTACAATTGTCGGTCCTAAAGGCAAGATAGACCTTCCAGAGGGTGCCATTATCGCCAAACGACATATCCACATGACGCCAAAAGATGCACAAGAACTCGGACTGAAAGAAAAAGACATAGTCTCTGTAAGGGTAGCAGAAGGAGATCGCTCTTTAATCTTCGATCAGGTTTTGGTCCGGGTAAACGAGAACTTCGCACTTGACTTCCATGTTGATACTGATGAAGCCAATGCTGCAGGAATAAAGAATGGACAGCTAGTTGAAATTCTGCGGTAATTTTTTCACCAACAAATGTGTATACTATATACAAGGAGTGTAGCTAGATGCCAATCTACGAATACCGTTGTCAGGGTTGCGATGAAACTTTTGAAAAACTCTTTTTCCCCTCAGAAAGAGAGGATGCCATCTGTCCCAAATGCGGCAGCAAACAGGTTAAGCGGATAATTTCTAACTTTGGTTTCCGGATGGCCTCAGGCAGCACCATGAGCGCTGGTGCCGAGGCCAACTGTGGCGGTTGCTCTTCAAAGTGCTGCGGTCATAAGCACTAGATTCTCCAGGGCATAGCGCCCTGGCACGGGAGGATTTTTCAAAATGTTGAAACAAATTACTGTAAACACCTTGAAACGTACGGATTTTCTCAATATCACGCAAGAAGTACAAAAAGCGGCCCGGCTTGTTGGCCTCAAAGACGGGCTTTGCACGGTCTATGTGCAACATACTACAGCCGGGATCATCATCAATGAAAATGCAGACCCTGCAGTACGAGCAGGTATGGAAGCCTTTTTTGAAAAGCTCGTACCATGGGGCGGAAATTGGCAGCATCTAGAGGGAAATGCC
>CALCRD010000481.1 GCA_937894355.1 uncultured Bacillus sp.
ATCACTTTATCCTGAACACATATTATATTTTATCTATTTTTCGTAAAAATATCTAGCAATTTCTATCGACACAGTCATTTTATTCCTCCAAAAGTGTTTATTAATATGTGTCTAGGTGAAACTATGATATAGTAATCATGGAAATTTAGAATAATATTTAGGAGTGATTATAGATGAGTGAAGCAGCAATTACGCTAGATGGTTGGTATTGTTTACACGACTTCCGTACCGTTGATTGGACTCTATGGAAAATGTTATCAAGCGATGAACGCCAATACGCCATTCATGAATTTCTTAATTTAGTAGAAAAATGGAATCAAACACAAACTGGCAATGAAGGGAGCCATGCCCTTTACACAGTAGTTGGCCAAAAAGCAGACTTTATGATGATGATTTTGCGTCCGACAATGGAAGAGCTTAATGAAATCGAAACAGAATTTAACAAAACAAAATTAGCGGAATACACCATTCCAGCTCATTCATATGTTTCCGTTGTTGAATTAAGCAACTATCTACCAGCGGACGAGGATCCATATCAAAATGCTATGGTCCGCGCTCGCCTTTATCCGATCTTACCAAAAGCGAAATACGTTTGTTTCTATCCAATGGACAAGCGTCGCCAGGGCAATGACAACTGGTACATGCTTCCAATGGAAGACCGTCGCGACATGATGCGCAGCCACGGTATGATTGGTCGCCAATATGCTGGAAAAGTAAAACAAATTATCACTGGTTCAGTAGGTTTTGACGATTACGAGTGGGGCGTTACTCTATTCTCAGACGATGTCCTTCAATTCAAAAAACTCGTATACGAAATGCGCTTTGACGAAGTAAGTGCCCGCTACGGCGAATTCGGCTCATTCTTCGTTGGAAACCTGCTTAATGAAGACGAAGTAATGAAGTTTTTACACGTCAACTAAAAATTCCAAGTCCCACATTGAAAAAGCTCCCACCTGATTCGATCAGGGCTGGGAGCTTTTTTTATGCTCTTTTTTCAAACTGTGTTGCTTTTTAAGATGGAAACGTTTCCTTCAGGATTAATTTAACAGTTTTGTGTGGATAATCATATTTTTCCAAAAGTCTCATATTATTTAAACAGTGAGTCCACTTTCAGAAAAGAAATTTACTTTTTTTATAGGAGGGCAATAATTTGAACTTTCAAAATCCTAACCCTTATTTGGGATATGGCGTATCCCCGCAAGGTTTTCAAGCATACCCTAAACAAGGACAAATGCCCCAGTTTGGGGGACAATTTCCACAGGCTGGATTTCCACCGGTAGCTTCTGGAGGACAAATGCCTCCAAGTCCGCCAATGGGGCAATTTCCACAACCAACACCAGGGGCCACAAATGTTATTCCTGGGGCCCAAGTTCCGGGAATGCTTCCCCTTGAAGCGTCTTATGTTGAAAATATTTTACGGTTAAACAAAGGAAAGCTTGTGACCGCTTATTTGACTTTTGAAAACAACACCGAAAGAAATAACATGGTCGTGCGCGGAATTATTGAAGCAGCCGGCCGTGATCATTTGATTCTGTCCGATCCGCAATCTGGAATGCGCTATTTACTACTCATGGTCTATTTAGATTATGTTACCTTTGATGAGGAAATTGATTACGAATACCCGTTTAATGGTGGACCTTCCATTACATCCTTTCCACCAAGGTAAATCAAGCAGAGCTTATAATAAGTGGAATTTCCAGCAGTGGCGGGTTTACCCCCTTCATCTACGATTAACAGAAAAACTCCTGAAGTATGAATACTTCGGGAGTTTTTTAATAACGTATTTACAAATGTTTCACTGCAGCGATGACAATTAAGATCCATGCTATGACCATGGCAACGCCACCAAAAGGTGTAATCGCTCCTAAAATGGTGATTCCTGATAGAGCTAATACAAATAAGCTTCCAGCAAAAAGTATGATGCCGGCAAACATTAACCAACCAGCAGTGGAAATTAGCTTACTTGTCGGAAATTTGCCTGCTAATAGACCTACCACTAACAATCCAAGCGCGTGGTACATTTGGTATTGAACTCCTGTATTCCAGATGCCCAAAGAATACTCATCAAGAGAAGCTTTTAAGGCATGAGCTCCGAATGCGCCCAATGCCACAGATAAACAGGCATTAATTGCCCCTAAAATAATAAATTTTTTCATGTTTTTCCCCCATCTTTCTGTTCCTACTTTACTTAAGTTGATTCCTGCTGATGTCCACTCCCTTATCGCAGACAACTTGCAAAAATCAAATCAAAATCCACAACTACCATTAACAGAGTTTTACAAAAAATGACCTTCTCTATTTTAACTTATTTACAAATTGATTTCATGAATCTAGCTTGAATTGTTGGTTTGCTTTTTCTAAAACAACCATTTGGTTTCTGGTGAGCTTTAATTTTATCCTCTCCCTTTAAGCTAGGCAGGCACGAAGGACTGCTCGACGTTCGATTTTAAAAAAAAGCCGAAGTTGTGGGATCTTCGGACACCGTTGACCCTTTTTCTCTGATTCGTGTCCGAAGTTGCGAGGATAAGGCATTTCCTCCATTCAAGCCCCCCAATTACCTAACAAAAAAACTCGTATCAATCTCGATACGAGTTTCAGATTACCCTAATAATCTTTGGTATAGCGATTTTGCTTGATTTAGATCCTTGGTGCCATGAATTAAGGCTCGACCATCAGTGAAAATGACCATTCGCTTGCCTTCATATTCAACCGACAGCAAATAGGGATTTGCTTTTACTTCATATCCTAATGTAGAAAGCTGCTCTGACAACACCAATAAGTTAAATTCACCTTGTTTTGGCGGACGAACTTGAACGGTGTCTCTGCCGCACAGTACCGTTGATTTTGTCATATTTTCCACATCAAGATAAGGATAAGTCGGGTGGTCTCCACAGGAGAGGCAACCGGGATCCTTGGCTTTGGACATCTTCATTGTTGAAAATTGATTTCGCCATAGGTCAAAACTAACAAAGCCTGTCCGCACAGCTTCCCAATCCTCCACTAGAATCTTTAAAGCCTCAGCAACTTGATTGGCGATCACCATACCGACAGCCGGGGCAATAATTCCCCCAGTATCACAGGTCATTCCCTGAATCGGGATGGCTTTCAACAAGCAATTCAAGCAGGGCGTTACCCCTGGCACGATCGTAAAACTCATGCCGAAGCTGCCAACACAGGCTCCATAAATCCAGGGAATCTTGTACTTTTGTGAAATGTCGTTTATCATCATTCTCGTTTCAAAATTATCTGTGGCATCAAGAATTAAATCTATGCCGCCAGCGACCAGCTCGGTCATTAGTTCTGGAGTAGCATCAGCAATTAACGCAGAAATCTCAACATCTGAATTGATGGCCTTCAAGCGTAATTCGGCGGCAGCCGCTTTTGGTAGCTTTTCGCGGACATCTGCTTCGGTATAAAGCTGCTGACGCTGCAGATTGCTTGCTTCAACATAATCGCGGTCAACAATGGTCAGCTTACCAATCCCGGCTCTTGTCATCATTTCGGCGCTGCCAGAACCTAAGGCACCAGCTCCAATGATTAACACATGCTTACGGCTAATTTTGGTTTGGCCACCAGTACCAATTTGCGGGAATAGCGTTTGACGGGAATAGCGTTCTGACATGTCTTCACCCCCCACTTACTGGCGGAATAAAGGCAATCACATCTCCGTCGTTAATCACTTCATCGTCTCCAGAAAATTCTTCATTAAGGGCTGTCATCACGGTATCAAGTTTTAAAACTGGGAACATTTCCCGGAGCAGCTCTTTTGCTTCAGCAACCGTTTTTCCAGACAACTCTAAGCTTAAAAATTCTTCTCCAACAGCGTCGCGTAAATGAGCAAAAAACATTACTTTATTCACGCAAATCACTCTCCTCCGGTTTTCCTGACGGATAAGCAACCGTCTCTAGCTGATTGCCAATCCATTCTTCTCCATCTTCCCAATGTTCTTTTTTCCAAATTGGCACAATTTCTTTAATGCGTTCAATGGCATAGCGATTGGCTTCATAAGCATCCGCACGGTGCGGTGTTGAGACGGCAATGACCACGGCGATATCCGTGATTTCTAACCGGCCGACCCGGTGGGTAATCGCAACTTTTGTTCCCGGCCAGCGCTCAGCAATTTCAGCACCAATTTGTTCGAGTTTTTTCACAGCCATTGGTTCATAGGCTTCGTATATGAGATAGAGCGTTTTTTTTCCTTTGGTTAGCTCGCGGACAGTACCGATAAAGGTTGTTATTGCACCAGCATCTCGTTGGACCACTTTATTTATGATCGACTGTGTATCAATTGTCTCTTTAGCAATTGTAAAATTCATTAGAATCACCTCGTTTTTTATCGATGTTTACTTATGCCCTGTTAAACTTGGCTGTTGATTTCCGCTACAGACACTCCGCTTTCCGCAGGCTCGCACGAAGGCCTCCTTCGGTCGTTCCTTCCTTCGGAGTCTCACTCAGCTCGTGCTCCTGCAGGAGTCTGCGTGTCTTCCGCTCCAATCAACATAAGTGTACAAAATCAACACTGATCATTAACATAGTTTATTCTTTAAAGAAGATGGGCTCGGGGTGCTCGACTACCGTGTAGCCACCGATTTTTTCGACTTCTTGCTTAAAGCTCTCACTTTGAATGACGTTAATTAACCATTTACCTTGTTCACTTTCAAAAAAGGCCTGGGACATTAATAAATCGTAGGATTCATCGGCGACAGGGATAAAGTCTAGGTTCATTATTTTTGCTGCTGGAAAAATACCCAACCCTGCTGAGTTGGAATCTCCGTTTACTTCGGCGGCAACACTCAAATGAGAAAACATTTCGCGATCATAGCCAGTAATTTCTTCTGGAGTTAGTCCCGCTTCATCCAAAAGCATATCAAACAAAATTCTTGTACCGGCACCTTTTTGACGATTAACAAAAGAAACCTGGTTATTGGCAATATCCTTCACGTTTCCGATTTCGTTAGGATTACCTTTTGGTACCATCCAGCCCTGCGTTCGTTTTAAGAACGGTAAGAGGACAACCTTTTGTTTTGCTAAGATTTTTTTTACATAAGAAAGGTTGTATTCATTCGTTTCTGGATCTAATAAGTGAATGCCTGCTACATGGGCTTCGCCTTTACGGATGGCCATTAAGCCGGCCATTGAGCCAATATGGGAGGATACAATTGTCATGTCGGTATGCTCCCGTTTTAGGTGTGCGGACAGCAGGTCGATGGTAAGATCGTGACTACCACTGAACAGTAGAGCGTTTTTGATTTCCTCAACTGATTTCAGCAGTTCGATTTCGACGATATCACCTTGTTCATAGCCTAATAGGTCAGGTGGCACGACTAGAATGCCGTCCGCACGAACATAGGACATGGTTACCCCAGCATTCCTTGTTAGTGGATTGGCAACAAATTGGCCATTGACATAGCCGATATTCATCCGGACAAAATCCTCTGCACCCATGGTTGATACTATTCGCCGTCCAAGCGTCACTTCGAGCTTTTGCCGGGTGGGCTCAGGGATTTGGAGGTATTTGCAAATTAGCGGCCTGACAAACCATTCGAGCGCAAAATAAGCCGATACCGGATAACCTGGAACACCAACGACGATTTTGTTATTGATTTTCCCTAAAATCACCGGTTTGCCTGGTCTGGTGGCGACTCCATGGGTAAAGACGGTGCCGAGCTCGGCTAAAATATGGACGGTATAATCTTTTGAGCCCGCAGATGAGCCGGCATTAATGACGACGATGTCTGAAGTTTCCACAGCAGCCAACAAGGCAGCTTTGATTTTTTCCGGGTCATCTTTGACAATGTCATGGAGGATGGGTTGGCCGCCCCAATCCTTGATGAATCCGGAAAAAACAGTGCCATTAAATTCGATGATGCGGCCGGATGCCAAGTCGGTGTCAGCTGAGACAAGTTCATTGCCGGTCGGAATGATGGTGACGACTGGTTTTTTGGTGACGGCTACTTCGGTAATTTGTCCGGCTAATAGGACACCCAGGTCGGCAGGACGTAAGCTATGGCCTTGGAGGAATAGCATTTCTTCTTGGGTAATGTCTTCGCCAATAGGGCGAATATGTTGCCAGGGTGTCGCTGGTTCGATGATTTCAATCGTATGATCATCGATGACATGAACGTATTCAATCATTATGACGGCATTGAACTCTGGGGGAATGGCGTTCCCGGTGTCGACATAGACGAATTGCTCGCCTTTTGTTAGTTGGAGCGGATTTTTTTCATGTGCTTCATATGTATTTTCGGCATTCACAGCAATTCCATCCATTGCTGAGGCATGGTAAAATGGCATGGATACTTTAGCAAAAATTGGCTCGGCACTGACGCGGCCTAGGGAGTCAACTGTCGGAATGATTTCGGTTTGTCTTGGCAAATCGAAGGCTGTTAACAGTTCGGCCTTTGCTTCAAGTCGTGGTTTATCTTCTAAGTAAATTTTGCGATTATATTTTTTTGCTTCCACTTTTGTGCTCCCCCTTATCTTGTTGGTAATACGGGCACATACTCGCCTTGGGCAATTCCCTCTTTTCCGGAAATAATTTCGACGATTCCATCACTTTTGACTAGTGTGGTAATTAGGCCTGATTTACCGATTATCGGCTCGGCCCACCATTCGCCTTCCTGCTCAAACAGTTTCACGCGGATATAATCAGCCCGGCCTGGGCTTGAGGCAATGTTTTTTGTGATTTTGGCATAGATTCGATTGGGTAGGTTTTCGCGCTTTTCGCCTCTTAGGTTGCGGAAAATTTGCTCACCGAACAATTGGAAAATGACCATGGCTGAGGCCGGGTGACCTGGTAATCCGATTACGGGCTTGCCAGCGGCTACGGCTAAAATCGTCGGTTTTCCCGGTTTGATCGAGATTCCATGAACAAATACCCCAGGGTCACCGAGTGACTGAATGACTTCGGTCGTGTAGTCCTTGGCCCCAACCGAGCTTCCTCCTGATAAAATCAAGCAGTCTACCTTTTCGAATAATTCTCGGGCTGTCTCGGCAAACACTTGGTACTGATCACGAACAATTCCACCGTAAATCACGTCAATATTCCAAGTTTGCAAGAGCCCGGCTACTGTTAAATAGTTAATATCGCGAATTTGTCCAATCTCCAAGTTTTTAGTTTGGTAGGGGACAATTTCATCGCCTGAGGAAAGGTAGGCCGCTTTGAGACGACGATAGACCTTTACTTCGGTTATTCCGAGTGCAGCTAGGGCACCAATTTCTTGGGGGCGAAGCTTTGTCCCAGCGCTAAGAAGCATTTCTCCAGTATTTATGTCCTCACCAGCTCGAATGATGTTTTCTGCTGGAGCAATTTGCTTGTAGGTGTTTAACAGCCCATCGATGTCTTCGCAATGCTCAATCATGATGACACCATCACTACCAGGGGGGATCATTCCACCGGTCGGAACATAAATGGCTTGGCCACGTCCTAAAGGTTTACTCGCTTCCTCGCCCATTTTCACTTCGCCGACGACATTCAAGAATCCCGGCATCGTTTCCGAAGAACCATAGGTGTCCTTGGCACTGACAGCATAACCATCTACCGTCGAGCGATCAAAGCCTGGAACATTTTCAGTCGCGTGCACCGATTCTGCCAGTACATAATGGAGTGCTTCTTCGATTGGCCGAATTTCCGTTGCATCGATATGAGAAATTTTTTCATCTATTAAGGAGAATGTTTCCTCAACCGTTTTTACTTTAAAAAATTCCATTATCCCTGTACACCCTTTCTCTGACGATGAAAAGAGGCTATTCTAACTTTTCTGCCCATTTTTTTGCATGTTGATATTCATCTGGATAATTCATATTAAAAAAAATCAGTTCCAAGTTGCCCGAACTATACTCATTAAGCTCACTCTCTTCAATATAACGAACATTAAATGAATCAAGTACATGCTTAATTGCAACATTATCCCCTTTAATACATTTCTCTATTTCTGGCAAAATCCCTTTTTGGTAAACGGAAAAAAGCATTTGTTGCCTCCCATTTATAATTGGAATTACTGCATCAAAATCCTTCGATTGCTCAAGAAGAATCCTGCCTAATTTTGCAGAAATGAAGGGCATATCACAGGCGACCACCAAATTCGCCTGGTAGGGGGTAGCTTTTAGGCCAGCATGAATCCCTGCAAGAGGCCCTCTTCCTGGAAAATCATCTGCCACTGTTTTTATATTTAAAAACCGATATTCTTCAGGTTCATTTGTTACTAAAATGATTTCATCAACGACCTGCTCTAGCTCATATTTGATTCTTTCAATGTTCGGCTTTTGATTTATTTTAAGGAGGGCCTTATTAGTCCCCATCCTACTGGATTTTCCCCCTGATAAAATAATGCCTCCAGCGTTCATGACTAGCACCCACTTTTGTTCGTTAATGACTTTATTCCAATAACAATTACAATTACAATACCAACAACAATATCAATATTACTATTAATATTAATATCACTACCGAGTAACTTTTTAAATTAATTTACTTTTTCATTTTCTACAGAAACCTTGTAGCCCTTTTCTTGAGCAATATAATCCAGATGGATGGAGTTCAAATCAAGTAATGGTGTTGAAGGTTTAGACAGATGTTGTCTGGTATCGATTACTTTTGTGTACCCCTTACATTTTTCGCAAACATGAATTTGCGAGGAGGCATCACCTTCAATTGTTAAAAATTGAATGGTTTTATGGTCAGTGTTTCCACAATGTGTACAAGAAATCTTTTTATCTAACCAGTAGAAAAGACAGCGTGGACAATGAAGCACTTTTTGACCTTGTCCTTCAATCTGACCTAAACGTGCCGGTTCTCCACATACAGGGCAACCACAGCCTGGTACACCATGAGTGATTTTTGGTTGAGCCTTGCCAGCCAAAACCTGCAAATATGGGCGGAATAATGTTTCTGCTACAAATTGTGGCAACCATTCGTCTAATTTGTGTTCGGAGGCAAATTCACTAAAGTATAAATAGTTCATAGAAAAGGCCTCTTCAAGCATCCGCGCAGCAACAGTTTCATCCATTACTTCTGATAAAATGGCAAATTGTCCTTCTAAACGGGGGTTGCTATCGATTAAAACTTGCTTCAATTCCTCTAGACACTGTAGGAATAGTGCAATATTGAAATCAATTTCCGTTAAAGAAGCCAACGGTACACCAGCCTCGATGGTAGCACTATCAAATTTTGGCTTAACAGTTTCAGGATCTATGGCAGCTTTCCATTGCTCCTGCAGTTTGATAATTTCCTTTTGTAGGTTTAGATATTCTTTTGAAACCACTGATGTTTTCATCAATCTTACACCCCTATCATTTTTAAAAGGAATGGCTGTCCGATTAAGACAGCCATTCCCTTTATTATTTACAATTTTACTTATCTTATTAAGAACCTGTTTTTTCTTTTTTCTTCTCCCCATGAATTGGCACATCAGGGAAGTTACCTTTTTTCACTTCTTCATCATACCAGTCACCATAGTGGCTCTTTGCCCACCACGCTGGAACCTTACCTGTAACAACACCTTTAAAGCCTGGAGCTGAATTCTTGTGAACAGCTGCCATATAAATATGTCCTACCACAACTGCTGCTGCAAGACCAATACTCAGACTATGGCCGAAATATCCCCATTGTACAGCCCACGCTGGGAAAAATTCTGGGAACCACATGGTGAATCCTGAACAGATGATCACCACTGCTGTTACAATCTGAATCCAAGAATTAATTTTTTCACCGGCATTAAAGAAGGTTTGCGGAACATGCTTAAACTTGAATCCAAGCATTTCCTTACCTGCTTCTTGGAACCATTCAACATCACGCTTTTTCCAAGTGAAAATCTCTTTAATCCAACGGAAGAAGCCTTTTGTATCAAAAATCAACCAGATAATCGATGGTGTGACAAACGCTACTGCAAAAATTCTATGCAATAAACGAGCGTTTTCTGGTCCTCCAAAAACTGGATAGAGCCAATCAAAGAACTCAGTGTACATTGGCAATGCCGTAATATACAGGATAAAGAATGATATGAAATTGACAGCATGGGCAGCAACGAAAGCCTTTGAAAAACGTCTAACTTTAATTTCAGGTTTTTGCTGATTACTCATTGCTATCACCTCCAGCTTCGCCGTTCTCTTTGTCTTTGTTAAATAATTTGTAAGACAGGAACATTCCTACGACACCCATTGTAGTTGCACCAATCATCATTTTCCCTAGTGGCTGTGCATAATCCTTCCAAAGGACAGCAGATGTTGGAACTTTAGGGTTTTCTGGTAAACCATAAACAGAAGGTTTATCCGTTAATACGTAAACAGTGTGCGTACCGCCTACACCTTGCGGATTGTACACATTGGCGTTCGGGTATTTGTCTTTGATTTGGCTTAAACGTTTTTCAGCCTTCTGGATCATTTCGTCCTTGTTGCCGAATTCCATTGCACCTGTATGGCAAGTTGTTACACATGCAGGCTGTAAGCCTTCTTCAATACGATCAGTACACATTGTACATTTTGAAGCTTTGCGGTATTCTTTGCCTTGTTTGTCTTTGTAAGTTGCCAGTTCAATTACGTCAAACGGACAGTTTTGCACACAATAGCCACAGCCAACACACTTATCATGGTCCACTACTACCGTACCAAAATCAGTATAGCTGATGGCGTCTTCTGGACAAACCTTTTCACAGGCTGCATCCGTACAATGGAAGCATGCTGAGTGGCGGAATAACCAGTTTAAGTTACCTTTAGAATCTTCATGCTCGATAAAATCTAAAACATTCCAAGTATGGGCAGTTACTTTTTTATGAGATTGATAGCTTCCAAGAAAATCCTCTGGCTCTGCAGGAAGGTCATTCCAGTTCTTACAGGCAACCATACAGGCACGGCAACCGTCACACTTAGTAACATCGACTAATTTAACATACTTTGTAGCCATTATTTCGCCCTCCTAACATCGCAGAGGAATGCTTTATATTCAGGGATATTGGTGTTTGCGTCCCCAATATTTGGTGTTAAGTGGTTAGCTGTTCCACCTGTTGCAATTCCCTTAAAGCCAAAGTGCCATGGCATACCAACTTGATGAACCTTTTTACCTTTAATCGTAAATGGCTTAAAGCGCTTTGTAATCATAGCAAACGCCTTAATTTCACCACGTGCAGATGAAATGAAGATTTCATCCTTGTTTTTAATACCTTTTTCTTTCGCTAATTCTTCACTAATTTCAACAAACATATGTGGAGCTAGCTCTGATAACCATTCCTGGTTTCGAGTCATGGCACCTGCTTGCCAATGTTCAGACAGACGATAAGTTGTGGCGATAACCGGGAATTCAGAAGCATCGCCTTGAGTCATAAACTCTTTTTCACCAAACTTGGCAGCTGGGTTCAATTGAACACTTGATAATCCATTAGAAACTGGAGTTTCATATGGCTCATAGTGTTCAGGGAACGGACCTTCATTCATCGGGGCGAACAATCCGCCTACTCCAGTAGCAAGCATGATGAATGCATCCTTACCAGTTGGTGAATCAGGTGCTTTATCTACAACAAAGTCCGGAATGTCTGTGCCGACCCACTTATTCTGGGCAGCATCCCAGTTGATTCCAGGTCGATCTGGCATCCATGGCTTACCATTTAAATCTGCACCCGCACGATTATATACAACGCGGCGGTTTAATGGCCATGCATAAGACCAGTTCAAGAAGTTTCCAACACCATCATCATCTTTTTTACGATCCTTCGCCCGGTTTCCTCTTTCTTCTGTATAGAAACCGCTGTAGACCCAGTTACCGCTACATGTCGAACCATCATCCATTAGTTTCCCAAACGATGCCACTTGCTTTTTCGAAGACATTTCGTAGCCATTAATTTCTCTACATACAAGGTCAATATCAATGTGTTCTCCCTCGCCGTAATTCCAAGAAATGGCATTGATTTGCTCGGCAGCTGGGCCAGAACCATTTTTATAAAGCTCTTTTAATTTTAGCGTTAACAAATGAATGATTTCTAAATCACCCATTGATTCATGTTTCGGTTCAATCGCTTTCCAGCGATATTGCATCCAACGTCCACTGTTTGATATAGAACCTTCCTTTTCAAACGAAGAACATGCTGGCAAGAAGAATACTTCCGTATCAATTGATGATGGGTCAGCTCCAGCGTCTTTTTGCCAGAATGCAGACGTTTCTGTTTCCCAAAGGTCAACAGCTACCATCCATTTTAAATTACTAAGAGATTCTTGTTCTTTACCGGCATTTGGTCCGCCAACAATTGGGTTGGTTCCGAACATGAATAATCCTTCTATTTCTTTTCTTGACATCGCTTCAAAGATTCTCATATGAGAATAGTCTTTTTTCGGCGTCAATTTTGGTAGATAGTTGTATCCAAATTCATTTGCTGCTGTTCCGTTATCGCCATAGTATGCTTTTAACAAACTAACAAAGAATTTTGGCTTATTAACCCAATATCCTGCTTTTGGAGTCACTCTCTCTAGGAATCCTTTTAATGTTGTATCAGTTGGTGCTGCAGTTGAAACATCTAGGTAACCGTTGTTATTTCCATAAAGTAAGGCAAAGTCTGTGGAACCTTGAACGTTAGACTCTCCGCGCATCGCATTGATTCCGCCGCCTTGTAGACCAATATTACCTAAGAGCAGCTGCACGATTCCATATGAACGAACGTTTTGTGATCCTACAGTATGCTGAGTTGTACCCATTGCATATAGAATAGTACCGGCTTTGCCTGGTTTTCCAGTTGCCGCAAATGCCTTTACAACTTTTAAATAGTCTTCTTTTGGTGTACCTGTTACTGAGACAACTGTGTCGATGTCATATCTAGAATAATGTTTCTTCATTAACTGGAATACACAATTGGGATCTTGAAGAGTGTAATCTCTTACATACTTGCCTTCTGCATCCACTTTGAAGTTCCATTTTGTTCTATCATAGCTTCTTGTTTTTTCATCGTAACCACTAAAGATTCCATCATCAAATGTGTAGGTATCTTCAACGATTAGACCTGCATTTGTATAGTTAACCACATATTCTTCATGGTAAAGCTTATTTTCAAGAATATAGTTAATCATCCCGCCTAAGAAGGCAATATCTGAACCAGAACGAATTGGCGCATAAATATCCGCTTTACTTGAAGTACGAGTAAAACGTGGGTCAACTGAAATTAATGTTGCTCCATTATCGTGTGCCTTCGTTAGCCATCTAAAACTAATTGGATGGTTTTCAGCAGGGTTTGCACCCATGATTAATGCACAATCAGTATTTTTTAAATCGATCCAGTGGTTTGTCATTGCTCCACGACCAAGTGTAGGCGCCAGACCGGCAACCGTTGAACTGTGTCATATTCGAGCCTGGTGTTCGATATAGGTTAATCCTAAACCAGCACGCATCAGCTTACCTAAAAGATAAGTTTCTTCATTATCAAGAGCTGCGCCACCCAATGTAGCGATAGCTTCTGTTTTGTTAACTGTTATACCATTTTCTTGTGCTACATATGTGCGATCGCGTGTTTCTTTTACTTTTTCCGCGATTTTTGTAAGGGCCCAATCCCATTCTACTTCTTCCCACTTATTGCTTTTTGGTTTGCGGTACATAGGTTTTTTGACACGACGGTCAGAAGTATAAAGCTGACGAACAGTCGTCCCTTTACTACAAAGTGTACCTTCGTTGATCGGATGATCCGGGTCACCTTCTGTATAAACGACATCATTATCAGTTGCATAGACAAGGATACCGCAACCTACTCCACAGAACGGACAAATCGTTGGCGTCGGTTTTAATGACGCAATTTTGAATTCTTTGGTGCTTGCTTTAGCTTTCTTATCATCAAAGCCAAGCTCTACGACAGCCATAGTAACTGCTGTAGCACCAGACAATTTTAAAAACTGTCTTCTTGTAAAATCCATCTTTCTAGCCCCCTCTACCTTATGTTTAGAACATATGTTAAACCCTAAATTAATAGGAAGAACCCCCGACTTTACACTCCTGAAGGTCATTAACCACTCTTCCGAATGATGTGTAGGAAATCGCCATTTTTCCTCGCAAATATCCTACCAACTCGATATTCAAATATTTAGCTAGCTGGACAGCCTGTTTTGTTGCAGCTGTACGCGAGCCAATAATACTAAAACCAAATTTCGCAGCCTTGGAAAGCATTTCATAAGAAACTCTCCCCGTTGTTAACAGAATCAGCTTCTGGGGATCTAATTGCTCTCTTAAGGCGTGACCAATAATTTTATCGACCGCGTTATGACGGCCAATATCCTCTCGGACTACGAAACTACCATCTTCAAGGACGATACAGGCACCATGCATCCCGCCTGATTCAATATATAAAGGCGAGCTTTGCGCAAATTGACTTCTTTTTTTTAATAAATAGCTTAACGGATAACTTTGCGACGAAGCCACCTTGTCAAAGTTCTTTACATCGGTCATTGAAAAGAAGGTAACTCCTCTTCCACACCCCGCTGTATAATGCTTCGTTTTCGAAAAAAATTTATCTTCATCAAATGCTTCCCTGAGGGTTACATGAATCGTTGCTTTCTTTTCATTTACCTTCACGGTCAATACATCGTCAATCTTGTCAATTAATCCTTCAGAAAATAAATATCCATAGGCCCAATCGACTAAATCATAGTTCGTTAATTGAAAAACTGCTATTTCAAAATCATTTACAAACAATGAAATTGGATACTCTTCTGGACAACCTTTTCTTATCATAATGACCACCCCTTTTTGGTAAAAGATAACCTTTGAGGATATACAGAATCGTTTCCTTGTCCCATTTTAGAGACCTCAACCGAAATAATCCGCGACTTTTATCACTGTCGAATCAAGGAAAATCACTATTTCCACAAGTGAAATAGGAGATATGCTATCTCCAACTCCATAATACAACAGAACTGTGAAGTGTCACCGCTTTCATTATGTCGAAATTTCAGCCTTTTTGTGACTTTTTGGTGGATTTTTTGTGAACTAGTTAGCCGAGCAATGTAATTAAAGTAACCATGTAATTTACCAGAATAACAATAATTACTTGCCTTACTATCTTAATCCCTATTAGGATATCAGGCAGTAACTTTTCTCACGCTTAGTGGACAAATTTCGACATTTTTTTCATTTTCAGTGGTTTTTCTTGCTGAAAGGATTATTTATTCCTCTGCTCCCATCATCCTTTGGTTTTATATAAAGACTCTTGTTATACTTGAATGTTGATTTCCGCTCCAGACACTTCGCTTTCCGCAGGCTCGCACGAAGGCCTCCT
>CALCRD010000482.1 GCA_937894355.1 uncultured Bacillus sp.
GCTCACGGGTGAGCCCGCGAACCGCTCGTGCCTGGAACGGAAATCAACAGCCTAGCATTAACAGGGCCAAAAAATAAAAGGGACATGGAATTATCATCCATGTCCTTTTTGATCTTTATATTTTAAAAGCTGTTTACAGCATTACTCTGATTCGTCTGGCTTAGGTACTTCCGGTTTTATTGCCTTATCTAGATAGAAGCCAATACCAACAAGAAACGCAACCGGAATTAGTAAATTCATCGCGTACCAAAATGTCATAGGAAATACCACCTTTCATATTGTCTAACATTTACTTCGTATTACTATTTTATCTGAATTTTCTGAAAAAAGACACAAATCGTTCACAAAATGGTGGGAAAATTTATCGGCACTAATCGTCAATTATTTAACAATTGCCTTTCTTAGAAATTCAGATATCGGATTACCATCATTTCCTGCGTATGGTTAATATTTCCATGAATTGAAAACTTTAAACCTATCACAAGGTTATTTGGTTAAATGAGGCAAATTGCCTAACCAATTAAGTCGATATATGCAAAACCGTGCCATAAAATAACTATTAAAACTAGACAAATAGTTACAAAATATACATTGGTATCCAGTTAAACTATTTATATGATGTAATAATGGTGAATTTGTATATATTGTATTTGAATTAAATGGGTAAGTAGTCGTGGAAACAAAGTCAACGGTGATCCAGAATTCCTTATTAGTAGGTGGGGTAATTGACAATAAAGTTTAAAACCAATGAAGAATTAGATTTAGAGTGGGTTCAGTTAATATTAGAAGCTTTGGAAATGGGTATCGATCATGAGGATATTAGGGTGTTTTTAACATTGAAAGACTCTAAAGAAACATTGAATTAATTATACATAGGCTAGGTAGTAAATGAGCAATTAGATTTTTTTAGATATTTAACAACCTGTTGATTGAAGTGCCTGGAGCGGAAATCAACAGCCTTGTTAAACAGAGCCTTTTAAAAAAAGAGGCAGACTCCTTAGGATTTTTCCTCCAATAATTTGATTTAACTGGATTCAAATTTATAAAGAAACCAGTTAGATAAATGTATGGGGGTTGACCTAGAGTCTGCCTCTTATTTAGGTTGATTAAGCTTCCACTTGTTAAATTCAAGATATTCGCGAAATTGGTCTTTCGTAACACCGGAATCCATGGCTTCCTTAACAAGATTAACCCATTCTGAATCAAGATTGGCAGTGTCCGGATTATCTACAATAAAATAATCAATTGAAACACCGAAAACTACTGCGATCTTTTCAAGAAATTGGATAGAAGGATTTGATTGTAAATTACGTTCCAATGAACTTAGATAGGATTTGGCAACACCAGCTTGTTCAGCAAGTTCAGTTAATGAAATTTTTTTTTCTTTTCGAAGCTTTTTTACGCGGTCACCAACTACCATAATCATTCACGCACCTTAACGATTTATATAAATATTATAACAAATGTAAATGCAGTGTACCATATAAAGAACAACATCTTTTTTACATTTAGGTTGTGTTATACTCGGCAGTTCATTTCAGAGTGATGGGCTGCGCTTTCTACGGGCGGTTGCGAAGTATTTAATTATAAATCAATCCAAAAGGATGGTATACTAGGATAAATATAACCAAAAGGTGCAATTTTATGAATAGTATAATTTGCAGCTAATTTAGGTTTAGTATGGGTAGGGGGAACAGGATGATAAATTTAAAATCACAACGAGAAATTGATGGAATGAAAAAAGCAGGTGAAATACTTGCTTCAGTTCATAAAGAATTAGCAAAACTCATTAAAGTAGGGATTACTACTTGGGAAATTGAAGAATTTGTAGATGGATTTTTAAAGGAAAAAGGTGCTACACCAGAACAAAAGGGATATCAAGGTTATGAATATGCAACATGTGCCAGTGTTAATGATGAAATATGTCATGGATTTCCCCGCAAAACACCTTTAAAAGATGGGGATATTGTTACAATTGATATGGTAGTAAACTATAATGGTTACTTAGCCGATTCTGCTTGGAGCTATATCGTTGGAAATGCTTCCGAGGAAGCAATCAAATTGTTAGCTGTGACAAAGGAAGCGCTTTATAAAGGAATTGAACAAGCACGAGTTGGGAACCGAATTGGTGATATCGGTCATGCCATTCAAACGTATGCAGAGGGTGAAGGGTTCTCTGTTGTTCGAAACTTTATCGGTCATGGAATAGGTTCTGTGATTCATGAGAAACCAGATGTTCCGCATTATGGTTTACCAAATAAGGGACCACGGATTAAAGAAGGAATGGTATTTACGATTGAACCAATGATTAATGTTGGTAGCTATGATGCGAAAATGGATGACAATGGCTGGACAGCGCGCACGATTGATGGGAAAAATTCCGCTCAATATGAGCATACAATTGCTATTACTAAGGACGGCCCAATCATCTTAACAGACCAAGACTCAATTTAATTTTTTTTGATAAGAAAAGCGGAAGTTCACTAGACGCTAGGACGCTTGCGCTAGACATTAATCTAATTTAAAGAAACTTATGCTTTCTTTACAGAAAAAAGCCGGCTAATTAAGCCGGCTTTAATTGCTAAATAACATGATTTTCACTTTTTTATAGCATGTTACAACCAGATCCTATTGTTTCCGAAGGCTTCCTAATTCTTCAACAATTGCTTGCATTTCACTAATGCTAAAGGTGTCCTTTTTCATGACTAGGTCGTAAATATCCTTGAGCTCTTCATACATTTCTTCATCAAAATGGGAGGACTTGATCGCCCCAAAGTTAAGTACTTTCAATTTCTCCTTGATCTTCTCAATCATAAATTCAACATTTTCACTAGATTTCTCGGTTAAATTCACACATTTTCTTCCTTTCAAGGGTGGTAACCCCATCTTTTCATGTTCAATAATGAATGTCAAAGAAAACAAACTATTGCTAATGAGAGATTTGTTCCATCTTTTTAAGGTGAATGGCTGACAAGGACTTGCAAGTTTGCTGGAAAATCGAGAAAATATAGGGAAAAGGAGGGCACGAGATGATAAAAGTATTATTCGTGTGTTTAGGGAATATATGCCGATCTCCAATGGCAGAAGCGGTGTTTCGCGATCTTGTGATAAAGGAAGGATTAGAAGATAAAATAATAATTGATTCTGCGGGCACTGGTAGCTGGCATATTGGACATCCTCCTCACAAGGGTACACAAAAAATTTTAAATCAGTTTCAAATCAGTTCCGAAGGTTTAGTGGCTAGAAAAATACAGACTGAGGATTTAACTGAGTTTGATTATATTATTGCTATGGATTTTGAAAATCAAAAAAATATAGAGGCTTTAACTCAAGGAAAGCCAAAAGCAAAGATTTTCAGGCTACTTGACTTAACAGAACAACACCAAGAAAAGGATGTACCAGATCCTTATTATTCTGGGAATTTTGAGCAGGTGTATACTTTAGTTAAAGATGGGTGCGAAAGACTGCTACTTGAGGTAAAGAAATCACTTTGAAAGGTGGAAACGATAACATGAGCGAAACAAGGAATTTTTGGAGAGGGGTATTTCTGGGGGCAATTGCTGGAGGCGCTTTGAGCATGCTTGATAAAAATACCCGCAACGCCATTACGACGAAATGTAGCAAGACGACAAAAAACGTTACCTACCTAATCAAAAATCCATCTATAGTTGTAGATAAGGTTAAAAATACAACGGAGCAAGTTCGCCAGACAATCAATCAAGTAAGCGAAGATATTTATTTTATCAAAGAAAAAGTCGATGAATTAACTGAAATGACACCCCAGGTGGTTGACATAGTGAAAGAAACAAAAGATGCCCTTGTTAAAAATGAAAATACATATGATGATGGAAATTTTACACAAAATAAAATGTAATTGGACAACGTACACTAAGAAAAGGATCATGACTTTCCCATCCACAAAAAAGAAGAGGTGAAGAAATGGTGCATATTGATTCATCCTTCTTCAAGTATTTATGGGTTCGAATTGGAAGAGATGATATCCCCGGAATGGCGGCACAATTGGCCTATTTTTTCTTGCTCTCGCTGTTTCCCTTACTTATTTTTTTAGTGACATTGCTTCCATATTTATCGATTACACAAGAATATTTGATGAGTTATATTCGTGATTTTGCACCAGGTGAATCGATGGCACTCATCGAAACAAGCTTGAATGAAGTGTTGGATAAAAATGTAAAGCTCCTATCTTTTGGGGTTATCGCAACTCTTTGGTCGGCATCAAATGGGATTCACGCTATCGTTAGTGCTTTTAATAAGGCCTATGACGTGAAAGAAGACCGATCATTTATCGTGGCAAGAGGAATTGCTGTATTTTTAACAATTGGGATGGTTCTTGTTATTGTTGTTGCTTTATTGCTTCCGGTATTTGGGAAACAAATTGGCCTATTCCTATTTTCTGAATTGGGTTTATCAGAACAGTTTTTGAAGGTTTGGAATGCTCTACGCTGGCTGTTTAGTTCAATATTTTTATTTCTCGTATTTACTGGCTTATATTGGATTGCCCCAAATAAGAAAATTACTTGTTTAAGTGCTGTTCCCGGTGCGATTTTTGCTACAATCGGTTGGGTGGTAACCTCGCTAGCTTTTTCCTATTATGTAGGGAATTTTGGTAACTATTCTGCTACATATGGCAGTATCGGGGCTATCATTGTGTTAATGATTTGGTTTTATTTATCAGGCTTGGTCATTATCATTGGTGGGGAAGTCAATGCCTATTTTACAGCGAAAAAAGGTAGTAGCTGTTAAATGCCTGATGTTTCCTTGTTTAATTTCCACCTTAAGTTAAAGAATAAGGGAGCATGACTTTTATAAAATTTAGGGAGGCATTTAACCATGGCTAAGCATACCAAAAAAGATGGTGGCACAAAGCAAAAGGGCAAGAGCCGTCCAAAACAAAAAACTTCAGGATCTGCCAATGGCTCAAACGGTTACCATTAAGGCTTGAAACTTTCTAAGTGAAACTTAATACAAAATAAAAAAACGGGAAGCCCCCAACTCGGAGCTTCCCGTTAATCTTTGTCTTGATTCTTATTTTAATAATCTGAGGCTGTTTAATATCACTAATATGGTACTTCCCTCATGACCAATGACCCCTAAAGGCAAATCGAGGATTTGTACAAAATTTGAGATAATTAACAACATAATAATTGAAATCGAAAAGATAATGTTCTGTTTAACAATCCGATTCATTCGTTTCGAAAGACGGATGGCTTCGGATATCTTAGGTAAATCGTTCTTCATAAGCACCACATCTGCTGTTTCTAGTGCTACGTCCGTGCCGCCCCCCATGGCAATTCCTACACTGGCCGTGGCTAGTGCCGGGGCATCGTTTATCCCATCGCCAACCATTGCTACAAAGCCAAATCGATCTTTTAACTTCTTTAAATGCTCTACCTTGGTTTCCGGAAGGCATTCCGCTACAAAATCGTTAACATGGCTTTCCTCGGCTATAACCAATGCCGTTTTTTCGCTGTCGCCCGTTAACATACTTGTGAAAACCCCTTGGGCCTTCAATGAATCGATCGCTGTTTTTGTCTCGTTACGGACGACATCTTTTAGAGCGACAATAGCAGCAATTTCACATTCGCATTGGATAAAAACAATCGTCTTTCCTTCTAAGGCAAGAGCTTTTGCTGCCCCATTAGCGAACGCTTCTGCTTCTTGTTTGCCAACAAAATTCGCTTTGCCAATTTTCCATTCTTTGTTTCCTAAACCAGCCTTAATACCCCATCCGGAAACATCTTCAACATAATCAGGTTGTAACAGCGGCCAGTTTCCCGATTTTTTTACATACTTCACAATCGCTTGAGCTAGTGGATGGTTAGAATGATTTTCGATTGAGCCTAAGGTTAGCAGAATGCTCTCCTCGGAAAAGGGTTCCTTAACAATTACATTCGTAACTAAAGGTTTTCCCTTTGTAAGGGTTCCTGTTTTATCAAAAGCAATCGCTTTTAAATGACTAAGATTTTCTAAATGGACGCCACCTTTAAACAAGATTCCATGCTTTGCCCCATTTGATATTGCCGCCAATGTTGCCGGCATAATCGAAGCAACTAGAGCACATGGGGAAGCCACTACTAGTAAAATCATTGCCCGATAAAAAGTTTCCGTCCAACTCCATTCCAGTAAAAAATGGGGGATGAACATCATGAGTAGTACGACAATTAATACGACCTTAACATATGTTCCTTCAAAACGTTCAATAAACAACTGCGAAGGTGATTTTTCACTTTGAGCAGATTGAACGAGCTCGATGATTTTTGAAAAAAGAGTTTCGTTACTAGGCTTTGTAATCGAAACATTAATGGAGCCGTTTAAATTGACCGTTCCAGCAAATACGTCATCACCAAAAGCTTTGGTAACCGGAATTGCCTCACCCGTAATCGCGGCCTCGTCAATGGTTGTTTGGCCTTTTACAATTTTTCCATCAGAAGGAACTCGCTCTCCTGGTTTAATCATAATGATATCGTTAATTTCAAGCTGGGAGACATGGACTCGGTCCTCACGACCATTGGAGATCCGTAGCGCCTCTTCAGGCTGTAATTCCATTAACGAGGAAATCTCCTTATGACTTTTGTTCATCGTATAAGTTTCCAAAGCTCCGCTTATTGCAAAAATAAAGATAAGCATGGCACCTTCAGTCCAGTAGCCAATAATACTTGAGCCGATTGCCGCAAAAATCATCAGCATTTCCACATTTAGTTCCTTATTTTTAACGGTCTCTATAATTCCTTCTTTGGCTTTGGCGAATCCACCAATGATAAATGCTGCGATGAAAATAACGATTGAAGCAGTTTCTGTTTCAAAATGATTTAATATCCACCCGATTGCAATTAACAAGCCGCATAAAATGGCAGCAAACAATTCAGCATGGGGGAGCATCTTTTTCAATATACTGGTATTCGGTGAGGGCTCTGTTGTACTAATAATCTTAATATCCGCGCTTATGGGAATCTCCTCCTATTTAGAGTTAGAGCAGCAAGCTATTTTTCGAATTTAGGTTGAATGGCTAGTCTGTTTGTTTAGTAATTGAGAAAAATAATCACAATCAATATCTAGATAAAATAACGAAAGCTGTCATCAAGGGATGACAGCAAACTAGACACAAACCTGAAATATTTTATTATTCACAAAATAGTCACATTTATAATCCCGTATATCTTAGCACGAAAATTGGCGTCTGAAAAGCATTTTGCATTATTGACATAGTGTAAACGATAGGTTCCCCTTTTTTACCAAATTTTCAGGGCGTGAGGCCATTATAGAACTTCGACTCTCTTGGGTCGGAATACAAGAAGCGAAACAAAAATACAGAACAGCAAACCACTTATCATGTAAAAGAAACTTCCCCCTGAAAAATAATGAATGGTTAGCCCACCGAAAAACGGTCCACTAATACTGCCTAAGCTGTAAAAAATGCCGCACATTAAATTTCCGGTAGGTAATAGAGATCGGGGCAATAAATCTGCCATATAGCTTAATCCGAGTGAAAAGGTGGAACCGACAAACATTCCGGAAATCGAAAAGCAAATAAGAAGACCGATGACTGAATCACGGAGCAAACCAGCCATGATAAAACTGCAAATGCCCAATATCATGACGGTTAATAATACGCTTTTTCGACCTAATTTATCACTCAAAATTCCTAATGGTAATTGAAAAATAATACTACCAACAGCAAATGCGGGCAAAATAATCGAAACTGCACTAATATCAAGTCCCGTTCGGAGGGCGAAAACAGGAAAGTTACCATGTAAGGAGGTCTCCATAAAGCCATATCCAAACGGAGGAAGAAAAGCCACCCACGCGTATTTAAAAACTTGTCCAAACCGTTTGATTGTCCCCAGAAATGAATCGGGTTCATTCGTCGGTTCAGGAAAATCATTTTTCAAAAACCAGATCAAACACCAAGTAGCTAGGCTAATAATCGATGCAACAATAAAAGGTAAAGCTTCATTAACTTCTACGAGTCTGGTCATAAGCGGGCCTGCGGCAAATCCCAGTGAGAAAAACAGACCATATAATGAAATGTTTCGCCCACGTTTATGATTTGGTGAGAAGGAGGTAATCCAGGTTTGTGTGCCAAAATGAAGAATATGGTCACCGATTCCAATGATTAATCGCAAAATAAACCAGAACCAAAAAGATTTCCATATCGGAAATAAGGCCATAGAAATGGCAACGGCTAAACCGCCAATAAGAATAATTGGTTTATAGCCAAACCTTCTTAACGGTGCTTCCATTAACGGGGATACAAATAGAACCCCAATATATAGACCTGTTGCATGTAGCCCATTTAAAGCCGGAGATAGTCCATCTTTTTCAAAAATAATAGCAATTAACGGTAGCAGCATTCCTTGGGCAT
Source organism: uncultured Bacillus sp. (assembly GCA_937894355.1). Classification (GTDB taxonomy): domain Bacteria; phylum Bacillota; class Bacilli; order Bacillales; family Cytobacillaceae; genus Bacillus_BU. The sequence continues at coordinate 8,384 of CALCRD010000482.1, forward strand.
ACCCAGAAATGGCTACTATTCCAATAAGAATCCAAAAACGAAATCGTTGATTTTGCTTCATTATTATTATTTCTCCATAATATATTTTCCTTTGATGGTATCGAGAAAGGGTAAAGTTTGCAAGAAAAATATATTTTTTACCAGCAGGGGAAAAAATAGTATACTCAGCTTAGGGACTTAAATAAGGAGTTGGAAGTATGGTAAATAAGATTTTTCTGGTGCTTACTGTAGTTGGTGTTCCGCTTTCAGTAGCAGGATCATTGATGGATTGGCCAAGTATTTTGATGTTTGGCATATATTGTTTAACAATTATTGCCCTCGCTGGTTTTATGGGTAGGGCAACTGAAAGTTTAGCGATTGTAGCTGGACCACGGATCGGCGGTCTGTTGAATGCTACCTTTGGTAATGCCGTCGAATTAATTATCTCAATTTTTGCATTAAAAGCGGGATTGACTGAGGTTGTTCTTGCTTCCTTAACAGGTTCGGTATTAGGGAACTTACTACTTGTAGCAGGTTTATCCTTTTTCATTGGCGGTGTAAAATTCAAACGTCAAAAATTTAATGTTTATGATGCAAGGCATAATTCTGGACTACTGATGTTTGCCATTATTGTTGCTTTTGTCATTCCAGAGGTTTTTGCTCAATCGATGAATGATGCCAAAACGATTTCTTTAAGTGTTGGTATTTCTGTCATTTTAATTGTCTTATACTTATCAGCTTTATTCTTTAAACTCGTTACTCATCGTGGGGTTTATCAACATCATGTTGAGGGAGCCGAGCATCATGAAGAGGAGCCAGAATGGAGCAAAGGCAAAGCAATTGCCGTCCTGTTTGCGGCAACAATCGCTGTTGCTTATGTATCAGAAAACTTGGTTCACACTTTTGAAGCAGTAGC
>CALCRD010000483.1 GCA_937894355.1 uncultured Bacillus sp.
ATATCCTCATCGATTTTCTGGAGCTTGTCAACAATCCGAAAACCATACATAGTTTAACGCTCCTCTCGAATCTTCAAGTATTCATCAAGTCCATTTTTCCGAAGCTTACAGGCCGGACACTCTCCACAACCTTCAGCGACAATACCGTTATAACAGGTTAACGTTTTTTCACGAACAAAATTAAAAGCACCGAGATCGTCAGCCAGTTTCCATGCTTCTGCTTTATTGAGCCACATTAAAGGTGTATGAATCACGAATTGATCATCCATCGAAAGATTTAGCGTAACATTTAAGGATTTTATAAAAACATCACGACAATCAGGATAACCACTAAAATCGGTCTCACAAACTCCCGTAATTATGTGTTTGGCATTAATTTGTCTTGCCAGTACCCCTGCAAAGGACATAAATAATAAATTTCTTCCGGGAACAAAAGTGGATGGCAGCTCGCCAGTCTCCCCTTCTTTTACCTCAATGTCATCTCTTGTCAATGCATTTGGAGCCAATTGATTAAGCAGTGACATATCTAATATATGATGCTCAATGCCCAGTTCTTTTGCTATATTTTTTGCACAATCAATTTCGGTTTTATGTCTTTGATTGTAATCGAACGTAACCGCAACTACTTCTTTAAATTGCTGCAAAGCCCAAAATAGACAAGTGGTACTATCTTGACCACCACTAAATACAACAACGGCTTTTTCGTTTTCCATTTTATTAAAACTCCTTCGCACAAAAAAACAGCACTACTAAGAAAGCAGTCCTGTTTTCCTTAGTTTTTTTGAGAGGGTAGCTAGAACCTCTTTATTTGAATGTTTTTAATGGTAGCAAAATCAAATTAATTATATCATTATTAGCAAGATAAATTCATTAAAAAATAAAATTTCCTAATCTAAAGAAAGACTGCAGTTTTACATAAATATGGGCTGTTTGGATATTTTAATACTATAGTTCTTTAAGGAATAATATCTACGGGGGATAGTCTATGTTTTTCATCGTGCTTGCCATATCTTTTGTTCTGGCAACTTGGGCTTGGGGTGATTGGCGTAACTGGCGAAAATATCACGCAACCAGTTTGTTTTTTTTATTCGGTAATTCTCTTTACTTTTCTTTTACATTCAATTACCCCCTGTGGCGCCATCAACCGCTACCACCGATTGATAGCCCTATTGTTGTAGAATTACTGGTAATGATTTGTTTTGCCTGTACGCCAATGATCTATCTTGGAAAATGGCCGAATAGTGTAAAAAAATCCCTCTTATGGATTGCCTTATGGATATTGTTATATTTCTCAGTGGAGTCATTTCTGCTGTTTATCGGTGGAATTAAACATGATAATGGTTGGACATTGTTCCACTCACTTCTTTTCAACATAATCATGTTTCCGATGTTCCGACTTCACTATAAACGGCCGATTTTAGCCTATATCCTGTCTGTCCCTATCATTATTGTACTTTTGGTTTGGCTAAAAGTACCGATTTAGACAGAAAAGGCTCCCTCCCGTGCGAAGTAGTAAAACTTATTCGCAAGACATGGCACCTTGTAATGAATGACTATTTTTTTAAAAAAGCAACGTTAATGACTACTACTTCTGAGCGAGTGCCGATTCGAAGTGCTGGGCCCCAAGTTCCAAATCCAGATGAAACAATTGAATGAAGATTTTCTTTTCGTAAATATCCATAATCATTTTCAAAAATCATGTTGGTAATCAAATTTCCTGGGGCAATTTGACCTCCATGAGTATGACCTGATAAGAGAAGATCAACTCCGTTTTCCTGAGCCTCTGCCAAATCTTTTGGTTGGTGATCCATCATGATTATTGGCTTATTTACATCTAAATCCTGCATGAAGTCACTGATATTTTTCCTAGTCTTATCAGTATGTTCCTTCCTACCTACAATGTATAAATCTTGATTTGTACTTACATATTCATCCATGAGCATTTGAACACCTATTTTTTCCATTTCCTCAATGACTGCCACCATATCATTACCGTAGTAATCGTGATTTCCTAATACAGCGTATACGCCCAGCGGAGCCTCTATTTTACCGATTATATTGCTCATTTTATTTTTTAAAAAAGGCTCGATATTATCATCAATTATGTCTCCAGGAATCAAAACAATATCAGGTTTTTCTTGTTTAACTAAGGCTTCAAACCGTTCTAAATGGTTTATGCCAACGATGGATCCGAGATGAAAATCTGAAGCCATTACAATTTTTAATTCTGGTAATTTTGATTTCTTATCAATTGCGATATCATAGGTTTTAATAACTGGGCTCCAGGCGTTGAAGGAGCCATAAATATACAAGCAAACAAAAAGAGAAACCACACTAAAGCCTATCCAAAAAATCCCTTTCTTTTTTAAGGCAAAATAGATTATGTTTGTTATTGGAAGCACTAATAAGCTAAAAGCCAAAATAGCCATCCAAATGCTACCGATGATTTTGAACATTGCAATCGGTAGAAATTGCCCGGCAAAAATTGAAATAGCAAGAAAGATGATGATTGCTACATATATCTTTTTATGTTTTTTTAATAGAGTTGTCCTCAGCCAAACCCAGCCATTGTAACCAATGTAATAAGTGATAAGACTGTAGATGGCGATCGCAACAAGAATAATAAGTATGGTTATAAAGTTCATTAGCAGCCAACATCCTTGCTTTCACTATCGTGGTTTTATTCATTCTATATATATCTTACAAGTAAGATATATATATTTCAAATGACAGTCTAATTAGATTTATTTGGGAGTCTACTATAACCAAATCCACGGCAGTCTGGAAATACTCATGATTGTTTTTAGTTAGCACCAAGTTGTAAAATGGATAGGAAAGGAAGTGGAAGCATGGCCATTATTTTGCCTCATATTGAAGATTCCAATTTAACAAACTATATCTCCCCGCAAGGTGATTACATATGTTTTTTTGACGAAGCTGATTATTCTAGGAAGGTTAAAGAATGGGGACTTAGCGGAACAAAGGAAACAAAAAAAGAATTTTGGTACAAAGATCGAACATACCAGCGCCTCGTTACCATTAAAGGATACGAGTCCTATGGATTGACGGCTGAATACAATACAATTGTTATTGAATTCCAAGATGGCCATTTATCCTGTATCCATCCTGCACTGTTAAAAGAAATGCAGTCAGGCAACTTTGGGAAGGAAATCTTCGCACAAGTTGCCAATGATGCACCTGAAGTGATTGGAGCAGAGCCCAAAAAACAAGTTGAAGAGCTGGCTCCGATTGCAGAATCACCAGTCGAGCAGAAAAAAGCAAAACCTGCGAAAGTAAAAAAGGAAAAAGCGCCAAAATTGGTTTTACCAGAGGAAAAAGTTCATTTTGCTGCACGGGTAAAACAGATTGCCTTAAGCTGGAATCATTTTAATGAAGAAAACGATGAAGTTGTTGTGCTTGAAAATATCCGAATTGAGACTGAGGAGCCCATTGAAGTTGAGCTCGCTTGGTGTGCACACAGCAAAACCCTAAAAAAATTCGAACTATCCTCAGGGGAAGAACTCGAATTCGACGGTAAGATTGTCAAAAAGAGCCTTCCAAAAGCCAAAGATATTGAGGACGAAACACTTCGTTTAGATGTACCGGTTCCTTATAAAATCAATAACCCCTCAAAAATAGTAAAAAAATAAATACCCTATATCATCACCGCATTAAAGCGCCGGGGGACAGTCCCCCGGCGCTTTAATGCGGTGATGGGGAGGTGCAAAGATGGCTGCACCTGGGAAAGTTTATTTGATATTTCCTCTTTTTGGTATAGAATAAGAATATGTGTTAAAAAGAGTGATATAAACTACTATTCTACTGGAAGATGGATTTGATATGAAGAATCGAAAAAAGAGGTTATCCATTATGCTCGGTGCTCTAACTTTTTTAGTTGTTCTTTATTTTGGAATATTACAATTCAATATCTCCAAGTATGACAATATATCACCTCCCCCACATGCGGATTATATGATTGTTCTTGGAGCAAAAGTGAATGGTACTGTCCCCTCATTGGCGCTCAATGAACGAATAAATTCTGCCGCTACTTATTTGTTGGAAAACAATAATACGATTGCCATTGCTACGGGTGGGAAAGGTCCAGATGAAGACATTTCTGAAGCCGAATGCATTAAACAAGAATTAGTGAAACTAGGCATCAGCGAATCAAGAATTTTTCTAGAAAATCGCTCAACTGATACCTATGAAAACATCCAATTTTCCAAACCATTTATACCACAAAAGGCTGAACTGGGCGTCATTGTCACCAATGATTTTCATGTATATCGCTCAATTATGATTGCTTTAGACAAAGGATTAGTTGTTACAGGCATGGCTGCTAAAACTCCTGAAATTGCGATATTGAAATCGTACATCAGGGAATATTTAGCAATTACCAAGTATTATCTAAAAAGTGTTATGAATTGACTTATCCAACATATGGATATTTTTAAAAATAATGGGTATATTAAATCATGAGTAAACAAACATGCAGAAAAAATGAGGAGGTTTGTAAAAGATGAATTTATACACCAACATGGAGTTTGAAATAAAAAATAGTTTTGTTCCGAATCTCAGCAATTCTGACACCTTAAGGATTGTCGAAGTATCTAAAGAAAGTGTCGTTGTGCAGATGCAAAATTCAAGTTCAAGAGGAGTTTTTCCGTTAGATAGTTTTAAATATTTGATTAGAAAAAGCTCACTTGTTCAAATTAATGACCACGAGGAACAAGAAAAAACCTCATAATGGCAGAAGCACTAGTAGAAACTTACCAGTGCTTTTTTTTTATTTTACAAAAGGATGAACGTTCCTTCAACGACAAAAAGCTTTACCCCATTGAAGTAAAGCTTCCACCCACTTTATCTTAAAATTTAACACCCATTATTACCGGTTATATTCCTACCAATACCACTGACGGATATCTCCAATATATTGGGCGTAAAAATAATAAAGAAAAAACAATATATTAATAGAAAGAAGAAAATATAGTAATGCCCTTCTTATGTTCATCAACTTCATTATGTACAATAAAATTAAATTCACGAAAACAAGTCCAAAAGTAAAAATAAACCGTTCATCTTCTGTAGAAACTGTAGTGGGATTTAACCACTTGATAAATTCATCCGATACTTGTACAAACACTGAAAATACCAGAATCAACCAAAACAATAATTCAAGTAAAAACTTCATTTCTTCTTCTCCGTTCAAAATGGACTCTGACCTTAACATAGGGAAAGTCATTCAATTTTCCTATCAACTATAACCGCAAATTGATTTACTCACAACAGTAATCCTATTTCAGAATCGCCATTTCATTTAAAGGGTAAAAACGAGCTTTTACTTCACCAACAATGGAATCCTCAGAAATAAACCCAAATTTTCTACTATCCTTACTGTTCAAACGATTATCCCCTAAAACAAATAGGTAACCTTCAGGTACGTAAGACTTCCCTGTAATTTCTTCTAAACTAAAGTCATAGTTAACTTTATTTACGATACGTCCATCAATCATCCGGTTCAAATAGTTTTCTTGGTAGGCTTGTCCATTTATGTATAACACATCATCTTGCATGATTACATAATCTCCCGGTAATCCTATTACTCTTTTAATATAGGTTTTATCTTCGTCTGGGGCATTAAACACAATTAAATCGAAGCGTTGGATATCCGTTGTTTTACTTATGATAATTCCATTATTATTTTCAAATGTCGGTAGCATCGATTCCCCTTTAACAAGAGTAGGAACGAATAAAAACTGCCGAAAAATAAAGGTGATGATTAAAGTAAATAGTACATATTTCGCTAACGAATACATTTCCTTCTTGTTGGTTTCTTGCACTGAAATTCCCTCCCAAAAATTAGCCACTTGCTGTATTATCCTTTGTAACTGCCTTTAATTTAAAAAATTTGTGGATTTTCAAACAGTAAAATTCCAATGGATATTTCACTTTATAAAATGATCATTTATAGTAGCTGATTTTATCACTTCCACATTGAAATTACTTTAGTGTTAAAAATATGACCGGCGGTCTGGATTATTTTTTTGATGTTCTAGTGATTTTACGAGGACCCATTTTTGAAATCCACCTGAAGAGTTGATGGCAAGAGTTCCTGATAAATCTGCTTCTTGATAATCGCCTCTATGGTAAGCTGCCTCTGCTTCAAGTGCGTGAACGAACGTTTGGTTTTTCAAACGAGCTTTTGATTGATTAAAAAGATCCCAATCTCCCTTTATCAGTCCTAACAAAGCTAGATTATGGTTTTTAGCAGTTTCCGCTTTAATTTGGCCGATTGTTTTTTCCGCTTCCTCTAATTGATTCGTTTCTAGCAAAATTGAAGATTTAATTATCATCTTCGACTGATTATACAGGGAACTTAATTTATTTAAATTCTGCTCTGCAGCTTCAAAATCCTTATTAGCGGATGCAATCATTACAGCATAATAGGGATTCTTCCGTCTTTTTTGTAAATATCGTTCAACAAGATTTACATTTTTGGTAAAAAACATAATATTCAGATAATAGCCATAGTAGAAAAGCATCACAACAACGATTACTGGAATAATATATTTGGCATCGATTCCTGCAGTCCCTGCAAAAAATCCAAAAGTAAATAAACTACTTAGAAAGATTATTTTTTTCATCCCACCAAACCCCTATTTTTTTATATTCGAGTGCATGATAAGCCCTTTTCCCCGGAAGTGTACCTATAATATATTTTCTATATTATACTAATATGGCTCAATTTTCCAGTTGCCAAGACATAATTAAGTCAGATTTTATAAATATTTGTATCGAACTTGTTCTGGGGTGAAATAGTAAAGAGTGAATATAGGAGCTTTACCTATTAGCATTTATCAAGGAGTAATTATGGTAATATTTCTCTATAAAGTTTTGAAAGACAATATTAATACACTTACAGAAACAGCGATGAAAACTAGGAATGCACACAACCATAGACTTGAAATAGCTAAATACAAAGAGTATCCAATTGATAACCATAGTGAAGCTAAACTGATCAATTTGTTTTTCAAAGAAATTCCCTTTTTAGTTCTAAAATCTTCTATATAACCACCAAGCCATTTGTTCCTTAGAAGTAGCTGATAAAGCTTTTCTGAAGACCGGATATAGCAGGTTGCACCTAGCAATAAGAATGGTGTTGTTGGCAGCAATGGAACTACCGTACCAATAATTCCTAACCCAATGGACAATGTACCAACAAAAATCAGCAACCCTTTAACGATGTTATTCATGAGAAGCCGTCCCTCCAGACCCTAAACCATTAACAATAGTTTATGTTAGTATGGATTTCCACTAAGAAAAATATCGAAAAAGAAAAACAGGAAAAATCTATAGCAACAAAAGCTTTAGTACATTAACGTGCTGGGGGACAGTCCCCCAGCACGTTAATGCGTTAATTCATTTTGATAATTGCTCAAAATTTGTTAGGATTCTTGCAGAACTAGTGCATCCTTTTTATGATTGTCCCAGTACTTTTCATTGCCAGGTAAATCATCAAACCATGCAGCATCTTCTGGACAATCAAGAATCATCACCTTGCCATAGTTACCTTCTTTTGATTGATGGTATTTTAAAATGGCTTTTCCGTTCTCAATAGCCAGGATTTCTATTTTTCCAGAACTATGGCTCATAACTAACCTTACTCGTTTACCTTGGCCCGAAGTCTTTGCTTTAGCCATTTCAACAAGTTCATATGCTTCACGTAATGGTAAAACAAAATCATAATTTCCTGCTACAGGGCGATTAATAAAGAAGTAATATGGAATGACCCCCATCCATGACAGTTTATCAAGTAACTCAGCTAACACATCCGGGTCATTATTTATACCTTTAAGGAGTGGTGTTTGGTTGACAACAATAGCACCTGCTTTAATTAACGCATCAAATGCTTTTTTTGTTTGGGCTGTTATTTCTCTAGGGTGATTAATATGGGCCATAATAAAGATTCGTCCTTCTGGTGTTGAATATGTCCGTATCAAGTCTAAAAATTCTTCATCTTCATAAATTCGCATTGGTAAATAGGCCGGGAGCTTCGACCCTAAACGAATTATTTTTACATGATCAATTTCACGCAACTGCTCAATTATTCCCCGCAGTTTTTTTGTGGAAAGCATGAGGGAATCACCACCAGTCAATAACACGTTGTTAACCTCTTTATGTTGGCGTATATATTCAATTCCCGGTGTTACATTCACATTTGCTTCCTTTACATCATCTGAAAATATTCGTTTTCTAAAACAGAAGCGACACAAAGCACCGCAAACTTCAGAAACAACTAGCAAAGCTGTCGCACCGTATTTATGTTGGCAGCCCGGTACCACATAATTACTTTCTTCATCACAGGCATCCCAATTTCCATATTCAAGAAGTTCCCCTTCATTAGGAATAATAATTTTACGGATAGGATCATTAGGGTCTTCCCAATTAATTAAACTGAGGTAGTAGTCATTGGCCCGAAAATCAAACCGATCAGTGATCGGTTGAATGGAAACCTTTTCCTTTGGTGAAAGCTGATTGATTTGTTCGATTGAAGTTATGAATTTAGTATTCTTCATTAATTGTCCTCCTCGGATTGTAGTATATAGTAATAGAGTATTTTCCGGCAGATATTGCCTCTAAGAAATCACTCTAATCCTTAACATAATGATTATTACTGGCTTTTAGCTAAATTCAATTTACTGATATATCACCCAAATATATTTGTTTTGAAAAAATAAAGGACTGTACCCACATTCAAAGCGATGATGGGGTAAGGATAAAGAGAAACCGCTTACATTAAAGGAGAATTGCCGGAGATGTTTTGTTGAAATCAGTTACCCTTATCAAAAAAATGTTTTTAATATAATTCTTATTATTAAATATAATACTATAATAATAGTTCTATCTGGTTCCTTTTTACCATAACATATTTAAAGTCAAAAAATAAATATTCAGAAAATTTGTCGAAAAACAGACATATTTTTTCGATTATTTTTCCCTCACCCCCATATAAAAAATAGATTAAAAATCCTTCTTTATTGATAACCCGAAAAGTATGAAATGGGAGCTCCAGTAGCACAACTTTGTATCCTCTTACCAAATTGATTTATACTAAAAACAACCAAAATTTCTTGAGGTGATCTTCATGAGTTGCCCATTTTGCAATATGCCACAAAATCAACTTATCATAGAAAACGAACTTGCCAAGGCCTTTTATGATAAATACCCTGTCCAGAAAGGCCATCTCCTAATTGTTCCAAAACGCCATGCGGCATCCTATTTTGACGCATCGGAAGCGGAAATTATCGCTATTCATCATTTGATTCATATCGGAAAAGAAATAATTCAAAAAGATTTTCATCCTGACGGTTACAACATTGGAATCAATATCGGGGAGTTCGGTGGACAAACGGTTTCACATTTACATTTCCACCTAATCCCTCGCTACAAAGGTGATATCGCGGATCCTCGAGGAGGTATTAGAAAAGCGATTCCTAATTTGGTGCCTTATCCTTAAATGGTCTGTAATCGGCGTCAATATAGGAAGACCCAGTTAGGCACACAAGACAAAGGGTGTTTCCTTTTTCATTGTTCTGCTTGCCGCACAAAAGGCGTCTCCACTAAAAGTAGAAACGCCCTAAGCCATTATTCTATGTAACCTTTTCCCTTCAAATGCTCATATGCTGCATCTTTATTTTCTTTGGAAACTTGAAACTCAAGTTTTTCATCAACAACTTTGGCACAAATCCCGCCAAATGGCTTGAGTTCAGCCTTTACATCTTTGATATCAAATGACCCTTTTACCGGAAATTTCACTTTCATCATGATCACCTCCTATCATTAACTATAGGGATATAAGAATGCGAATGCAGTGATATAGGTTGCAAAATCCAAATATAGCACTTCAGCGAATTAACGCGCTGGGGGACTGTCCCCCAGCGGTTTAACGCGTTACTGTAGGTGTTTGAATATGTAGTCGATGATGACTCCGCCTAAATATATTCCTACGATGCCCATTACTCCTGGTAATAATGGTGGAGCTGGAAGTGGTAGTTTTAAAAATCTAAATAAGATTCCCACTAAAATACCTGCGAAGGTTGCCAATATCACTTCTTTCATCCTTATATCCCTCTTTTTTTTATCATTCCGCAACAACCGATACGATGATAATTAGCATTTCCATAAAAATCGATATTATTTAATATTTAGGCATATCAGCAGTATCAAAAATTGCTGAATTACCCCTTCTAGGATGAAAGCATGAAGATCAGGTAAAAATATGTTCAAACAATGTTTTTATGTTTTACCAAAGAAAATTATTTGGCATGTTAGAATGATACATAAGCAAAATGAATTATTGCAAAATAACAACTTTGGATTGGTGATTTATTACATGAAATATACAGGTAGAATGATTGGTTTGATTCTTGCCCTCTTAAATATTACCCTATTGTCTATTTACCTAAATTTTCAAAATATCCAAGAAATTAGCGTTATCATGATTAGCGTTTTTCCGTTACTATGCCTTCCCTTTTTCTGGTGGCTTGGAAAGCTCTTCGATATTTCTAAAAAACAAGCAAAGGAACTAAAAACCAGCAAGGAAAAATTTCAAACCATTTTTGAAAAGGCGGCTATTGGTATTTCCCTTATAGATGAAACTGGACGACCAGTAGATTGTAATCCAAAGTTGGAAGAAATTCTTGGATACTCCAAAGAGGAACTGCGGCAAATGACCTTCAATGATTTTAGTGAAGCTGAAGGTTCGAAAAAAAATATGGAATTATTAACTCAATTAGTGAACAGGGAAATTGATTCCTATCAATTAGAAAAAAAGTATTTCCGAAAAGATGGAAAAACCGTTTGGGGACATATTACAACCTCATTATTTCCCAATAGTGACGGGGAATTATTTTATTGTATTGGTATGTTAGTCGATATTACTGAGAGAAAGGAAGCAGAACAAAAACTGCTTGAAGCCAATCGGAAGCTTGAATATCTTTCAAATAGTGATGGGCTCACAGGAATAGCCAATCGCCGTTATTTTGATGAATATTTGTCTAAGGCTTGGAATTATTACATACAAAGGGCAGAAAGCTTTTCACTTATTATTTTGGATATCGATTTTTTTAAACAGTACAATGACACCTATGGTCATCATGAGGGAGATAATTGTTTGAAAAAGGTGGCCCAAATCTTGAAGGTATTAACGGAAGATGCAAATTTTTTATGCGCCCGTATTGGTGGCGAAGAATTTTCAGTCATTCTTCCAGGTTTTAATAAGGATCAAACTTTTTTATTTGCGGAAAAAATACGGCTGGCTGTAGAAAACATGCATTTACCTCATTCACAATCTCAAGTAAGTGAATTTGTTACAATAAGTGTTGGTTTGGCCTCTACCATTCCGGATTCCAGCTCAATACCAGGAAATTTATTTAAAATGGCAGATAAAGCGCTATATAAAGCTAAAATACTAGGAAAAAATTCCTCTTGTTACTATTCTTACGACGACCAGGATGATAATAAAGAGGGCATCATCGATAGAAACACATAGGTCGAATTCGCCGCCACAATAACCGTGAACAAAATCAACAACATTCTTTCACATTGCAAATACTTTTTAAAAAAGGTGCCTACCCCCAAAAATAAATAGGAGTAGGCACCCTTCCTTTATGTCCACCTTATTCTGCATTAACCCTTTTTGTCATAGACTATTAACAAAGAAATTGAAACTATTATTAAGTTTATCCGTAAAAGATACTATAACAATCACGAGAGGAAGATTTTATGGGGAATATATTATTATTTTCACTTATTGTCGGATTGGCGTTTGGGCTGTTACTGCTCCCCTTTGCCAACGGTAAAAAAGAACAAATAAAGTTAAGAAGTGGATTCCAAGTTGTCATCGTCATCCTTTCAATTTCCGCGGTATTCTTGACTTATTACTTTACTAATCTCGACAGAAATTTAACCTCAATTTGGATTGCAGCAATTATTATTTCCGGAATAGGCGCCTTGTTAGCAACTGGTGTTGAACGAAAAATCAAAGCACTTCTATTTACAGCCAGCCTTGTTTTCGGAATCTATTTTTTGGTTGCATTCGTTTTTAACGCAAATGAAAAATTCGAGTTATCCAAGATGGAAACAAAAACCGAAATCGAAACCTTTGATGAAACCAAAACACCGGCAAGTGTCCCTCCACGATTTGCTCGAAATAAAATGAAAAAGGCATTCGGTCAAGTCCCAAATACCAGCTTCTATGAACTTGGAAGTCTGCAAATCCAAAAGGTTGATGGCAAATTTGTCTACATTGCTCCTGTAGAATTTTCCGGTTTTTTCAAATGGCTGAACGGGGGAGAAACACCTGGTTATTTCACAATTAGTGCCACTGACTCCTCAGCAAACCCTAAATTTATTAAATCGAAAATGGTTTACACCCCATCCTCTTTTTTTAATAAGGATGTTGGAAGACATATCCGGATGCAATTTCCAAAGCATATTTTTTATGGAAATGTCCAGCTAGAGGTTGATGATAAAGGAAAACCTTATTACATCCAATCATTTGGTGAATTTGTTTCTGGGCGAAATGGCTTTGATGTCACGGGTGTGGTCGTGGTCGACCCCACCAATGGAGCTACAAAAGCTTATAAACTAACCGAAACACCTGCATTTCTTGACGGAGTGGTTGCCCCTGAAGTCGTCAGCTTACAAAATAGCTATTACGGCAACTATATCCACGGCTTCTGGAATAGCAAATTTGGTAAAGCCGATGTAAAGCTTCCTTCGGATGAAGGAACTGAAGCAAACGTAAGCCCAATTTTTGACGAGCATGGCGATATGTATTATTTCACCGATTTCACGAGTCCAAAAGAAGGTGTTGACTCCATGCTTGGATATTCCCTTACAAATTCAAGAACAGGAAAAGCAACCTTCTATACCGGTAATTTAAAAGAGTCTTACATGGATTCCCAAGGAACACTGCAAATAATTGAAAAGAAGTTTATTGAAAAGAAATGGGACGGCGAAATGCCCGTTCTATACAATTTTTACGGAGAAGCGAGCTGGTTAACAGCTGTCCTTGATTCAAATGGCTTTCTGCAAAATTATTTTATTGTCTCAGCAGCCAATCCGGAAATTTCTGTTTATGCCAACACTCCCAATGAGGCATTAAAGCAATATAAAACGGCACTCCAACGGGGTGGAAGCACCGTGAAAGGGACCTCAAAGGCAGATGAAAAACAAGTAAGTGGCACGGTTGTAAGATTTTACAAAGAAAAGTCAGGCGATTTCACCATTGTTTATTTCTTATTAGACAATCAACAAAACTTCACTATTTCATCTGAATACAGCCCAATGGCCATCTACCTTCAACAAGGTGATAAAGTAAAGGTCAGTTATTTAGATACTGGTGAAGATTTCTTACCTGCCAAAGAGATTGTCATTGAAAATCTTAAATAATCAATCGATAAAGTAAAACTTCCATTAATTTAAGAAAAAAAGTCAGTAAAAAACACGATGAGGCCATCCTCATCGTGTTTTTGCTGTTCAATAATAATAACCTTCTGCTGTAAAATAAACATAATAAGTAACAATAAAGCCGCGTCGAATTCACGCACAAATTTTATGTTTAAATTTGCTACTTACTACTTTGTTCTATTGGATTGTTGTTACTTGTATTTTTGTTTTAAAAATCTTTCTTTCACCTGGTTTCAAGCTTTGAAGACCAGTTAGAGATGCCGGGAGATCTATATTTGGGGCATTCGTCACCCAAGTATACGGTTTTGGGCAGACAAAACCCTGTTCTCCGTCCATATTATACACAACCCAATGTTTGAAGTTTTCATCTGTTTTATAACTAATATCTACCCCTGAATCCTGATTGGAAAGCTTTGCTTCATAAAAACCATCCTGACCCGGAGATGAAAGGAATACCTCATCTAAGGCTAATCCTTTCAAACTCATCCCTTGTTTCAATTTATTCGAGTACGGAATCTCTTCTAACTCCCCTGTAGGCAAACAGCGATCATCCAAAACCCAGCGCTTCTCAGCCAAAAGGGCAAAACTAGATGAGTCCTCTGGAAAAAGAAAACTTGTATGAAAACCGATTCCTAATGGCAGTGTTTCTGAACTCCGGTTAATAACCTCCATATTTTTTTCTAATACATTCCCTTCAAGAATATAATTCATCCGCAAAATATAATGGTGCGGAAACTGCAACATGATATCACCATGTTTGCTAGAATTAAATTCCGTTACAATTTCTGCTCGAGTTCCATCGGTCCGGGATTTAATCACATCCCACTTTTTTGTATGGACAAATCCGTGAATGTGGTTTTGCTTTTCTTCTTCATTAATTTTGAAATTGTAGTTCCTCCCTTCAAAAGTAAAACAACCTTGATCAATTCTATTTGGTGGGAACAAGATTGGTGTTCCATACAGTACGGGCTTCTCCCAATACTCATTTGATGATGACGGTACTCGTAGAAGCTCCTTGTTTTTTCTTTTTTCTACTAAGGAAATTAAGTTTGAACCCCAGTCGGGAACCACGGTAAACTCTAATTGATCATTGCCAGCTTTTATTGCCGGTTCTGTGAAAAAGGAAACTCGATCAACAAACGCACTCATTTCCTGCCTCCTTTTTAGAATAACGTGAACTTCAATCTTTTTATTTTGTCTTACTACTAAATATTAATACAAAAAACTAAGTTTGATTTTTCATCTAAAGCTCTTTTCTCAAACATTGTTGCTTTATAAGATGAGAATGAAGAGATTTGATAGTAAAACAGCAAACATTTATGAGAAAAGAGCTTGCAAATTTACTTTCAAGCTACAAAATAGTTGCTATCACGTTAAAATCGGGTTTAAGATTTTAATAACAAATTTTACGAAAACAGCCTTATCTAAAAAGAAGAAGTGCATTTCATTAGGTGGAGTTTCACCGCTAATTAATCCTTAAAGCTCCATGTCCGTTTCCCCATACACTATTAACAATTGGATGGCCAGATAGATTTGATAATTCAACTGAGGGTCACGAATTTCAAATCCTAGCATCCTTTCGATCTTTTGCAGGCGATACCGTAGACCG
>CALCRD010000484.1 GCA_937894355.1 uncultured Bacillus sp.
CTTTTTACTTTCAGTCCTGACATATACTTGTAGGTGTTGCGAATCGGCTTAATTACATTCGATCCCATGCTAAACTGATGAGACATATTTGTTTCCCTCCAATTCTTTTTTTAAAAATAGTTGCAAAGCTTATTTAGCATAAATCCTATAGGTGAATGATTGTTGCTAATCCCAGCCTGCCTTTCCTCGTTTTTTCTCCTTGTTAAAATAGTAACTGAATTTTCAGAATATTTATACAGCTGACAATGCTTATATTTATCTAGCCACACTGACAGATTCTGTTAATACTATCCTGTTAGTTTTACAAAGCGAAATTCGTCCACTTCTGTCTAATCAAAGCCAATTTCAGGATTTATAGGGCTAAATTTTTCAAAAAAGTGCAAAAAAAAGAACCCACCTCATCAATAGGAAATGGGATCTAATCATTCACTAGATTAATAAATTACCTGTAATTAGAAAAATTTCCAGGGCAAGCTGGATTTCAAAACGTTTCGAAGAATTCACTAAATCCATATCCAACAACTCTTTGATGCGCCTCAACCGATAGCGCATTCCACTAATCGAGATATTCATGATCCGAGCAGTTTTATGAAGATTATGTTCATTTTCCACATAAAAATACAGAGTTTTCATTAATTCTGCGTCATTTTTTTTATCATATTCGAACAATTCGCCTAATTGTTGATTCGCAAATACTTCCAATTCCTCTGGATGGCGGGCATTTAATAGTAAACCAAGATGCCCCAGTTCCGAGTATAGAATAACCTGCTCGGATTTTCGTTTGATATTGGCAACTTCTATTGCCTTAATAGATTCCTGATATCCTTGGTAAAATGACTTTAAATCTTTGCAGATATCGCTGATTCCTAATGAAACTTTAATATTGGATGGACAGTCTCCAATTAGTCTAAGTAAATATTCCCCAAATTGTTTGGGTGAGAACCCCTGTTGTTCGATAAACTTAAGCGGAACTGTAGTATAAACTTGGTCCAATTTTTCTGATATTAAACAATGGTAACCTGCCTGCTGCAATTGGGTGGTAAATAGATTAATAAGTTTATTTCGTAGTACTGTGCGGAGATCCTCATCTTTTTTTGAAAATTGTTCTTTTGTGCTTTCAAGTTGAAACAGGAAAATGTGGTGTGGGAAAGTTAAGTGATACCCCAGATACATTAGTTGATTAGAAATGACTGAGACATCGACATCTTTATGTAACAGCTCATCTAGCAGTTTTCCCTTCATTCTCTGTTCCGTTTCGATGGTATTTCTTTCGATATAAATTGAAACAGCACAAACAGTAGCTGCGCGCTCTAATGCAACCTTTTCTGTTTCACCAAAGCCTTCATTATTAATGAGTGAGAGGAAACCATAAATTTGATCTCGTAGGATGATGGGTGTAATTAAACGCCTTTCCATAGTATTGATACTGCCAGAAAGGTCCAATTCAATGGTACGGCGATCATCAACTAAGCGATTAAGCATCTCCCGTTGCTTTTGTTGGAGGTTAGCAGATTTCATCAAAGCCTTTAATGAGTATAACGGGTATTTCGACATCTTTCCGAAGCTTGAAAGTAGTTCAAAGTTTTGCGTCTCAATTGTAACAGAACAAACTAGACTCTCCCCTAATGTTTTTGTGATCGTGTCCAAGCCTTTTCCTTCTAAAACAATTTGAGTTAATTCCTGATTTACTTTTAAACCTAAATTTAATACCTCTTTTTGTTTTTCAATTCGTCGATAAGCACAATCTAGTTCGTCGGCCATATTATCTTCTTCAAAATTAATTAATTCCTCGGGGATTTCATCTCCCCACTCTTCAATCGTTTTTCCGATGAATCGGCAATGTTTATCTCCTTTTCCGACACATTCAACCTCTTTTATGACCATTTTCTTGCCAACTATTTCACTGGCATAGCCGCTGGCATAACCGACTAAGTTATAGCATACAGGTTCATGATGAAGCGGAAAATGCTCCAAGTGCTGCTCTGCTTCAAAGGAATTATACCAATAGCCCTCAATTAAACATGTTCCTTCTGTATGCTTAACATCAATTTTGCTGACCTCTGAAAATACATTACCAAAAATAGTATGCATTTTTGCCCCAGCTAGGATAGACTCTACTTCATCATTCCACTTGAATTTCTCTTTAATATTTTTGGCATCGTTTGTTCCAGAATTCCAGCCATGACGCAATAAAAATCGCTTCGCTCTCTCCCTCCCAAGGGCAGCAATTAAATCTTTTCTTAACAATCCCATAGCATCAGCATTTGAAATAATCATCCGCTTGTCGTTTAAAAATATTTCCCCATTGTCTGCTTGATATGTAAGTAAATCACTTAAACATAATTGCTTTGCCTTTGTCAAATAAAGGCACCCCCAAATAATTGATTATGTGTATTCTTAATTTTACCAAAGAGACAAGAATACACAAAACATTTTAAAAAATCAAAATATTACAAATTTCTACCTTTTTATAAAAAATATGGCACCCACTACTTTTCTTTAGAGGGCACCATATACATTTTTTTGGAAATTACTATTAGTTTAGTTACAATAATCGTCCTATTTTAAAGCGATACAAATATTTTTCGCCTCAGTGAAAAATTCCATACTGTGGTGACCGCCTTCACGGCCAATGCCGCTTTTCTTAAAGCCGCCAAATGGAGCTCGAAGATCACGGACAAACCAGCAATTTACCCAAATCGTACCTGCACGTACATTATGGGAAATTCGATGGGCCCGCTGAAGATTTTCTGTCCAGACAACACCATTTAACCCATATTCTGTATCATTAGCAATTTGCAGTGCTTCTTCTTCTGTATCAAAAGGAATAAGTGTCACAATTGGTCCAAATATTTCCTCCTGACAAATTCGTGCTTTTGGATTCTCTTGGACAAATACAGTTGGTTCCAAATAATAACCTGTCTGCAAATGTTCTGGCAAGTCAGGACGTTTTCCGCCGCAAATAAGCTTGGCATTTTCCGCCTGAGCAATTTCAAGATAGCTTGTCACTTTTTGATAATGCTGTTCACTGACAACAGGTCCCATATTCGTATCGGCATTTTGCGGGTCACCCACTTTTAAATCCATTGCTGCCTTTTTGAAGCGCGCTACGAATTCGTCAAAAATGGAGCGCTGAACCAAAATTCTTGAACCGGCAAGGCAAATCTGACCTGAGTTCATAAAGGCAGCTCGAATCGATTCCGGAATCGCTTTGTCAAGGTTAGCATCTTCAAAAACGATATTTGCCGCTTTTCCACCAAGTTCAAAAGCGACCTTTTTAAGAGAATCTGCCCCAGTCTTCATAATTGTTTTTGCAGTTGCTGTCGATCCTGTGAAGGAGATTAAATCTACCTCTGGATGAGAAGTTAAAACAGTTCCAGCTACTCGTCCAGTTCCATGAATTACATTTACAACACCATCGGGAATTCCTGCCTCCTTGGCAATTTCACCAAGCAAAGACACCGACATTGGCGTCATTTCAGCAGGTTTAATTACTGCTGTATTACCGGCAGCAAGACATGGACCAAGCTTCCAGGTTGTCAGCATAAACGGAACATTCCAAGGAGTGATCAGTGCCGCCACACCCACTGGTTCATAACGGGTATAGTTTAAATATTGATCTTCCATCGGATAGACTTCCCCGCCTTGTTTCTCCATAAAATCCGCAAAGAATTTTAGGTTGTGAGCTGCTCTAGGAATTTCATGGTCCGCAGCCATCGGGTAAGGTTTCCCTACATCTGTTGCTTCTAATCTAGCAATCTCTTCTTTTCTTTCTAAAATAATTTCAGCCATTCTGCGGATTTTATTACATCGTTCAGCAAGAGGCATTGTTCTCCAAGGTCCTTCTTCAAACGCCCGTCTGGCCACCCGGCAGGCCAAATCTACATCTTGTTCAGTTGCCTCGCTTACATGAGCAATAATTTCTTGGGTGGCAGGGTTTTTCACTTCAAAAGTTGCTTGATCACTAGACTTAACATATTCACCATCGATAAAAAGGTCGATTACCTTAACTTCTGTTTTCAAGTTTGTCATTTTACCGCCTCATTTCTTCTTTTTTTCACAGACTCCCCAGCGATACCCCAGTGTTCTGCTGGGACCTCTTGAATCATGACTCGGACACTTTGAATCGGTGCTTCTAGAACATCGGAAACTAAATCAGAAACCTCACGAATGAGCCTTTCCTTTTTTTCTGGAGTACGTCCTTCAATAATTGTTATGTTAATAAATGGCATAGGTAACATCCCTTCTTTTAATAAGATTTATTCAGTAAACACCGCAGAAACGGACCCGATTCCATCAAAGCTTGCCGTGAACTGGTCACCCGGCTCAATCGTAATAGCACCGGATAATGCTCCGCTTAGTACTACTTCACCTGGCTTGATACTTTGTCCTAACTTGGATAATCGATTAGCCAACCAGGCAATGGCTCTTGCAGGATGTCCCATTACTGCCGCTCCTGCAGTTGTAGTCAGGATTTCGCCGTTTTTCCTAAAGACCATGCCCATCAATCTTAAGTCCAATGAATTCGGTTTATAGAAATTTTCCCCGATAATAAAACGAGAGGAAGAGGAGTTATCCGCTACCACATCCGGGAGTGTAAACCTAAAGCCATGAAACCTGCTATCAATAATTTCTAATGCAGGGGCAATATATTCTGTAGCATTTAGGATTTCCGTAACAGACACAAACGGCCCTTTCACTTCTTTATTAAAAATAAAGGCGATCTCCGGCTCCACTTTCGCGTGAATAAGTGGAGCAATAGAAATCGGTTCCCCGTCATTTAATTGCATATTATTAAGTAAAACACCATAGCTCGGCTCATGCACACCCATCATTTCCTGCTTTGCCTTACTTGTCAGCCCCAGTTTACGACCAACTATTTTGGCGTTTTCTTCCTTACATTTTATTTCGATTAATCGTTCCTGAACTTTATAAGCCAGTGCTTCATCTAATTCGGGAAATCTGTCCACAAACCGTTTGACAGACTGCTTCTCCTTTTCAGCATGGAACAATTCATAAGCAATTACATCAACGACATTTGTCTTAAGCATTTCCAGCCACCTTCTTTCATTATTTTTTAATACAGTCTATTTTTTGGGCTCTGTTTAACTTGGCTGTTGATTTCCGCTCCAGACACTCCGCTTTCCGCAGGCTCGCACGAAGG
>CALCRD010000485.1 GCA_937894355.1 uncultured Bacillus sp.
TGATAATATGAAACGAAACTGTAATATAAATACTGACAAATTGCCGTTTTATGATGTTATAATGAACAAGGATTGTCTTAAAGACAAACATTTTGTTGAGTTTTGTTCAAACCTGTTTTATTGACAATAAGTGCATTTTTTGTCGAAAAATGCTATTTTACGGATAATGAACAATGCTTCTATGACATAATTTGAATAAAGGTGATACAGATGATAGAAATGAAAGAGGTTTTCAAAAAATATCCAAATGGAGTATCTGCTGTTAATGGGATAAATATCCAAATAAAGCAGGGCGAATTTGTTTATGTCGTTGGTCCGAGTGGTGCTGGTAAGTCTACCTTTATTAAGATGATGTACCGTGAAGAAAGACCAACAAGTGGTAGTATTATGATAAATGGGGTAAACCTTGCGCGCATTAAAGATAATAAGGTTCCGCTTTTGCGAAGAAATATTGGAGTTGTGTTTCAAGATTTTAAATTGCTTCCGAATTTAACCGTGTATGAAAATGTGGCTTATGCATTAGAAGTTATTGAGGAGCAACCTAAGTATATTAAAAAACAGGTTATGGAAACTTTAGAACTGGTTAATTTGCGACATAAAGCAAGAATGCTTCCAACGGAGTTATCGGGTGGAGAACAGCAGCGTGTAGCAATTGCTCGTTCGATTGTCAACGCACCAAAGGTCGTGATTGCCGACGAGCCAACAGGAAATCTAGATCCGGACACATCGTGGGAGATAATGAACATCTTTGATGAAATCAACACGAGAGGAACCACCGTTGTCATGGCAACACATAACCGTGAAATTGTGAATAAAATCAAAAAACGGGTTATTGCCATAGAAGGCGGAAAAATTGTCCGTGACGAGCAGAAGGGTGAATACGGCTATGAAGCTTAGG
Organism: uncultured Bacillus sp.; assembly: GCA_937894355.1. Taxonomy (GTDB): domain Bacteria; phylum Bacillota; class Bacilli; order Bacillales; family Cytobacillaceae; genus Bacillus_BU. Next base: position 899 of record CALCRD010000485.1, read on the forward strand.
ACAATAAGACGTCATATAAAAGAAAGCTTAAAAAGCATCGCCAGAAACGGCTGGATGACGTTTGCATCTGTTAGTGCGGTTACGGTTACGCTCCTTTTAGTCGGTGTATTTTTTGTGATTATGATGAATCTCAATGAAGTTGCCACCTCGATTGAAGAGGACGTAGAAATTCGCGTTCATATCGATGTTGCAGCCAATAAGGAAGATCAACAAGCTTTACGAACTAAGATTGAACGTATCCCCGAAGTGAAATCTGTGGACTTTTCTTCAAAAGAAGATGAGCTTAAGAGCATCAGTAAAAGTCTTGGGGATGGCGGCGAAGCTTTAGAGATGTTTGAACAGGATAATCCCTTGAACGATATCTTTATCGTAAAAACAAAAAATCCAAGCGATACGATGCAAGCTGCAAAAAAAATAGAAAAGCTGGAATACGCATCCAAGGTTAAATATGGTGAAGGAAAAATTGAGAAGCTGTTCAGTTTTACTAAAATCAGTCGAAATGTTGGAGTTGCCTTAATTATTGGTTTACTATTCACAGCCATGTTTTTAATCTCCAATACGATTAGAATTACCATTGTTGCTAGACGTAGAGAGATTGAAATTATGCGTCTTGTTGGTGCAACGAACTCGTTCATTCGCTGGCCATTTTTCCTTGAAGGGCTATGGCTGGGAATACTCGGTTCGATTATACCAATCTTAGTAGTGGGAACTTCTTATAATTATATTCACCAATATATGAGTCCTAAATTAGAAGGTAATTTTATTAAAATTCTTGATATTTATCCGTTTATATTCCAATTAGCAGGATTACTGTTATTAATGGGTGCATTCATTGGGATTTGGGGAAGCATGATGTCCGTCCGGAAATTCTTAAAAGTATAAGAAAGCGCAAGCGCCTTGGTAGTAAAATCGGTTTTTGGATTTTACCTCAGCGGCGTATGAACTTATAGCCCATCGACTGAGATAAAGGAAACACGAAGTGC
>CALCRD010000486.1 GCA_937894355.1 uncultured Bacillus sp.
GCTTGGAGAAATAGGTTCCCCGCTTGGAGAAATAGGTTCCCCGCTTGGAGAAATAGTCCCGCCATTAATTCCAAGCATGCGAAAGTTTTCAAAAAAAATAAGCCATAGGCCTATTAACTTAAGATGACACCCTAATTTTATCTGTCAAGAATCGTCTTTTGATTTCCTTTTCAATAAGAAGAATAAAATCGGGGTTTAATTTAAGTTCTCTGGCTTTAAAATAACATTCAACTAGTAAATGATCAGATAGCTTTTTCATGCCAGCTTACACCTCCGGATTAATTAACTTGTTCTATATATTAGCAAGTTACATATAATGGTAAGTTCGTTGGTGTAACCTAACTTTATCAAAATCGGCTCCTTAGAACAACCGTTCCTTTATCCACAATCAACAGTGGATAAACTGTGATTAATCTGTTTATAACTTACGAAAGTGCAAATGAATGAATGGGTATAATGTGCATAAAGTTATCCACAAAGATACAAAAAGCAGATGCTGTCGAAACCTTTTTTGGAAAATTGTTCAAGTTTCTGTGATTTCGCTAAGATTCAACATTTTTCTTTTCATGAATTGCTGTCGTTTGACAAAAAATAAAAAGATACTAACTATCGGTTTAAATTAGGTTTGTTTTGAAAGACGGGGAAAAAAAGGGTATGATGTAATCGGATTAATAGGGATATGAGGTGTAATTCATTGTTAAAGAATTTTCTACCAGATCAACATGTTAAAAGTATATTTGAGATTTCTGCGACCAGTTTGAAGGAAAAAGGCGTCAAGGGAATCATAACAGATTTAGACAATACGTTAGTCGAGTGGGACCGAGAGCTAGCGACACCTAAGCTTATTGAATGGTTTGAAGAAATGAAAGCTAATGATATCTTAGTAACCATTGTTTCCAATAATAAAGAATTTCGAGTAAGGGATTTTTCTGTTCCATTAGGTATCCCCTACATTTACCGGGCACGAAAGCCAATGGGATTTGCCTTTAACAAAGCAGCACGTCAAATGGGTTTGAAGAAGGACGAAGCGGTAGTTATTGGAGATCAATTAATGACGGATGTACTTGGTGGAAATCGCAGTGGCTTCCATACCATTTTGGTGGTTCCGGTTGCTAGGACTGACGGTTTCTTTACAAAATTCAACAGACAAGTTGAAAAACAAATATTAAATTGGTTTAGAAAAAAAGGAATGATCCAATGGGAGGATTAAGAGTTGAGTGAAGAGTATGTTTGTATCGGCTGTGGTGTAAAAATTCAAACAGATAATCCATCTGACCTAGGGTATACGCCCAAATCAGCACTAGAAAAAGAGACAATTATTTGTCAGCGTTGTTTTCGCCTGAAAAACTATAACGAGGTTCAGGATGTTTCTTTAACAGATGATGACTTTTTGAAAATCTTAAATCAAATTGGCCAAAAAGATGCGCTCATCGTTAAAATTGTTGATATTTTCGATTTTAATGGCAGTTGGTTACCAGGATTACATCGGTTTGTAGGAAATAATAAAATTTTACTGATTGGGAATAAAGTTGATTTATTGCCGAAGTCAGTGAAACAAGGAAAACTGATTCATTGGATGAAGCAGGAAGCTAAACAGCTTGGATTAAAGCCTGAGGATGTCTTTTTAGTTAGTGCTTCAAAGGGTCAATTCATTCATGAAGCAGTTGCTGCAATTGAAAAGTATCGCCATGGTAAAGATGTCTTTGTGGTAGGCTGTACAAATGTGGGGAAATCGACGTTCATTAACCGAGTAATAAAAGAGTTTTCTGGTGGCGAAGATGTGATTACTACCTCTCATTTTCCAGGTACAACTTTAGATATTATTGAAATACCTTTGTCAGATGGGAAAGCACTGATTGACACTCCTGGGATTATTAATCATCACCAGATGGCCCATTTTGTAGATAAACGGGACCTAAAATACATCACCCCCAAAAAAGAAATAAAGCCGAAAATCTATCAACTAAATGAAGGACAAGCCTTGTTCTTTGGCGGTCTTGCACGGTTTGATTATATTACTGGTGGACGACGTTCCTTTACCTGTTATATTTCTAATGAGTTAACAATTCATCGTACGAAAATCGATAAGGCTGATGAGCTTTATCAAAACCACGTAGGGGAATTGCTGGCACCGCCTAGAAAAGATCAATTAGATGAATTTCCTGAACTTGTTCGTCACGAATTTAACATAAAAGAAGCGAAAACTGATATTGTCTTTTCAGGACTTGGTTGGATTACAGTGAATGACGCTGGTGCCAAGATTGCTGCGTATGTACCAAAGGGAGTACAAGTAATGCTAAGGAAATCTCTAATATAGAAAAAGAGTAATGTAGTACAAGGGGAGAAGACAGTGAAAAAATTGTTCGCAGTAATCGGTGACCCAATTGCTCATTCAATGTCACCGCTGATGCATAATGATCTGTTTCAACACTATTCGATTGATGCTCACTATTTACCGTTTCATATAAAAAAAGAGTCTTTGCAGGATGCCGTGAAGGGCTTAAAGACTCTAGGGGTTAGTGGCTTCAATGTTACAGTTCCACACAAAGTGGATGTTATGGGTTTATTAGATCAAATTGATCCTTTAGCCAAAGCAATTGGTGCTGTAAATACAGTGGTTAATGTTGATGGAAAGCTAATAGGCTACAATACGGATGGAAATGGCTATGTAAGAGGATTAACAGAACGTCTTGATAATCTTCAAGAGAAGTCAGTGCTAATCATAGGTGCTGGTGGAGCGGCACGGGCAATTTTCTATTCCTTGGCCCATGCTGGGGTAAAAAAACTCGATATTGTAAATCGGACGATTGATAAAGCCCAGAAGCTTATTGATGAGTGTCCTTACGATATTGCTTCAACCGTTTATGAAAAAAAACAAGCTGAGGCAATACTAGCAAATTATGATGTCATTATTCAGACGACATCAATTGGCATGTCTCCAAACATTGAGGTTACACCATTAAACGTTGCTAACTTAAAAGTAGGAGCCTTTGTAAGTGACATTATCTACAATCCGTTTGAAACGCTCCTTTTAAAAGAAGCAAAGGAACAAGGTGCCCAGACGCAAAATGGACTAGATATGTTTGCTTTTCAAGGTGCGTTAGCATTTGAAATATGGACAGGAATTTTCCCTGATACCGATCGAATGAAGAATATTGTAAAAAGACAATTAGGAGGAACAGAATGTTAACAAGTAAACAAAAGCGGTTTTTGAAGTCAAAAGCCCATCATTTAACACCAATATTCCAAGTAGGAAAAGGTGGTATAAATGAAAATATGATTAATCAAATTTCCGAAGCCCTTGAAGCAAGAGAATTGATGAAAATCAGTATTCTGCAAAACTGTGAAGAAGATAAAGAGGATGTAGCACAAAAACTAGCAAAAGGCAGCCGTTCCGAGCTTGTTCAGCTCATTGGGAAAACGGTCGTTTTATACAAGGAATCAAAAGAAAATAAACAAATCGTATTGCCATAGCAGCGGGGAGGGCTGGTTTTGAAAAAAATCGGCATACTCGGAGGAACCTTTGATCCTCCTCATAATGGTCATTTACTCATTGCGAACGAAGTATTAGAAGCCTTACAGCTTGATGAAGTATGGTTTATGCCAAATTCTGTGCCACCACACAAGCTTAAGTCCGAGGGAGCCAGTACGGAAGATCGCGTAAAGATGTTAGAATTAGCCATTGATGGTAGACCAAATTTTATTATCGAAAAGATTGAACTTGAACGTCCAGGCCCTTCTTATACCTACGATACAATCAAGCTCTTAAAGGATAAATATCCTAAGAAGGATTTTTATTTTATTATCGGAGCAGATATGATTGAGTACTTACCAAAATGGAATAATATTGATAAACTAGTTAATCTGATTACCTTTGTCGGCGTTAATCGCCCTGACTATCATCAGAAAACAGCTTATCCGATTATTAATGTCACTATTCCAGAGATGGGGGTATCCTCAAAATTGGTCCGCAATCGGATTACGGAGGGTAGAACTATTCGTTATTTGGTTCCGGAGCCTGTTCGAGAATATATTGAGGAGAATATGCTTTATGGATCGTGAAACGGCATTAAAGATAGTAAAGAGCCAACTAACGGAACATCGCTATCAACATACTCTGGGTGTTATGGAGACCGCCATTGAGCTTGCAAACAGGTATGGAGCGGATCCAAATAAGGCTATGCTTGCGGCAATTTTTCATGACTATGCAAAATTTCGTCCAAAAGCTGAAATGAAGCAGATTATGATTGAGCAAGAGATGGATCCGTTGTTGCTTCAATTTAATGGTGAGCTATGGCATGCTCCAGTGGGTGCCTATTTAGTCAATGTGGAAGCTGGGATTACCGATGAAGAGATCTTAGCGGCAATTCGCTATCATACCTCTGGTAGACCAGAAATGACCATTCTTGATAAAATTATTTATTTAGCAGATTATATTGAGCCAGGTAGACATTTTCCAGGTGTTGAAGAAGTAAGGGATTTAGCCAAGGAAAATTTAAACGGTGCTTTGATACAAGCAATGAAAAATACCATTGTTTTTTTGCTAAAAAAAAATCAACCTGTTTTTCCAGATACGTTTGTTACCTATAATTATCTCATAAGTGAGGGGAATTGATTTCATGACAGAAAAAAGCTTATTGCACACCGTTGTAAAAGCAGCTGATGATAAAAGAGCTGAGGATATTGTAGTACTCAATATGGAGGGCATTTCTTTAATTGCCGATTATTTTATTATTTGCCACGGGAATTCTGATAAACAAGTTCAGGCGATTGCTCGTGAAATAAAAGATAAAGTCGATGAATTACAGACTCCGGTAAAGAGAATTGAAGGATTTGATGAAGGGAAATGGGTATTGGTCGATTTGGGTGATGTTGTTGTCCATATTTTCCATCGTGATGAGCGTAGCTATTATAAGCTCGAACGTCTTTGGGGCGATGCCAAGATTGAACATGTACTCGATGAATCTAATCAATGAGCTATAACCGTTTCGCCTATGTTTACGACCAACTAATGATAGATACGCCTTACGATCAATGGGTTGAAAAGGTGGTTCGTCAAGCTGAAAAATATCAAGTTCAAGCTAAAACCATTTTGGATGTAGCCTGTGGGACTGGTGAGTTGTCAGTTTGGTTAGCTGAAGCGGAATTTCAAGTAACAGGGGTTGACCTCTCAGAAGACATGCTTGCCGTTGCTGATGCTAAGGCTGTTGAAAGAGGTCTTCATGTTCAGTTTTTTCAGGCCAACATGACTGAAATGGAAGGTTTTGGAGCCTTTGATTTGATCACGATTTTTTGTGATTCATTGAACTATCTTCAAACAGAAGCTGAGTTTGTCCAGACTTTTCAGCGTGTATTTGATATGTTACAACCGAACGGATTGTTTATTTTTGATGTTCATTCTCTCTTTAAAATCAATCAGATTTTCAAAAATCAAACCTTTGCCATTAATGATGAAGAGGTTTCTTATATTTGGCAATGTTTCGAAGGTGAATGGCCAAATAGTGTTGAACATGATTTGAGTTTTTTTGTGCTAGATGAGCAATCAAAGAAATATGACCGATTTGACGAGCTACATTTTCAGCGTACATTCTCGAATAGTCAATATGAACAATGGTTAATTGAAGCAGGTTTTGAACTATTAGAAGTCACTGCTGATTTTACCGCAGATCAACCCCAAGAGGATTCCGAAAGAATCTTTTTCACAGCCAGAAAACGAAAATAATTAAGACTGAGTTAATTGTGCCAGAAAAAAAGCCATCCACGGATGGCTTTTTCTTTCTTTGATAAAAAGTATGTCTAAGCCCGTCACATCTTCTCTAAAAAAAATAATTATAAGCAGGATTTTGTGTAGAAACAAAGAATGTTATAAAGGGAATTGTTTTTTTACTTTTTCCAACTCATTATTGAATTTTTGGTGGGTTGCCATAAATAAATGTTCAAAGACATCCCCCAATTCTTCTTCAAAAACTTTTATTCCTTCACCGGTTATTCCGCCCTTTACACAAACTTTTTCTTGTAAGGTCTGCAAAGTAAAATATCGATTTTTTAACAATTCCCCCAGTCCGATTAACATTTCACTTGTTAAGGTAACAGCTGTATTATAGTCAATTTCTGTTTCCTTCACTGCTGCCGTGATAAACCTCTGTGTCAAGTAACTGAAGAATGCAGGTCCACAGCTGGAAATATCTGAAGCCACTCTAGTTACATTATCTCCAATTTCTACAGGTACCGAAATTTTTCGGAATAATTGAGTTAGCTTTTTCTTCCATCCAGGTTTGCAGTTATTTCCAAAAGTAATCAGTGAGACACCTGCCTTTGCTCGATTTGTAATACTTGGTATTGCTCGGGCAACTGAACAATTCACCACAGATTCCAACTGCTTTACACTAACAGGACTTGTAATGGAAACAATGCATTTATCATCAGATAAATATGGGAGAATATCATGAATTACGTCAGAGACATCCATAGGTTTTACACAAATAAAAATTAAATTAGAAAGGATAGCCACCTCTTTTGCATTGTTTGCAACTGTAATCTCTTCATATATATTTTTAAGCTCCAGAGCTTTTTTCTTGGTTCGATTTACGATTGTTACGGCCGAAGGAGAAATAGCTTCTTCATCAAGCAGTGCCTCTGTCAAGATTCTCCCCATATTACCTACACCAATAACTCCAATATTCATTGTTTTCCCTCCTTCGCAAGCAGGTTCTCATATAACAATATGAATTTAATACCAGGAATATAACTTATTGAAAGGAATGGTACTTGTTGAAAGAATGGATCAGAGAGAATAAGGTTTATGTTGGTTTAATTGCCGTGGTCGCTTTATTATTATGTTATTATTTTTTATCCCCTTCTCCACCCTCATCTGGCAACACCACTTCAATTGAAAATTCTACAAAAGAAATCACTGAGACAAAAAATGAACCTGAGCCCACTTCCGAAAAAGAACAGCAAAAGATTATGGTTGATATCAAGGGAGCAATCGAAAAACCAGGTGTGTATGAAGCGCAAGAGGGAGAGAGAGTGATTGATTTAATTACTAGAGCAGGGGGATTTAAACAGGGGGCAGATGAAACAAAAATGAACCTAGCTCTGGTTGTTGAGGATGAAATGGTGATATACATCCCAATAATTGGTGAAGTCCCTCCAGTCGATATTCCGAGTATTTCAGAAGGGAAATCGCAAGGAGGGAAGGTCAATATTAATAAGGCTGAGGCCAGTGAATTGGAAACATTACCAGGTATTGGACCATCGAAATCAGCAGCAATCATTGAATACCGGAATACCAATGGACCGTTTAATTCTATTGAGGATATTCAATCGATTAGCGGAATAGGTGAAAAAACATTTGAAAAATTAAAAGACAAAATAACGACTGATTGACGCCTTCTTTCATCGGCATTACACTTATTAAAGACACAAAAGTGTGAAGGAGGAAAATTTCTTGGAACGAATTTCGTGGAATGAATATTTTATTGCGCAAAGTCACCTTTTAGCATTAAGGAGTACTTGTACACGATTGACGGTTGGCGCAACAATCGTGAGAGATAAACGAATTATCGCAGGAGGATATAATGGTTCGATTGCTGGGGGCGAACATTGTATTGATTCTGGTTGTTATGTTATTGATAATCATTGTGTCAGAACGATTCATGCAGAAATGAATGCATTATTACAATGTGCAAAGTTCGGAGTGCCGACTTCAGGGGCAGAAATATATGTAACGCATTTTCCTTGTTTGCAGTGCAGCAAAGCGATAATTCAGGCTGGTATAAAAACAGTGTATTACGCTGATGATTATAAAAATCACCCATACGCCTTAGAGCTTTTTTCAGCTGCTGGTATTAAAGTTGAGCAAGTTGAGAGTAAGAAAACCTTGGAATGGAACAATCCAGAAAAGACGGAGTTTGTGACCGCGTTATTAGCGGAATTAGAGAAAAGTGATGTAAACAAGGATACTTTAGTTCAATTAACAGAACAAGCTAAGAAATTGTTCTTATAATTGAAACTTAGCTTCATGATTAACTGGCTGTTTATCTGCAATAAAACAATCAATCGTCGGCAATATCAGTCTTAGATTGCCGACGATTTTTAACAGTAAAGAAAGTATAAGTTTTTTGAAACTAGATTAGTGTCTAGCGCAAGCGTC
>CALCRD010000487.1 GCA_937894355.1 uncultured Bacillus sp.
ACACATTTACAATCACCTGGTTGCCCCTGGCATGTTCCTGTTCAATCAGTTCAGTAACATCTTTTGCTACGCGCACAGTGTCATAAACAGATGTATACTTTTTCTCAAATTCAAGCGCATTTTTGAAAGTCTTCTCAATCGTTTCCTCGGATTGGATCTTCTTATCAGGCGCCCCTTCTTCTGATAGCAATATAATTTTTGAAGGGGATAGCCTTGTCACGCAGATGATAACAGGTTCAAGGGAATAGATTGTGGAGATAAGTGTAAGCTTTGTCATTAGATGCTTATTATTGTGGGGTTTGGTTAAATGCTTTGCTATGTACTTATTATTGTATTTTTTAATTAAATTTGTTTATTAATATAATTAATACTAGAAATGTATATATATTGATATAACAATTAATGTTAAAGGTTCACAAATATAGAGTCGAATATAAAAAATAGATAATATTAATAACTTGAAAAAGTCATATATTATTCAAATATTTAATAGGTCGTGCACTATTACTTGGTTGATATTATTCCCAAACCCCCTCTGACAATGCTGTATTATATCTTTTTGCAACTCAATGAGGTATAGTAGCGTTGATGCACGAGGTGTAAGCATTTCTAACACTGGAAAATAAAACATCAACCGTGTAATCATGGACGATCTAAAAATTACATATGACAGTAAAATTAGACTTGAAGGTAATGTCCATGGCAAATCAAAAAAATGACGATGCTTCATCAGAAATTACTTTTCCGAAACTTAGCCATTTCTGGATGGATTCAGGATTACTTGGCTTGTACAAAATAGCAAAAGAAGAAAATCCATCAGAAATGGAAGTAGAAATGCATCTCACTGATGAATGCCTTACCTTTAAGGGAAGTGAAGATAATCTTATTGCTCTATTCAACAAAGCCTATGAGTCACTTTTAGATCAGTATTATAATAAATCAACAGAAAAACAAAAGCAGAAAAATGAAGGGTTTTACTACGATTCAAAAGAAGAAAAATTTGTTCGCTTCCCAAAAGTAAAATCTATGGGGGTTGCTGGATTAATTTTCAACAAAGCTCCAAGAATGACTGTAAAGCAGGTCAAATATGATGCTATTGAAGTGAATGAAGCAGGAAAAAAGATTAAGAAAAAAGTACTTCCTCCCGAATATTCACATTTACAAGATCGATTTGACAGTTTTCTTTCTGAAACCGGGCTAAAGATCTCTGCGAATAATTTGTTGATTGATGGGCCAAATGCAATCCAGCCTCAAGTTGAAATAAAAGTAAAGAAAGGAAAAGAAAAAGGAAAATGCTTCATTTGTGGGACAGCTTCTCATTCATTAACTGACATTGGGGGTACAGTATACCCTATGATTACTGGATCTTCCGGAGTATTATCCTTTAATTCTAATGGTGGAAGCCCTGAAAAAGTTTGCTGGAAATGTAGTTTTTTAGGGAAATTTGTACCAGTAAATGGTTTTTATGCATATAATAATGAAGGCTATAACATATATTTCCCATATTCTTCAAGCTTGGTTAAAATGAGTGAAGTATATGATGATTTTCAGGCTATAAATATAGTAGACGATCCTAATTTGCTAAAAAACTTTGAAAATCGCCTTGGAGGCTACTTCCAGCGACCATTTGAACAATTATTTACTTTTCTCTATTCTTTGTATTGGACGGTTCTATCCAAAAAAACAACAGATAACGGTGATCATGAACTCGATTTTGAGAGACTTTTTGATGTGGTTATTTCAAAAGCTCCATTAGAGTTCTATACAATAAATACTACGGCTTTAGGGGACGCTCAAATGGGACAAATGATCTGGCCATTTAATGATTCTGTTTATCTATTCAGATTATTTGATAAAATCGAAAAAAGTAAGATTAGTATAAAAGAAGTAATGGCGACTCTTATTGATTATGATCAAACTAAAAATGATAATAAATCAATGATGAGAAACAAAGTTTGTGAGCGTATTCTTAAGAAAAAAAGTATAGTTGAACTCATTGAACAGCATGCATTTCACATTAACAAGTCAAAAAAACAATACATAAAGCCCATACATGATTTCGTTATCGAATATGAGAAAATACTGAAGGAGGCGAATGAGAAAGTGGATCAAGCAATTATTGATACAGCAGTTAGTTTGGGAAAAACAATTGGATTTAGTGTTGCTTCTGCTGGTCGCAAAGGTAAAGGCGATCTTTTCAGGTTGAGAAAAACAAGAAAACCAGAAGATTTCTTAAATGAAATTAATCGAATTCAGATCAAATATGGAGCGCTGGTTACAGCTGACTTGTATGTAAAAGGGCAAGAATTTGAGAGAAATTTTCTAGAATTCAAACAATTTTGTATGATTGCTGCACTTAATACCTTTAATGCAAAAAGTCAAAATTAATTTCACAAATAGAATGGAGGAATAAGAAAGATGAAATCTGCAAAAGCATTGACTTTGACATATTTAACGCCAGTATCATTTGCTTCGTTGAATGGATCGGATAAAGAAGCAGATAATATGTCTAACATCAAAAAAATATCTGTAGGCGTTGAGCAATATCCTTACGTATCATCTCAGGCTATTCGAAGGGCATTGAGAAATCAACTTGGAGTATTGGGTAGAGAACTCTCGGAAGGAGTTGCTGCATCTCAAGCAAAGGGAGCTGCTACTACCCAGCAAGAACCCAACAAGTATATTGATGACGATCTTTTCGGATATATGGGCACTGAGAGTGGAGATGGGAATACAAAAGGGGGATCTACTAAGAGAACATCCGTAGTAAGAGTCTCACCTTTGATAGCATTGAATCCTTATCAAGGGGATTTAGACTTTGGTACAAATTACATGGGCGTAAAAGCTGGTGGTGATCCTAACATCTTTGAAACTGAGATTCACTCTGGTTTGTATAGGGGGACTATATTAATCGAGCTCGATAGAATTGGAAAAGGTGATGGATTCAAGGAAGATATAGACAGCCTTGAAAAAGCAGCAAGGGTTAAAGATCTACTTAAAGCAATTAAAAACCTATGGGCTTCAGGTAGACAAACTAGATTTCTTGCGGATATCGCTCCAAAGTTTGTAGTTGCAGCAATGCTCAATGTAAAAAATCCAATTTTTCTTGAAAGTGTAAAACTTGAAGAAAATGGAATTAATGTTCCGATTATAGAAGAAACTCTAAACGATTATGAACCTGAAATAATCTCTTCAGTTATTGGTATGAGAAAAGGATTTTTCGTTAATGACATTGCGAATGCAAAATCTCTAGGGGAAGCATTTGAAGAGATGGCAAAATGGATCGATGAATATTATCAGCAGTGATAGCTATGTTTATCTTTTCAATGGAAGGAGTATCACTAACTGCTTCTTTCCGGTCTCCAGAAACTCATACATTCCACAAAACACTTCCATTGCCCCCAAAGACAACAATAATTGGGATGATGGGAGCTGCTATGGGATTGAGTCTAGAAGACATACATAAATTAGTAGAAGACCAAGGTTTTTTAGTTGGAGTTTACGGTTTCAATAAAGGCTTAATGCGTGACCTCTGGAATTATAGGAAGCTTACGGGTAAAGAAAAGAACTACACTGAAAATGACATTAAAAATCGTAAGCAATACAGTATCCTTATCCGAGAATATCTATTCGACAATTTTTTCATATTCTATTTCGGATGTAATGAGCTTGAAAAATTAGAACATTTAAGGTCCGCATTTTTATCACCTGTATATCCTTTAACTGTTGGAAACAGTGATGATTTATTTAAAATATGTGAGGTTGGAGATATTATTGAAGAGAAGCAGTGTAAACTAAATAAATTTGAGTGTACGGTTCTGCCCGGCGATATATCTCAGCTTTATAAAAATGATATTGATTTTAGCCAACTCCCAATAGTTAAAACAGTAAACACACCTCAAGTAGTCCTTTTGCCTACAAGATTCACTTTTCAAGGAGATGAAAGAAGAGTGAGTGAACGTCAAAAGTTTACTTATATAAGTACTCCCGTAAAATTGAAAACAGAGATTGATGGATATACTGTAAATGGAAGAAATGTTGTGCTGCTATGAATAATATCATTTGGGCTAAACCTGACCAATCATATGAAGAACATATTAATGCTTCTTATAGAGCCTGGAAACAGACAGTCCAAGCAAAAAGGGATCAAATTAAAAGATTCAGTCAGGAATTCGGATTTGACGAAAGACGTTTTTTGATGAGTTCTCTTCTAAGTGTAGTTTTACATGATATTGGAAAATGTACGGACATCTTTCAGCAAATGATGGTTGCAAAGCAAAAAGGTTACCATTTTGACTATCGTGAAAATTACAGGCATGAACTTGTATCTTTCATATATGCTGCCTATGGTAGTGCTGCTTTAATGCAACAGGAAGGTCCATTGGTTGGGAAACTTCCAGTTGAAGCTCTTGCTGTTTTAGGTCACCATAAAGCAATCAATCCAAATATGTCTTTTTTTGAAAAAGAAAGAATAAACGAAACACCGTCTATAATTGAAGATGGAGAAAAACAAGCATTGCTTTTGGCAAAACAAATATTTGAAAAAGAAGGCTATGATTTCCTAGATCCTCTTTTTAAACTGAACACTAAAATTATAGATCCATACAAAAATGCAAGTAAATTCCTGAATAATTTTATTGCAAAAATTTTCCAAGAAGAAAATAATTCTAAGGCAATAAGGCCAACTTACCTGCTTTTAAAAGCCATATTGCACTATTCAGACTGGCATGGCTCTTCAGGTTCGGATATTAACTACTGTTTGCAAACTAAATCTACAGAATTGGTTTCAGAAATTAGAAAAAGGTGTGAACTGAAGAATATTGATTTCACAGGTTTGACAGACTTTCAAAAGAGATGTGCCAGCACATTAGATCATGTAATTGCAATTGCACCAACCGGCAGTGGAAAAACTGAAGCATCGCTCTTATGGGCATTAAATAATCTTGAGAATATGGGCGGAGGTAAATTAGTCTATTTGTTGCCAACAATGGTCACAGCAAATAGCATATTTTCGCGTCTGGAGGATTATTTCGGGGAGGAAAATGTAGGATTAACGCATTCTACAGCTTCTTTTATGTTCCAGGAAGAAGAGGATAATCCAAAAGAAAGACGAAATGTGCTCTTTGATAAATCCTTTATAAAACCTGCAACCATCGCTACAATAGATCAATTGCTGGTAACAGGGTTCAATCATGGGAAATGGACGCTTGTTGAAGCAAATGCAGCTAATGCCGTTATAGTTATTGATGAAATACATTCATACGACTCATGGACATTGGGACTAATTATAAAATCGATTGAACATTTTTCTAAGCTGGGAACCAGGTTCATGCTTATGAGTGCAACTATGCCTACTTATCTAGTTAATCTTTTATCAAAGGCCTTTTCTTCCGTAGAAGTAATAAAAGACGATTTTCTACTGAACTCATGCAGAAATAAGTATACTACATGTAACAAATTTATTGATGATGCAATTTTAGATATTAAAAAGTCAGTATATGATGGGAAAAAAACACTCGTGGTTGTTAACAATGTTGCAAAATGTCAGGAATTATATGAGCAATTAAGTTTCTTGAATCCTGTTTGTTATCACTCAAAGTTTACATTGGAAGATAGAGTAAAAAAAGAAAGC
>CALCRD010000488.1 GCA_937894355.1 uncultured Bacillus sp.
TATTATCTGACGCGCTCAGTCTCCCCGCCCACCCGAGGTAATCGCAGTTTGAGTATTCACCCGTCTGCCTCAAGGGAAGCCTATAGGGTAGATAAAAGCCCGGAAAAGATACGGTATTCACGCTACTTTTCCGGGCTTATGTTTTCTTGGGCGTCCCTTGAGGGACAGACGGGGGGCTTTCTTATCAATTCGACTCCGGGTGGGCAGGGTGGACTTCAGCCCGGTGGACCGTCATGGACGACGGTCAGGCAGGATGCCGACGCCGGGCGATGTGTAGGCGGTCCTGGCCGCAATCTTGCCTCCCTCTTTCCGGACAGGCGACATAAGAGAAGTTTATCGGATTCCGCTACTCCTCCCTTTTCTCTTTCGCGGAATCGGATAAACTTTCTTATGTCGAGCGACCCTTGATTCAGTTTCATGCTTTAAGGAAACTATCCTTATCGTAAGTTTTCTTAAAGACCAATTTGTTCAACATCGATTTCCACATAACCGTCCGGAGAATCTCTGTTTGGATGGCTTTTCCATAAAAATCGTATCCTCTTATCCTGATCTGTCCAGTAAAATCCTCCTAATTCTCTTGGTTGTTTCTCCTTAATTTCTACTTTCCCTTTCTTGGTATCTAGTAAAATTAATTTACTTGCCCAAACCTTTCCTGTTTCAAAATCCTTAATTCTTAAACTAGAATACTCGGAATAAACATAATACCTACCGTCGTTTGACCATGCCAAATCGGTATCTGCTTGCCTTGGACTGATTACTTTGTCTTCGAGTGTTATTGCTTTTTTTGAAGCGCTTACAGTAACATATTGCAACGAACACTCTCCAAAGTCTCCCCCACTATCATACAAAAACTGGGAATAAATAAAGCTTGGGTGATTAGGGCGCCATTTTAAATAGCTAAAACCCTCTTCCATTTTAATCTCTTTTTTCAAATTACCCCATATAATTGTTAAATAGCATCCTTCTTCTACATAGCTCAAATACACTTTTAGATCGTTAAAACTAGATTCGAGTAAAATTCCTTCTTTTGTGTATTTCTCTAATTCCGGATCATGCTTATCATATTCATTCATTTCTATTGACCTAGCCCGAACAAGATCAATATATTTTATTGCTTCTGTATCATCGCCTTTTGAATAAACTATAAAGGCTACACCAAATAAAATCACTATGATAAGAAAAATAACGTGTCTTTGCAACTTTATTCCCTCCTTACATTATAAATCATTGCCATATTGACATTTATATGTTGGATATCCTTGATCTATATATGCTTTCTGGTGTGCTTCCACCATTTGATCCCAAACTGTTCAAACCAAGAGATTTAGCAACAGGTTCTCTCAATGCAGGCTCAGAAAGGGCGGTATTGGGAGGCTTTTCGCCTACATAACCAAAGTGCCATGGCTCATTAGAAATTATTTGATAAAATCCATGCTTGTTTGCGATTTTTGTAAGTTTTGTCTGTTGATCCTCGGTCAAAATGGTTGTGTCAACATCAAAGGCTAGCCCCGCCTCATGAAAACTATTTCCCGGCTTGTTAACTCCCTGTTTTATTCCATGTTTTTTAAGATCCTCCCTATCCTCCGAATTATCTGAATGTCTTATTCGGTAAAAATGACTCTGTTTAGTAGTACTCCTAAATCCATCATCCAATCTAAAAGGTATCAGAGCGTCTTTCACTTCCTTTGCCATGGCTTTAAATTTATCCTCAATCGTAAAGCTAACCAATCTCATTACAACCGGTGATGTTCTTCCAACAAGATCAACCACTTCAATTAATAACTCTTTAGGTTTTTCTGATTCAGTTGAATCTTTTTTAGGTTCATCAGGATTAACTACAGGCTTAGATGGACTTACTGATGGGCTTCCCGAACTTGAGGGAGAGCCAGAAGGAGAACCTCCTCCGCTTTCACCATCATCAGATTTGTTAAACCACGTCCATGGCTTATACCACTTGGAATCCTCGTTCCAACATCCTGTTGGGTCAATATAAACCAAAGGATTATTGGCAGCATATACGTAAAAATTCGGGTTATTCGGATCCCCAACCGGATCTTCGGAAATAAACCGTCCTAACTCACTGTCATACCACCGAGCGTTAACTAGATGGCACTAGACACGCCAGAGTTTTTAAAGAAAGACCTGCTAAATAATGGGTTTCGCAATTACCAGTTAGTAACAATCCAAAATATTTTTCGCGATTAACGGCTTATGAAAATCGCCCCTAATGCTCTTTTTAAAGATTTTCTACCCGTGGCATAAAATTTCTTCTATCGCAGAAAACCTTCACTTTCCTATTCCAGCCGCCTTACCTGAATTTGGATGAGAAAATGCGGGCCGGGGAAAGTCTAGGCCGAGCAAAGCAAGCGTTGTTCTAGCCTTGAATTTACCGCAGTCCTCGCGTTACAATCAAAAAACCAGGGACGGCCTAATTTTTTTACCTGCCGCTTTCTTTTCGTCATTTCAGGAATGGCCCCCCGTAGGGGGAAATGTAACGAGTGAATCAACTTTCGGAGGATAGACATCCTGGATTCCCGCCAACTCATAACTAGGAAGGCGGGGTAGCTCCCAAGTTGATATAGATTTCCTTCTGTTTCTCAAGAAGCTCACCAACACGAAGTTTCTGGCCAGGCGCTTCAAAACATTCGATGACGTCAAGTTTATCAAGTGCGCTCTGTAAAGTATAATTTTTGAACAACTCCGTCTCCTGCATCTGCTTTTTAATGTAGGAAAGATAAATGAGGGCTACAAACTCTACAAATAGTTTACCATCAAGGCTTTGCTCCGAGGAAACCAATGTGCAGCGCATGTTAAGGCGTTCCTTAAGATTGCCGAATGCCTTTTCAACCACATCCTTATTGCGGTAGAGTTCAAGTGCAGTAATGGCATCCATCGTCTCATTGGTCAGCAGGGCAAAGAAACCCAAATAGCGTTTAGCTTTGGCGACTGCTTCTTCGTTGACGGTGACCGCAGTACCCCGCTTAGGTGTATTTTTCGTCTTGAAGTACTTTTTGTAGAGGTTTTCATGTTCCGGGAAGCTTTTGCCTGATTCCAGTTCGTGACGCAGTGCAATTAACTTTCGGTCAAAGGCTTTTTCGTCCTCAGCAGCTTTATCAATGTTGTAATAATAGTGGATATAGATACGTCTAGGCTCCGAGAGGGTGTCCCCTTTATATGAGCGCTACTGCGTATAATGCCACTTTGTTTGTATTGTATGGTAATATAGCTCATATTTCTCACTGTAGTGTTCAAATGTGCGAAACTCGTCGTAGATAGTGTCCAGTTCTTGTCTGATGAAGGCAAGGGACATCTTTGCGGAGAACAGGAATTTTAAATGTTCTTTAAAAAGGGCATTGATATTGTCTTCACTATAGAAACCTCTGTCCATGACCAGCTTCACTTTGGAAAAGCCTAGAAGGTCTAAATCGACAAGCAAATTTTTGATGGTCTTAGAATCAGAGATGTTCCCAGCCAATTTGCGGTAATAAAACGGAAGGTTGGAGATTTCACCAAACACCAATGCCAAGAAGTTGAGGCAATGAATCGCCCTCTTTATTTCTGCCGTATTGCACTTGGCGTAGATGCTCAGAATAGCTGGAAATGAAAGTGATATCGTATGCCCAAAACTCCTTTTCCATCCGCCTTTTCCCTTGCAGTCGGAAGAACTTGTTCTTTGCTTCTTCGGTGATGGATGCAAAGATTTCGCTGCTTCGCTGCGAGGTGATGTTCTTACCATAAGGATGCTTATGTAAGCTACTCCATTTTTCAAAACAATAAAGGGGGTTTTTGTCCTCCAAGATCAGGTAGTACACAATCGAAAGTGTCTGGCGATAAATGCTTGGAAAGCATTGTTTTAAATCTTCGGTAATACCGAGCTTTTCGCCGATAACATCCAGCAGATAAGTTGCTCCGTAGAAAAATCTTGAGGTTTGAACCGATGGGACGGGACCTCTTTTTGCAGTCTCAGACACTTCTTTATTTTTTCGACCTCTGCCGTCTGTGGGGACTATCTCGCCGGTTTCACTGTCCACTCGACCGATAAGGGTCCTTTTTGCCCTGGATTGCTGCTTTTCCTTAAGTAATATTTCAATTTGGTATCTTTCTATTTCGGTTAAGTGTTTAA
>CALCRD010000489.1 GCA_937894355.1 uncultured Bacillus sp.
AGACATGCTATTTTACCAGTTCAACCAACACCGCCGACGTCAACTTCTTCAAGCTTTCAACATCTACTTCAATTTGAACGCCAATTTTCCCACCACTTACAACAATGGTTTCTAATAGTAGGGCACTCTCATCGATGAAGGTGCTGTAGTTTTTTTTCATACCAATCGGAGAACAACCGCCCCGAATATAACCGGTATGACTCTGAATATCCTTCACTGCTAGCATCTCAATCTTCTTTTCCGCAGTCGCCTTAGCTGCCTTTTTTAAATCGAGCTCAAGCCCAACCGGAATAACAAACACATAAATACTTTTACTTGTTCCATGGGCTACTAAAGTTTTATAAACCATTAAAGGGTCTTTACTAATTTTCTCAGCTACGGATAGTCCATCAATTTTGCCATCCTTATTATCGTAGGTATATATATGATAATTTACTTTTTGTGAATCAAGTATTCTCATTGCATTTGTTTTTGCTAATGCCATATTAACCGCTCCTTTGTTTATCATTTCTAGTATAGCGAACTTCATTTTTTTTCGGCAATCCTAAAAACAAATTCTTTAGCACATGAATTTGGAAATATAGGAAAAATTACTAATAGCATTCCATATTTTGCTTAGGAGGAGTTATCTTTGGTTAACAATAATCGATTTCCCCAGTTTCCAGAGCCCTATTGGCGCGATTCTGTTACATTACCAACATTTCCACCACTTTCAGAGGACACCATTGTGGATGTGGCCATTGTCGGTGGAGGAATCACTGGAATAACAAGTGCTTATTTATTAGCGAAACAAGGCTTAAAAGTGGCTATTATTGAAGCCGGTAAAATCCTAAACGGGACAACCGGTCATACAACGGCAAAAGTTACCGCTCAGCATGGGCTTATTTATGATGAGCTCATCACCAGTCTTGGTGAAGACAGCGCCAAGCTGTATTATCAAGCCGCCCATTCAGCGATGGAATTTATCGAGAGGGAGATTAAGGAGCACCAGATAGACTGCGATTTTTCGGTAGAGGATGCCTATATTTATACCCAATCACCTGACTATATTCAAAAGCTCAAAAACGAATTATCAGCATATGAGAAACTAGGGATTGCTGGTGAGTATCGCGACTCCACGCCGCTTCCATTCGAGGTTAAAGGTGCTCTAATGATGAAAAATCAAGCACAGTTTCATCCGCTAAAATATTTACTTCACTTCGTTCAGGAGATGACAGCTCACGGAGGTAAAATTTTCGAAAACACAACAGCCATTGATATTGAAACCGGACCACAACCCAAGGTTATTTCTAAAAATGGGGCTACGGTTTCTTGTCAGCATTTAATCATTGCCACTCGATTTCCGTTTGAGGATAAAGCTGGCTTTTATTTTGCTAGAATGTATGCCGACCGCTCGTATATCCTTGCGGTGAAAACAACTAAAGAATTCCCCGGCGGGATGTACATTAATGCCGAGCAGCCCGCGCGCTCAATCCGGTCTACAAACCACAATGGTGACAAGCTGGTTCTTATTGGTGGTGACAACCATAAAACGGGGCAGGGGATTGACACGATAAAACATTATCAGGCTCTAGAGACCTTTGCTGATGAAACCTTTGGAATTAAAGAAATTCCCTATCGTTGGTCAGCTCAGGACTTAACAACTACCGATAAGGTTCCATATATCGGAAAAATTACGGGTGGTAACCCTAATATTTTTGTTGCCACTGGTTACCGAAAATGGGGCATGACCAACGGAACAGCAGCCTCTTTATTGCTGACTGAAATGATCTTGGGTAGAACTAGTCCCTACGAAAAGCTTTACAGCCCGCAAAGGTTTCATGCCGATCCTGATGTAAAAAACTTGATCGCAAATAATGTTGATGTGGCTAAGCACCTAGTCAAAGGGAAATTTGAGATTGTCCAAAGACACCCTGAAGATCTCGGTAATGATGAAGGTTCCGTGGTCCTTGTTGACGGGGAACGAGCTGGAGCTTACAAGGACCCTGAAGGCCATTTACATATTGTCGATACAACTTGCACCCATTTGGGTTGTGAGCTGGAATGGAATAATGGTGACCGCACCTGGGATTGTCCTTGCCATGGATCACGGTTTTCAATTGAAGGCGTGGTGATTGACGGTCCGGCCGAAAAACCGCTTAAGAAAATTGACTAAGGAAATTTCCAGCAGTTCTGGCTTCATAGTCAGCTAAACAACAAAAAGGAGCTCAGTCTTTATTATGACTGAGCTCCTTTCATTATTATTTATGGTTGTTGTGGCTTCGGCTTACTTGGGGTTGCACCCTTTGGATGCTGATGTGGCATTGGTCTTAACACAAAGCCATTTTGTTCTAGCATTTCATAATGCTTTTCAAAATGAGTAATCATCATTTGACCTTTGTCTTCTGGAATCACACCAAATTCAACATACTTCTTAACCATTTCCTTCTTTTTCTCAAGAATATCTTTGTGTAATTTTGCTAACTCGGTTTTTTGGGCCTCAGTCAACTTAACCTCTGGTTGGGGTTGTCGTGTTTGGTCTTGACCTTGATCCTGTTTTGGCTTATTAGGGTTATTTTCCCCATGAGCAAGCGGGACCATCGCAAAGGATAGCAGCAAACTAACCATAATACTCGATAAATACTTTCGCAAATGAATCACTCCTTTTTATTATTCAACTTATTGTTGGCAATAAAAACCTACATTATGTATGTTTTTTCCAACAGAACAATAAAAAGTATCATTACCTTAGTTTAGGCCATTTTGGTGATCCGATATTGGCAGTGTTCATCTCTGGCTTGATATATATCAAGGAATCCTGATTGAATCTATAGTATAAATAGATTGTAAAGTACGGAAACTAAAGGGGGAGCTTATCATGCTTCAAGTAAAACAAGATGGAATTCGGATGATTATCGATGTTCGTGAAATGATTAAAAAGGGGATGCATCCTCGCAATGAAATCATTGAAACCATCCGCCAATCAGCAAAAGGAACGGTGTTTGAAATTCATCTGCCACACGCTGCACAGCCGCTTGTTGCTGCTATTGAGCAACTTGGTTTGGATTGCGTTCTCAATCAATTAAGTCCTGGACATTTCCGTTTACTCACTTTAAAAATGGAATAGCCACACTGATAATCATCCGGCAGGCCTACATTTTTATTACAGTTAAATAGGTTTGACTAAATTAACAAAGGCCAATCCCTATTGGATTCGGCCTTTTCCTTTTTATCGACCTATGAATGTTAACGTAATGGGCACCTTTTTCAAGGCTAGATTCTTCAAGCTTCTAGGATTTGGCCATTTCTGTTAATGTTTCAAGTGATAAAAGTTGAATTGTCTTTCTGCCATTGAGTTGCAAAACTTTCTGTGATTGTAAGGAGACTAGTTTTCGACTAAGGGTTTCTGGGGTTGTGCCAATTAAGGCGGCGAAGTCCTTTTTGGATACTGGTAATTCAAACTCTTTCTTTTGCTCCTTTTCAAAAAATGCTAATAAGGCCTTTGCCAGTCGCTTCTCCACCTCCATTAAGCTGATTGCCCCAATCCACTCATCCGCTAACTGTAGGCGTTCACTTAAAACCATCATATATTTTAGGGCCATGCTTGGGTTACGTTCTAACACGGTGCGAAAATCATCCTTGTGAATGAGACATACCTTTGCCTCTTCCAACACCTCGGCATTAGCATAATGGTGTTTATTTTCTAATAATGCATATTGACCAAAGAAGTCCCCTGGAAATAGGATACGGATGATTTGTTCTTTTCCTTCCTCCGAAAGCTTCACCAGCTTCACCATTCCAGTATGAACAACATAAAGCGTATTTGAAGGCTCATCCTCTTGAAAAATATATTCACCCTTTTGATAGGCTTGGTGCCTCACCGTCTTTTGTAATACCGTAAGCTCCTCTTCGTTAAGCTCTTTAAAAATCGGAACATTTCTCACACAAGTAAACTGATTCGAGTGGCTACCACAAGTCATTTCATCACCTTTTTTCTTTTCTAT
>CALCRD010000490.1 GCA_937894355.1 uncultured Bacillus sp.
ATGGACAAACTTTGAGAACTATATTATGTCAATTTAGACAACAAACCAGATATTTGATATAGGTCAAACGAATGGGCTTGAGCAGTTTATTCAAGCTAACCCAATATCAGGAATGGCAGCAATTAATATGCTAGGGTGGACGATTTTCTTTGGATTATCATGTATTTTTGCTGGATTAGCTCTTGGAAACACCAAAATTGAAAAGGTTATCAAGTATGCATTCTTGTCAAATGGGGTTATGATGTTTTTGGGTGCAATCGGATATTTGTTGGATAAATCCGTAGTTGTTTTTCTTTGCATGAATTTAGGGATGGGTTCAGCTATTTTAATAGCTACAATACCTTTATGTTATTTATTTAAGAAAAGCTATTGGGGGGCGTGACATTGCATAACATGGCATTCCTGGCTCCGCGCCGGTTAGTAAAAAAGAAGCTGACGACGCCCCGACCCATATTCACGAGGCTAAGCGTCGGGAACGGCTTGTCCAAACCCAAGTGACGTCGCACTAAGGTTTGGACTGCACCTCTAAGCCGCGTGAACATCGGCAATGCCGGACGTTAGACGCCCCTCATACTAATTGTGAGAAAACCAGCCATCCTTTGCTGGTTCCGAAGACAAGGAGTAAAGATGGTTGAGGAAAGACACCTAATAGTATTGGAAAAGATTTATCAAAGATTAAAAAACACGGATATTATTTGGGCTATAACAGGAAGTACCGCTTTTGCACTTCAAGGATTACCTGTTATTCCAGATGATATTGATATTCAAACTAATAAATCTGGAGCATATGAAATTGAAAAGCAATTTGTCAACAATATTAGAAAGAAGGTTGAATTTAGTTCAACCGAAAAGATAAGATCTCATTTCGGAGTTTTTGTAATTGAGGGCTTGAAAGTTGAGATAATGGGAGATATCGAAAAAATTGTTGACGGAAAGTGGGAGGAACCAATAGATTTAACAAGATATAGGCAGTTTGTAAAAGTTAATAATATAGATCTGCCTGTATTGGATTTAAAATACGAATATGAAGCATATCTGAAATTAGGAAGAATTGAACGCTGTAGAATGTTAAAGAAATGGATTGAAAAATAATTAACCGTCCATGGTTTCTAGGGTGGCATGAACGGCGTCTAACAGACCAGCTATGTCAAGTCCTTAAAGAAAAAAAGATGAAAGATTACATCTTAAAAAAGGCAAACCACTCGTTCGGCCTATAGAAAGAAATAATAAACAGAAGGAAACCTGGTTCACTTCATCATCTTGCGTTTCATGTAGATTCACGTTCTATGAACCCAAACTGTATCCAGAGTATTGTGATGATTATTATGCCCTGTTTTTTAAGGGTTCGGAAGGTATAAAATACGAAATTGTAAACTTTAATAGAAAAGGATGCTTTTTATAATTCGCACTCTTTTTTGGTAATTGTGCATCTATGGAGAACGTCCGCCCTAATTGTGGGAGAATAAAGTGTTAGAGAGAGTTTTAACATATATTCCTGTGGACTGCATTTGAGCGTAATTACAAAGTAAAAATAACGGGGTTGGTATATTTGGATGTGATTGGATATTTGGAAAATTATTATAATAATTATGATGAGGAAGGCCGATTACTTTCTAATCATGGGAAGGTAGAATTCTTAACGACAATGCGTTATATTGAGAAGTATTTATTTACTGGGGCAAGGATTCTTGAGATTGGTGCAGGGACTGGAAGATACTCACTTACTCTTGCAAATCAGGGATATACAGTTGATGCAGTGGAATTGATACAACATAACATTGATATTTTTAAAGGGAATATAAGTCCAGATATAAATGTTACTGTTCAGAAAGGTAATGCTACAGACTTATCATTCATAGAGGATAATGTTTATGATATAACACTCTTACTTGGACCAATGTATCATCTCTTTACCGGAAACGATAAGATAAAAGCTTTGTCAGAGGCGCTTCGTGTTACTAAAAAGAGAGGACTGTTATTTACGGCATACTGTATTAGCGATGGTTCGGTTATTTGTTACGGTTTTCGCCAAGGGAACATTGATACCTTGGTGGATAAAGGACTACTTGACATTGAAACATTTAAAGCTTTTTCAACGCCTGAAGAAATATTTGAACTATATCGCAAGGAGGATATTGATGAATTAATGAAGCGATTTGAGGTTAGTAGACTTCATTATGTCGCAACCGATTTAGCTACCAACTTCATGAGGGATACGATTGACTCTATGGATGAGGAATTATTTAAAATATACTTAAAGTATCATTTTTCTATATGTGAACGTTCTGATATGGTGGGTGTAACACACCATAGTTTGGATATTGTTAGAAAGAGCTAATCGTTGATTGTTGCCATGTCACTTAAATGGAATATGATTTTAATTGCCCGGAAGATGGGCAAGGATATATGTTCTTTCCATTAAGAAGATTGTAATTGAAAGAAAAGTATAGGTGGGGTCTTATTTTGGATCAAGAAAAAAGATTTTTTGTAGCGATGAAAGGTTAAATCATCCCCTAAATTAGGACCAATCGCGGCATCGTACCGCGCTGTGTAGCAAACACTAAAAGATCCAAAGGAGCTGTGTTATGGATCATAATGAGAGGGATTGCGAGTTCTATTTCGAGATAAAAGGTTCTGGTAAACCTATTCTGATGATTCACGGGTTTACCCCTGACCATAGGCTCATGAAAGGGTGTATGGAACCTGTATTTCATGGCACCTCCAATTGGATGAGGATCTATTTCGATCTTCCTGGAATGGGGAAAACTAAAGCCCCATCATGGATAAGTTGTGCTGACGATTTAATGGATTGCATATTGAAATTTGTTGACAAAATCATCCCTAACCAAAAATTTGTAATAGCCACAGAATCATACGGTGGATACTTGGCGAGGGGTATCTTAACAAAAAGGCCTGAATTGATCGATGGTTTATTGCTCATATGTCCATGTATTATTCCAGACAGAACCAAGAGGGACTTGCCTTTGTTTAAACCTATCATAGAGAACCAAGAAATGTTAAATGAACTGGAAGATGATCTGAAGGATCATTTTAGGTCTTTAGTTGTTCAAAATGAAAGAACCTGGTTGAGATATGGAGAGGAGATTCTCCCGGCTCTTCAAATAGCTGATTATAGCTTTTTGGCCCGATTCCAGGAGATTGGATATGAGTTAAGCTTTGATGTCGACAGTATGGATAGGCCTTTCGATAAACCTACACTTATCCTATTGGGTCATCAGGATGATGTCGTAGGTTACAAGGATGCTTGGAAGATCCTCGGGAATTATCCCCGTGCTACGTTTGCCGTGTTAGATAAGGCCGGGCATAATCTTCAGATTGAACAAGAGAAGGTTTTTGAGACTCTTGTCAAAGAATGGTTGGGGAGGGTAAAGGAATGTTCGATGCCCTCCATGTCTGATGCTGGTGGACGCGACGTCGGCTAACCGCAGGATTTACGTAAGCGTGCGGAAAGTAAATTCATGATGCCAAATCAAGAAGTTGAATCAGGAAGAAAGGCATGTAACTGGGGTATGAGGTATTTGGGTGTAATAGGGCAAGGGAAAGTGGTTTTTATTGAAGATCAAAGAGAGAAAATAAAGGCATTAGATTTAATAATGGAGAAATATGCGGGTAAGCAGAAATTTGG
The DNA here is from genome assembly GCA_937894355.1 of uncultured Bacillus sp. GTDB lineage: Bacteria > Bacillota > Bacilli > Bacillales > Cytobacillaceae > Bacillus_BU. Next base: position 3,647 of record CALCRD010000490.1, read on the forward strand.
ATCTATATCTAAGTATACCATTGGTATAATAAATAGAGTTCGCAAACAAGGAATTAAAATTATATTTGCAACAGCTAGAGGAGCTAGTAATAAAGAGAACAAGGCATATGAATATTAGACAAAGGGGAGAAACAGATGATTGTTACACCCAATTTTCATTTTCTCGGAAATTGTATGGAAGGAATTGAATTATATAAAAAAGTATTCCGAGTATGTGTACCATGCTGAGATAATGATTGGTGAAACTCGAATAATGATGTCTGATATTACTGAGAAAAATGAACATATCCCAGGTAACTCGTTATCACTGGTGGTTACTTTTGATACCGCCGATGAAGTTGAAAAAGCATTTAGTTTACTAAAGGATGATGCAGTTATTATTACTCCAATGAAAAGCACGTCTTATTCATCGTGTTTTGTATCACTAATAGATAAGTTTGGAATGAGATGGGAATTAATGACCGAACAAACTGAAAGGTAAAAACCTAACCGCAGTCGCGGCCACCGGTTGGTGGAAAAGTGATTACATGGATATAACAATAAAAGGAGCCAATATGGAGCTAAACGAAATATGGGAGCAGCGCATAAAAGATAGCGGCGCGGATTTTG
>CALCRD010000491.1 GCA_937894355.1 uncultured Bacillus sp.
TGCCCCGTACTCCCGCAGGAGTCTTCGTGCCTTCCGCTCCAATCAACTAAGTTTGTAAAATCAATATTGAACATAAACACAGCCTTTTATAAAAAATGTTTTCCGCCAATACTTAGGTCAATCCCCATTAACCTAAAATCGGCTTGAATTCTCCGGTTACTGTTTGATAGCCGTTGTTTTTGGTATATACTTCGGAGCGTTCTACTTTGAATTTTTCCATGATAGGTAGGTCATTGGTTGAGAATAGGTAGGAATCCTCGTCGGCAACATGTTCGTGTAATGCCCAGTTTGGAATGACGAAGTAGTCTCCTTTTGACCAGTCAAAGCGAATTCCATTGATGATGCTGTGGCCTGATCCTTTAAATACATGGTAGATGGATGCGTGTGTGTGGCGATGCGCTTTGGTATGGAAGCCTTTTGGGAGCTTCTGCATCCAAGCGGCAATGGTTGGATTGGCTGTTTCGCCGTTTGATGGGTTGATGTATTCAACCGCAAAGCCATCGTATTCATCAGGCTCAAAGTGACTTAGTCCTTCAATTGCTGCCATGGTTGGATTCCATTTGTATTGACCAACTGGAGCTATGCTGGGAATCCGGTCGGATATCGGCCGAACCATTCCGCCTTGATAGCGCTGTGCTCCATAATTATCTGGAAGCTCGGGTGCTTGAAGTTGTTCTGTATAGTGTTCGAAGAAGGTTGCACCGATTCCGTAAACGGCGGGAATGTCTAAGCAATCCATCCAAATCATTGGTTTATCGCCTAAGTGCTCGTGGCCGTGCCAAAGATTTTTGGGAGTGATTAGGTAATCGCCTTCCTCCATAAAGATTCGTTGGCCTTGAACGATTGTGTAAGCGCCTTCACCGTTGGTAATAAAACGGAGGGCATTTTGGGAATGCCGATGTGATGGTGCTTTTTCACCTGGTTGAAGCATTTGTACGGCTGCATAGAGTGTCTGGGTCGTTGATGCCCATCCCCATGGCTGACGATAATCCAGCCCAGGATTTTGGAGGTAAATGGCTCTTCTTTCACCGCCGCGTTCTGGCGTGAAAATTTGGGCAGCCTCCATTAGCTTCTTATGAAGAAGTTCACCTTTCCAAAGATATGCTTGGGCCTGTGGTTCTGGTGTGTGATGCATTAGTTCTGGAATTGCTTCCCAAAGTGGCCCCAAATTGTATTGACGAATATCTTTGGTAAAATCCTGAACGAGCTTACTTTTCATAAAATCGACCGTTTCTGTCATAGCCAGTTCCTCCCTTTCTAGGTGCGTTTCCAGTAGATTTGTTGCTCTACTGGAAATGTTGCCCTAATTGATTGCTTAGTTTTTTACTTTTGATAAATTACGTTGAATTTGGCCTTCATGCTTGATTACATGTTCGACTAGTAGGTGATTAATGATAAAGAGAAGAGGTTTGGTGCCAAACCGCGGATTACGACTAGGTGCTTCAGCGGTAATTTGTTCTACAGTAAGTGAGCTAAGTACGTTTTCGAGTTGGAGTTTGGTAGCCTCAAATTTTTGCAATAGAAAGGATATCTCTAACATGTCAGTATTACTTACTGCTAGCAGGCGGGCTTCATCTTGGATTCCTCTACCCCATTCTGTTCCAGGCTTTCGCTGAAGTTGCTGAATTTCACTAAGCCAATAGGGAATAGCTTCGGTGAGATGGGAAACGATTTGGACAATTGACCATTCTTGTTCGGTGGGCTTCAGACGTGCTGCTTCCTCCGGGAGTGCTTCTACTGTGCTAATAATGCGATCAATTGACGATTTAAGATTTTGGATTGAATCTAGTACTGTAGCATTTGTCATTAAACTAAAACCTCCGCAAATTGTTTGACGCGATTTTCAAGCGTACCTATTTTTTCAATTTCAATTTTTACGATATCGCCATCCTTTAGAAATACTTGTGGATTGCGAGCGAATCCGACTCCACCCGGTGTTCCGGTTAGGATTACATCACCTGGTTCAAGGGTCATAAGATTGGATAGGAATTCAACAAGATATTGAACTGAGAATACTAGATTTTGCGTGTTAGAACGTTGACGCTCCTCTCCGTTCACTGTCAGAACGACTTCTAGGCCTGATGGATTTGTTAACTCATCAGTTGTAATTAACCAGGGACCCATCGGAGCACTGCCTTCAACTGTTTTTCCTTGGAGCCATTGTAATGTACGTTGTTGGATATCGCGGTAAGTAACATCATTTACAATTGTGTATCCAGCTACATAATCTAGGGCGTCTGCTTGGGATACATTTCTGGCCCGTTTCCCGATTACGAATGCAAACTCTGCTTCATAATCTAATTTTTCGGAAACTGGATAAAATGGAATGTCATCTTGAGGACCAACCACGGTGTTGGCAAATTTCGCAAAGACAACTGGGAATGGTGGTAGTTCACGTTTCATTTCTAAAATATGTTCGCGATAGTTATGACCGACGCAAATCATTTTTCCAGGAGCTGGAACTGGAGCTTCTAGCTTGACGTCTTTTACATTGAATAATAGTTTGTAGCCGTCATCTTTGCGCTTGTGAAGAGCATAATCAATTGCTTTGGTTGCTAGGTTTAGACTGTCTTGACCACCTTGTAAAAAACCATTCATGTCAGCAGGTACAAAAGCTTCAGCAATTTGAGTTGCCCGAATTTTCCCCTCTGACTCTAGTAAAGCTCGATAAGCCAAATTTAAATCGACTACTTTTCCATCAACTATTGCCCCAGTTCGGGAGATTCCTTCACGGTTAAAAGTAATAAGTTTCATCTTATAACGCCTCACATTCTATAAATAGTGAACTATGTTCTCTGTTTGTATTTTTATTGTAAAGCTTCGAAAGATAAATTGTCAACAATATTCCGAATAATCCTTCAATTTTATTTTGGGGATTTTTTGCAAATAAACCTTGTGAAGTGGCTCTATCATTTTTAAGATGAGGTTAGTAGGAAAATTTTTTACTGGGAGTTGGGTGTTATTAAAAGCGGAACGACGATTCAGTCATTACAAATAGGTTTGAACATCGTGGATTTAATTTCCAAACAGGGAAAACCAATGAAATTTACAGATATACAAGAACTATCACAAATTACCAAGAGTAATCTTTATAAATATCTTAATACATTAACTCAACAGGGGATTCTTTTTCGCGATAAAGAATCCGGGGCGTATGTGCTTGGCAGCAAATTAATTGAATATGGGATGGCTGCTGTTAATCAAGAAAATGTTCTCGATCGAATTCAGCCTTTTTTGTTTGAGCTTAATAAGGAATTAAAGGAAACGATCTTGTTTTCGACTTGGACGAATAATGGACCGATGGTCGTTAAAGTGGTGAGCAGTAATTATACTTTGAATATCGGGGCGCAAATCGGGACTTTCTTGCCATTTTTCTCTTCTACGGGGAAAATTTGTGCCGCTTTTGTTGAGCCATACAACACCGCTAAGTGGAAAGAACAGTATTACAACGGAATAACAATCGAACAGCAACAAGAGCTAGAAATTGAGATTCAAACGGTAAAAACACGGAAATTAGCCTTTACAAGTGAACCGCTTGTCCCGTCTGTATCATCAATCGCCTTTCCTATTCTCAACTTTAAGCAGGAGTTTCTTGGCAGTATTACAATTGTTGGCTTTGCAGATTTCCTAGTTAGTGGCCAAGACCAAGAAAAAATGAACTATATCAATGCAAAATTCAAGGAAATATCAGCTAGTTTCGGTTATCGGGAAGAATAGCTAAGCTGTGGCTGTTGGCTTAGACTGAGACTGCGGCAGTTACACTACAACACACTAAAGCAGCACCGCACCGGGGGACAGTCCCCCGGTGCGGTGCTGCTTTAGTTAGGTGAAGATGAGTTCGTACCAGATTTTGATGACGGTTGCGAGGATGAGGACTAATAGGATTTTTTCGAGATACTTGGTATTCATTTTTTTGCTGAGATGGGCACCAATTGGTGCAGCAATTAGGCTGGAAACAACCATGACTACTGAAGGAACCAACAGCATATGTCCACCAAAAACCTTCCCTACGGTTGCTCCAATTGAGGATATGAAGGTAATTGCTAGGGAAGAACCAATGGCAATCCGAGTTGGGATTTTCAAAATCACCAACATAATTGGAACGATGATAAAAGCCCCTGCTGCTCCGACAATCCCTGAAGCAACTCCAACAACTAAGGCGAAAAAAACCGCATAAAACCGATTAAACTTCACCTCATTTGCTACTGTCTCACCATCCTGTGCAGGTTTAGGGAACATCATTAACATTGCTGCCAGCAACGCCAAAATGGCATAGACAAGATTAATCGTTCCATTGCTGAGAAATTTCGAGCCATATCCCCCAATAAAGCTACCCAAAATAATCGTTGACCCCATGTAGACAACAAGCGGAACGGAAATAAACCCACCTTTTTTAAACACGAACATACCACTAAGAGTGGCAAAAAATACTTGAATAGCACTAATTGCCGAGACTTCCTGAGCCGTAAACGCCATAAAGCCTAACAATGGCGGAATATATAATAGCATGGGATATTTGATGATTGAACCACCGATTCCAACCATTCCGGACAGTAAGGAACCAATGGAGCCGATAATAAATAATAGGATTAATAACATGATCGGATAATCCATTAAGTATGTCCTTTCTAAAATCGATTTTTACAAAGACTGTTTTCGTAGGATTTACAAAAGATTGACATGATAATTTTTTAAAGCAAATCTTACTAGCTCATGCTTATTCTTTAGCCCGAGCTTGTTCATAATGTTTGCTTTATGGTTTTCTACTGTCTTCGGACTAATTCCTAGTTTCTTAGCAATTTGCACATTCGTGAAACCTAATGAGGTTAGTTGGACAACTCCCTGTTCTCTAAGAGATAAAATGGATTTCGGCTGATTTTTTTCCAAAAAAAGCTTTTCAAGCTGCTCGTCAGGAATGCTGGTTTGATAATAACGCTTTCCTGCTAAAACAGTTTGAATTGCCTCATATAATTCGTTTGCTTGGCTTGTTTTAAGAAGATATCCCTGGATGTTGCTTTGAACAGCCTGTCTGATATAAATCTCACCATCGTGCATCGTCAGTAAAATAATTTTGATGCCTTCAGTTTCCACCAATATGGCTTTCGAAGCAGTAAATCCATCTAAACCATCTGGCATTGATAAATCTAAAAAGACAACATCAGGCTGATACTTATGCGCTTTAGTAATCGCCTCTGCTCCATCACTAGCTTCACCTACGACTTCGATATCCGAAAATTCCTCGAGCAAAAGTCGTATTCCTTTTCGGATTAACACATGGTCATCAACAATTAGGACTTTCGTCTTCTCCATGCAACACCCCTGCTCCCTCTGGAATCATAATAGAGATTTTCACTCCACTACCTTTTTCAGAATGAATCAATGCTGATCCGTTTAGCTGAGAAATTCTTTCTTCAATATGTTTTAAGCCGAGGCCATCTTTTTTTTCTTGAACATCAAAGCCAACCCCATCATCACGAATAGTTAGCACGATCGTTCCATCACATTCAGTTAAGCCGATGAATACGTTTTTGGCAGCTGAATGCTTCATCATATTATGTAAAGCTTCCTGTATCACCCGGTATAGGTTTATCTCAACCATCGAACGTGGGCGCTGGTCAATATCTGCAGTAAATTGGAAATTCACGTTCACCAACTTCGCCCGAAGTGATTGGATTAGGCCTTCAATCGTTGGAACTAATCCAAGCTGATCTAAGCTCTTTGGCCGTAGCTGATGCGAGTATAACTTTACATCCTCCATAACCCGACCAAGTTCTTGGCGCACTTCCGAAACGTATTCATGGAGTGCTTGATCATTAATTCTATTAACAATATTTTCAAGGGCTATGGCAACACTAAACAGGGATTGGCCAACATTGTCATGTAGCTCTTGAGCTAGCCGTTTATGTTCCATTTCCTTGGCTTCAATTAATTTTTTTAACATTAGCTTGGAGATTCGCGCTTCTTCCTCTTTCTTTTTCAAAGATTGGTCACGAAGCACGAGCAAATAGTATTTCTGGCCATTTTCCTCATCTTGAAAAATTAAGGCTGTACTCATTTCAACATCGATTTTTTCACCATGATATGTGGGCATTTCCGATAAAAAATACGGCACCTCATCACGGTCAATTAAGAAGCATCTTCCCTCATGCTCATGAAGATCTCTTTTTTCACAAAAAGAACAGAACGGAACCAAACCACCAATTTCCCAACCTGTCATCTTTTCCGCTGCCGGATTCATATTAACAATCACCCGGTCATGGTCCATTACAATAATGCCATCCTGAATCGCCTGATAAATTTCATTCAAAAATTGTTTCCCGTTTCCACTGTTAAATTGACCCATTGCTATCCTCCAAAATAGTATTCGCTTATTCTAGTTTAGTAGATAGCATGGAACTAGGCAATTTATAACAATTTTAGGTATAGTTAGTAAAAGCATCCCCCTTCTTCAGGAGAAGGGGGACTTGTTTTTCAAAGGCTTTGTTAAACTTGGCTGTTGATTTCCGCTCCAGACACTCCGCTTTCCGCAGGCTCACCCGTGAGCCTCCTCCGGTCGTTCCTTCCTTCGGAGTCTCACTCAGCTCGTGCTCCTGCAGGAGTCTGCGTGTCTTCCGCTCCAATCAACAATGTGATCAAAATCAACATTTATCATTACAGAGCCTTTTCAAAAAGGAAAATTTTTCACCTTGATGACCAAGGCACTTGCTCTGGAGTGTTTTTCCTAGGCCTTAATAATCGGGAGTTTTTCCTTCGCCCAAGCTAAGTAGCCGCCTTCAAGGTTGATGACATTTTTGATGCCGTTTGCCTGAAGGACACTGGCAGCAATCGCGGAACGAGCCCCTGAGCGACATTGTAAAATACATGTTTTCCCTGTTGGGATTTCGTCTAAACGTTTTTCCAATGTCCCTAGCATAATATGCTTCGCCGTTGGAAGTCTTCCCTCATCCCATTCTGATTGACCTCGGACGTCTATTAAACAATATTGATCATTCGATAGATAATCTTCAAGCTGGGTAACATTTATTTCTTCGTATGACTCAAGTAGTGGAGAATTTTCCACCAATACTGGGTTAACTATACCAACAATTCGGTCAAGACCAATTGAGTTTAAGGCCTTTTTCAGTTGTGGCAGCGTTTCAGTTTCGGCAATTAGAACGATATCTTGCTCATAGCTGACAAACCATCCAGCCCAGTTTGTTAACGATTTATTGAATGGAATACTAATGGTACCTGGCAAATGGCCTTTGGCATATTCCTTAGCAGAACGCGTATCAATAATGACTGTGCTTGGCTGACTGAGTTTTTCCAGTTCTGAAATTGACTCGATTGCCGGAATTTGTTTACTAGAAATATAGTCAGGTCCAATTTTGTTAAGCTTCTTCATCATCGCAAAATAGAGTGGCGGTTCCGGCTGCCCAGCTAACAGCACCTTAACGAATTCTTCTTCGTTATTAATATTGAGTGCCCAGTTATTAAGCTTTTCATAGCCAACCGTTGACACTGGAACGGCACCCAATGCCTTTCCACAAGCGCTTCCAGCTCCATGTGCTGGCCATACTTGCAGATAATCTGGAAGATCTTTGAACTTTTTCAAAGATTGATACATTTGTCTAGCACCAGGTTCTGCCGTGCCAACAATCCCAGCCGCTTTTTCCAATAAGTCAGGTCTGCCGATGTCACCTACAAACACGAAATCTCCCGAAAAAATTCCCATTGGTTCGCTAGAGCCTCCGCCAATATCGGTTAAGATAAACGAAATACTTTCCGGTGTATGGCCAGGAGTGTGGATGACTTCAAATTCAACATTTCCTACTTTGAAGATACTCCCTTCTTTGACCAACTCGTATTCTACTTCGTTAAGATATTGGTATTTCCAATCTTCGGTCCCTTCATCAGATAGATAAAGTTTCGCACCAGTTTTCTTGGCAATTTCCTTACAGCCTGAAACAAAATCGGCGTGGATATGAGTTTCTGTTGCTGCAGTAATAACGAGTCCTTCCTTTTTAGCCTCCTCAATATATACATCGATATTGCGAGCTGGATCAATTACAATTGCTTCTCCTGTACGTTGGCATCCTACTAAATAAGACATGTGAGCTAGATTTTCATCATTAAATGAACGAAATAACACTTGAAATCCCCCCAATTCCTTATTTTTTAGCTTGTACAACATCCAATAAAGTTTCTATATACCTAAAGCCTTTTTGAATAAATGGATCCTTTAGCAATCTATACATTTTTAGGATATTAATATTGGTATCCTTTTCGTCTATAAATCTCTCATTTGTTTCTTTTAAAATTTCTAGGCCCCGCTGAACTGGAACGACATCCTTAACCGAGTTCACCAGATAATCAACCGATTTTTTATCCTGCCAAACACTCTGCACAAAGAGAATCGTTTCTTCTAGTTTTTCTAAAAGTGGCACAACTCTTGGTAAAAGCTGAGTCACCTTGATCAAGCTTTCGGCATGTTCTTTGGTGATATGTAACGATTCCCAACGATTTTCACACTCTTCAGCCATATTTGTTAGGGATTTTTTATCGGTTAACACTGATTGCACAAAGGAAAGCTGTCCCTCCATTGCTTGAACAACACTAACAAATTCAGGTAATTTCTGAACAAGGTAATGAAGCGAATTCAATTGCTCTTGTTTTTCTAAATTCTGCAATATGTCTTCAATCTCATTGCGGCCATTTTGTTTGTGTATCGTCTCCAACCGGTTCCCTCCCTTCTAGCTCTACATTGTTCCTTTTAGCATTCCATTCCAATACATAATCGGCAGCAAGCTTCTTTTCATAAAATACATGCTAGCTCGTTCCTTTGATTGATCGACTGGGAATGATTCTTGTTCATTCTTGTCATAATCAAATTCAGCGAGCACTAATTTATTGTATCCAGTAACAAGCGGACAAGAAGTATAGCCATCATATCTTGATTTCATATCCTTTTTATCGATTACAGCTAACAGGTTTTCAGCAACAGTTGGCGCTTGTTTGCGAATAGCTGCTCCGGTTTTTGAAGTTGGTAGATTTGTGCAATCCCCTGCTCCAAACACGTTTCGGAATTTCTTATGACGTAATGTATAAGGATCGACATCGAGCCAACCGTCAACATCAGCTAATTGACTTTCGGCAATGAATTTCGGCGGTCCCATTGGTGGGGTGACGTGAATCATATCGTATGACAGTATCGTTTTTTCCTTTGTTTCCATATTTTCAAACGTTGCTTTTTTCTCGGCTCCGTTAATTTCAATTAATTCTTCACAATAGTTTGTTTGAATTTGTTTTCGCTCGATTACTTTTTCTAGGGTATTAGCATAGCGCTGAACAGGGAAAATGGTTCCCATCCCGGACAAAAAGCGGATGTTTGTGTTTCCTCGAACACCATTTTTCCGGAAATAATCATCTGCTAAATACATGATTTTTTGTGGTGCTCCACCACATTTGATTTGTGTACTAGGCTGGGTAAAAATAGCTGTTCCACCACTGAAGTTCTCAATATTCTTCCAAGTGTCTCCAACATACTCAAACGAGTAGTTACTACTTACTCCGGATTTACCAATTGCTTCTTGTAACCCTTTAATCTTGTCCCAATATATCGAGAGCCCCGCTGCTACGACAAGATAATCGTATTTAATCGCGGTTTCATTTTCACATCGGACAAGATTTTCCTTTGGTACAAACTCAGTAACTCTTTCCTTTAACCAAGCCGCTCCGTCAGGAATCAATTCCAACTGATCTCTCTCGGTGTCTTCTTTTCGGGCAGCCCCTCCACCAACTAGCGTCCAGAGTGGTTGATAATAATGCTTTTCTTGAGGATCGATTAGTACAATTCTTTCTTTTAAATGTGGAGCCATACGCAATAATCTTGATGCGATTGAAATCCCGGCAGTTCCTGCCCCAACAATCGCAATGCTGTAATGCCTAATTTTGCCCATAAAATCTCCATCCCCCTTTAGAAAGCGTTTTCATTTGTACCATATCCATATTTTAAATAAAGTTAATGAAGGAATTCCATAGGGGTTATCACCTAAAAAAACAACTCGAATTTTGACCGAAAGGCTGTAACACCTGCTTTAACAACAATCTAGCAAAGGCATATTCACTAAACGATTCGCAAAAACAAGTAAAAACAGTTATATGTACCTATAGGGGTATTGGTACATACACCTTGGGATTATTCATAATTTTCAAAATTATTAAACTATTTTATTGACATCGATTTCTCCACGAATATATAATTTAGTGAACAGTATTCACTATATAGAGAATGAGTACAGGAGTAAACGAAGGAGGGACACAGTTTTATCTCTGTTTTTTCAGAGTAATGAAAGCGGTTTATTATTTCTGAACCACATTTTGATTACCTAATTTTTGATTATGGAATTAAGAGGAGGAAACTATTTGGCCTACATTAATACAACCGAAGTAATAGCTGAAAGTAAATTTAACCGTTTCCACCTCGGATTGCTGCTTTGGAGTTTCCTGATCATTTCTTTTGATGGTTATGATTTAGTTGTTTACGGAACTGTAGTGCCAGTCTTGATTGAGGAGTGGAACCTAACTGCGGTTGAAGCAGGTGCAATGGGTAGCTATGGATTATTTGGGATGATGTTTGGGGCGATTTTTTTTGGAACACTTGCCGACCGTATTGGTCGGAAAAACGTTGTTGCCATTACCTTAATATTATTTAGTTGCTTTACTTTTTTATGTGGCTTTGCTGAAACGCCAACCCTTTTCTCGACATTTCGCTTTTTAGCGGGTTTAGGTTTGGGAGGTATCATGCCGAATGTCATTGCTTTGCTGACGGATTATGCACCTAAATCAATCAGAAGTATGGTCGTTTCCATCGTCCTATGTGGATATTCGGTCGGGGGGATTCTTGCTCCGTTATTCGGAATCCTGTTAATGCCTACATTCGGTTGGGAATCAATTTTTTGGATTGCTGGACTGCCAATCCTACTACTACCTTTGATGTACAAACAATTGCCGGAAACTCCAAGCCACCTAATAAGAACAAGTAAAAGGTCAGAACTTTTCGCTACTCTTGCAAAAGTAAGCCCGTGGTCAACTTTTAATCAAAATGATGAAGTAGTTGAATTAAAAGCACCAGAGACTAAGGTTCCGGTTATCGGATTATTCAAAGATCATCGTGCTTTAAGTACAGTTATGTTCTGGGTAGCCTTTTTTAGTTGTCTGCTAATGATTTACGGTTTAAATACATGGCTTCCCAAGCTGATGATTGAAGCTGGCTTTGCACTAAATTCAAGCTTAGGTTTCTTAATTGCTCTTCAAGGTGGTGCCATTATTGGGACGCTAATTATCGGTCGACTTTGTGATAAATACGGCTCTAAAAAGATGCTTGTTCCCATGTATGCCTCCGGTGCCATTGCCTTAACATTGCTGGGCTTTGGCGGAAATACTATTGTGATTTTTGCATTAGTAGCTATTGCCGGTGCCGCAACAATTGGAGCGCAAAATATCGTCCAAGCTTATGTATCACAATACTATCCTGCCTTCATCAGATCGACGGCCTTAGGAGTTTCGTCAGGAATCGGTAGAATCGGTGGGATGCTCGGTCCACTTTTAGGAGGATTCCTGTTATCCATTTCCTTACCGCTGCACTTAAACTTCATCGCCTTTGCGATTCCGGGATTGATTGCGGCAATTGCCTTGGCAATCGTTCCTGAAAGACATGCGCAATATCATAAAGAAGCTATGGAAGAAGAAACAAGGTTAGAAACAGCTAATACCATTAGCGGGTAAGTGAAAAAACAGAAATAGCTCGTTGGGACATAGTTAGGCAAATGGACTCGCGTCAATGAAGTAAGCATTTTACTTCTTGACGGGAGTCCATTTGTATTGAGGGGCATTGGTAGATTGCTTTTCTCATGATGTTCGCAGCGCCATTCACATCGGTATTTAAAAGAACGACTTTTTAGAGGAAAATCCCCAAATTTGATAATGAAATCAGCAAAAAATAGATGATTTCTTGTTAAAGCTGCCCTTTTCTTAGGATTTCGGCAACCTTTTTGAAAATATTCGTCTTTTTAAGGCCAAATGTCCAATTTTTTTTGGTTTATGTCCGACTTTTTGGGGTAAATGTCCGACTTTCTTTGGTTTATGTCCGACTTTTTGGGGTAAATGTCCGACTTTCTTAGGCATATGTCCGACTTTTAGGGGTAAATGTCCGACTTTCTTAGGCATATGTCCGACTTTTTAGCGTTATCTTAAATAGCAACACAGTTTGAAAAAGAGCCTAAAAAAAAGACGTAAATTAGGAATCTTTACCTTAATGTACGTCTTCTTGGTTATTCCATTTCTCCATTGAGCTGATTAACGCAAAGTTTTTAATGCACCACTCCAAGATATTACATCCTCTAGCATGGCATTGACATTTTTTCTGTGGTAATCTGCCGGTTTGAAAACACTCATGTTTTCAAAGTCGGTAAATAGCGACAATGTTGGATGAGTCCTGACATCGGCAATTTTCAATTCCCCACAAATTCCCCGTAAATGCTCAGCTGCCCGGGCTCCACCGGCTGCACCATAGCTTACAATTCCGCCAGCTTTGTTATTCCAGGCTTCTTTAGCTGAATCAAGGGCATTTTTTAAGGCTCCGGTAAGACTATGGTTGTATTCTTGCACAATAAAAACAAATCCATCTAGACTATTAAGCTTTTCATTCCAAGCCGCTATTCCAGGTTCTTGACCAGTTCGTTCCCCTAATAATGGCAATTTATATTCGGCAATATCAACGATCTCATATTCAGCATCTCCGCGCTTATCAGCAATTCCTTTTACCCATTCCCCAACTTGTGGACTAACACGACCCTGACGTGTACTTCCTAAAATAATCCCAATTTTCATTTTTTCATTTGTCATTTTTTCTATCTCCTTTTCCGATGAAAATTAATTTATTAAAGAAACTCATTGTTACACCGCCTAACAAAAAAACTCAACTTTCTGCTCTTTCATTTACCTTTTTCAAATATCTAACCATTGCTTGTGAATCATCATTATTTAAAGCGCCAAACATGTAATCAACTTGTTCTTGGTGCCTTGGCATTATTTTTTTTATCAAATCTAATCCATTATCAGTAAGTGTCACATGGATTACACGGCGATCTTCTGGGCAGGCATTTCGCTTTAATAAACCTTTTTGTTCTAGTTTATCAATTACATACGTCATCGAGCCACTCGAGATTAGGATACTACTTCCAATTTGCTGAATCGTTTGTTTTCCTTTGTGATAAAGGACTTCTAAAACGGAAAACTCCGTAAGGCTAACATTGCTTTTGGCAATTTCCAGCCTTAGCCTTTCCTGAATGGCTTTAGATGTTTGCATTAATACTAGAAAAGGCTGATTAGGGCATTTATTTTCCATTTAAACCACCTTTTCGTAAAAAAAATATCTCGAATTAAAATATCTCGAATATGAGATAATAATAATTCATTACCACTTATTTGTCAAACACAATTAACCGTAATTTTCAAACTATATCCTAAACGATTAGAGATGATAAGCACCTTAAGTAAAAAAACACATGATCTTCATCATGGAACTGATGAAAGTCATGTGTTTTTGTTATCGTTAATCCTTCAAAATCCTCCGGGCCTCTGCTAATCGTTGCAGGCCGGTAATGATTTCAACCATTAGAAAAATGATTGTCCAAAATTTCAGATGCGGTTGAAACAAGACCATTAAGGAGAATAAAATGAAGCCTTCGGTTCGTTCTGCCAAGCCAGGTTGATAATAAAAGGATTTCATACTCTCTTTTTCTGATACCGCCCCTACAGTCAAAAAAATCGTCATCGTAAAAATTATCGAGATAGCTAATAATAAAAATAAAAATAAGATTTCAGGATTAGGATGACGGAGGGCCAAGGCGATTAATATGCCCCCTTCGACGATTCGATCAAAAGTAACATCCAACACGGTTCCCCAGGAAGATGAAGTTTTACTTTGCCGCGCCATACTTCCATCAACCGCATCAAGAAAGCCTGAAAGCCAAAGGACAGCGACTCCCAAAATGGCCATATCAAAATACACGAAAAAGCTTGCCGAGACGCCAATTACAAACGCAATCACTGTTACCTGGTTGGCTGTTAACCCTTTGTTAAGTAACCCCTGCCCTGTTCTTTGAATAATCGGTTGTACATAAGAACGTCCATATGTATCTAGCACGATTCATCTTCACCTCGATTTCATATATTCAATATTGCTCCTGTGTTAAACTTGCCCGTTGATTTCCGCTCCAAACAACTAAGTTTGAAAAATCAACATTGAACATTAACATAGCCAAAAATAAATTAGTTCAAATAATATCTCTCGGGTACCAGATTATTCTACTCGTAGGCACACCAACCTGAACCTGTTTGCCTAGCTCAGGTACTTGACCCCACAAATTCAGCTCAACTTGTAATAGTCCCTCATCAACTTCAACACAAACTATGTTTCCATTTTTTTCGTGTTTAACCCGATTTACTACTCCATTAATAAAAACAGTAGATTGATCATCGTGATGGGTGTCGGTTTGGTCATTAAGCTGCAGTGCATTCGTAGGAACCCATCCCATCCCATTCTTTCCGACAGCAACACGATTCATGCCGCCCTGAATCATCCCGTGCCATTGGTCGACAGAAAAGCGATTTGGTAAGGCAAAAAACGAAGCTACTGTTTCTGACCGTGGTTTTTGATAAAAATCGACCGGCAAGCCAATTTGCTGGATTTTCCCGTTCAAAATTAAGCCAACACGATTGGCAACTGAGAATGCTTCATCAATATAATGTGTGACCCATAAAACTGAAAATCCTTGTTCTCGCTGTAACTGATATAACCATTCTGTTAATTGAATCCGCAGTGGGGTGTCTAATGAGGCAAATGGCTCGTCCAATAACAACAAATCAGGTTTCAACACCAGAACTCTTCCTAACGATACTCTTTGTTGTTGTCCTCCCGATAATTGGTGCGGATAGCGATTTTCCAGCCCTTGTAATTGTAAGATGTCCAAAAATTGCTGTACTTGGCGAAATCGTTCTTTTTTAGGAACTCCCTTAGCTCGCAATCCGAATGCCAAATTTTCCAATACCGTCAGATGCGGAAATAGTCGCGGTTCTTGAAAAACAAGTCCGGTTGTTCCGATAAGATTTCCCCAACTTAATTCTCCTGAACTAAATGGCAATAAACCAGCAATTCCTTTTAATAGCGTCGATTTACCACTTCCGGACGGACCCATTAACACAAAGATTTCCCCGGCAACTAATTCCAAGTCTAACGAATCAATGACCGTTTGCTTATCGTAAGAAATACTCACACTGTCAAGTTTCATTTGCTCACCCCCCTCTTCCCTTTTTGCCAAACCAAACGAGCCGAGACAATAAATAATAACTAAGTACCAAAATCATGACCGGGACAAAAAACCAAATGCTATAGGCTGATACAATCGAAGCATTCCCACTACTGGCGAATGGAAATATGACCAACGGCAAGGTCAACAGTGTACCGCCACTCATAATCCATGTCGGTAAATACTGGCTCAGCGAAATGATGATAACGAATAAACAAGCTAAAAGAATGGTTGGAAGTAACTGCGGTAGTTCAACCCACCAAAACACTTTCCTTTGACTAGCGCCGAGACTCATTGCCGCTTCCTGGAGCTTCGGCCCCATAAGCTTAAACTGATAGGCAACCATAGCCACAAAATAGGGTAAGGTAACTAAAATATGGGCAATGGCCACACTTAGAAAATCAGGGAGAAACCCGAAACTAATCGTGATTTCATGTAGCCCCATCACTGACACTGTTAGCGGAATAAATAACGGTGAAAGTAGCGTAATAAAAACAAAACCTTTTCCGAAAAACTGCTTTTGGCTTAGAATTTTCGCTGCCGGTAGTCCTAAAAGCAGATTGCCGATAACGGTTATTCCTGCTACAACCAAACTATTATACAAAGCTTCAAAACCTCGTCCAGATTGAGAAAACAGATAGTTCCATGAATCAAGACTGAGCTGGTCTGGAAACAAGTTGGGCCACGGCCACAGCTTGGTTACACTCCAAATCAGTAATGAAATAAACGGAAGGAGGATAAACAAACTTAATCCGAAAAAAAACAGTCCGACTGGCCAATTTTTCCCAAAAGTTAATCTCTCCATATTCGTCGACCTTCCTCATACCATTTCTTTTGCAGATACAATAGGATTAAACCAATAAGCAGGGAGACGATTGCTAGGACAACGTTCATGGCGATGGCCAGTGGTTGTCGTCCTAAGCCAAATTGGGTATATTCCTGCCATGCCAGAACGGGAACGAATCGCAGCGAGGTTCTCGCGAGTAATGCCGGGATTTCATAGGCTCCTAATGCGAAAGCAAAGACAACCCACATTCCTCCCACCCACAAAGGTAAGATGATGGGAATGAATACCCAGCGCACTGTTTGGAAAAAATTAGCCCCTAGTACTCTGGCGGATTCCTGCCATTCGATGATCAGTTTGGTAATGAAGGGATAAATTAATAATATGATGAAGGGAATTTCCTTCCACATATAAGCCAGAATAATTCCAATCCCCCAGTGGTCATGGATTAGCATCGGAAACTGTTCGAAGGAATCGATCCAGCCCAGGTGATAAGCGATTCGGGAATACCATCCTGTTTTCATAAAGACTTGAGTCAGCATATAGCCTGCTAATAAATGGGGAACGCCAATCGGAAGCTGCAAGATGGCATGGAGCCAAGGTTTGTTATAGGTGCTTCTCGCTAAAAGAAGGGCTGCCACCAAACCGATGACTCCGGAAAAGACAGCAATCAAAAGCGCAAAACCAATTGTAATACCTAAGGACCTGAAGAATGTTGGATTGAGTAGTTCTTTATAGGCCCAGGCAAATTCGTGATTTCCATAATAAGCAGTTTGTTGCCCCAAACTAATATGTAAGGATTGGAGAAAGCCCCCGCCAAAGAAGAATAAAACAAAGATAAAGGCTGGGAGAATCCCCCACAGCCCTCGATATTCGTTAAAAAAACGGCTAAATTTATTCGTTGCCCACATGGTCCATCCAGCCCCGTTCCAGTAATTGAACATAATCAGCACCAATTTCCGGCAATCGATGCTTGGCTAGTTCCTCTTCAGGTAGGGTTTGAGAACCTCGGTTGATTTTATTAAGCTCATTTTTATATTTTTCAGGTAGTTTGTTTACATCAAGAGTGGTATTTTCTCCCCAATATTCCAAGTCCATTTTCTTCAATTGAGCTTCTGGTGATAACAGGTAATTGATTAGTACCAACGCGCCGCTGGCATTGGGGGCATTATATGGTACAGACAGAAAATGCGTGTTTGCTAGGGTTCCTTTTTCCAATAAAAAGGTTTTAGTGGCTTTGGGAAATTCGCCGCTAGCGATTAGATTTGAGGCTCCGGCTTCGTCGTAGCCCATTGTCATCCATACCTCACCGTTTTTATAAAGTTGATCTAATTGGGCAAGTGATTGTGGGTAGGATTTGCCTTCATGCCATAAGTACGGCTCGATATTGTTTAAAACTTCCCACATTTTGGTTGTGTCTTGTTTAACTTGGGATTCAGTGGCGTTTTCTAAGTAATCTAGGTAGTTATCGCTTGTTTCGTTAAGGATGTGACGGATAAAGGCACTGCCAGTAAAATCGGGTGGTGCTGGGTAGGTGAATTTCCCTGGATTCGCTTTTACCCATTGCTGAAGCTCTTCGATTGATTTTGGTGGGTTTGTGATTTTGTCAGAGTCATATGCAAAGACAAATTGGACCTTGCCCCATGGGGCTTCGTAGCCCTCTGTTGGAAATCCGAAGTCATATTTTACGTTGGTGCTGGTGGTGTCGACGAAGTCTTGAAAATTCGGCAAGACGTTGGTGATATTTCCAAGCAAAAGGTTCTGTTCTTTAGCGGTTTTAAAATTCTCACCATTAACCCAGAGGACATCCATATCTCCAGTTTTTTTGTCGGCTTTTTTTTCTGAGAGAAGTTTGTTTATGAATTCTACGGCGTCCATCGGGTAACGTTTTACTTCAACGTCAAATTGGTCTTTCATTTTCGGAGCGATCCATTCATCTATATAACGGTTGATGCCTTCGTCCCCGCCCCACATATAGAAGTTGACGGTGGTGCCTTTGGCAGCATCTGCAATTTCCTCCCAGTCTTGGTTCAGTACACTTGCAGTGGTTTCTTGATCTTTTTTATCAGTCTTTTTGTTGGTGTCTTCTTTACTGCCACATCCAGCAACTAGCATGGTAAAAACAAGCAGCAAAACTCCTAAATATCCTTTTGCTAATTTCAATATTTACGGCTCCTTTCTACTTATATTGCAGGTCGCTATGCAGGTAAAATACCCCTCTATTTGTCCTAGTAACAGGTAAAAAGCCAGGCTAAAACCGTGCACAGGAATGTATATATCTATTGTAATTTCATTGGAAAAATAATACAAATTATAGAGCATTAAAGCAAGAAGTAGAATCCATCTAAAATGCCAGATGATTTTTTGGCATATTGCCGAAGTTGTTGGTTTCACCTATTTTCTTCTTCCCTTCCATTTGTAAGGAAGTTTAACGATTGTCTCTGGTTCGTTGATTTGCGCTAAAAAGCTGATACAATCGAGCAGGATTTGCCTTTGGATGTCCGCTTCACCTGAGCGACCAAAGCTCCGGCCTAGTGGAAAGCGTAAGTGCAATGCCCGAGGTACACGAACTTTTTCGGTCAAATCAATTAAATGAGAAATTGAAATCGTCGGAATTCCTTCCTTCTCGATTGCATATTGAATCAATCCCACGGATTGATGGCATATATATCAGCCAGGGTTGAGGATGACCGCATCAACACCGTCTTCCCGAAGTTGCTTAAGGATAAGTGGAATCGTCTCTTCTATCAGCGGTTTCGTGTCAGGAATATATCCCATTAAACCGTAATGTGTCGCGGCTACTCCACCTACTAGCCCTTCATCAGCTAATTCCTTTAGTCGGAATAATGGAAACACACAATTGATATCTTCATCGGCATCAGCACGGTCAAAATGAGTGTGGCTAATCATTAGGTCGTCTTCTTTTGTTTTTACTGGAATGAAGCGCACACTTGTGTCTCCATCCTCAACATTAAATATTGGCTGTGTTTTCAAGTGCACACCCGCGGTCGTAATGAGAGCAAAGACGGCTTCATTTCCTGGTTTAGCCATTTTTTGAAGGGGAATCTGCCCTTCAATTGGGTAAACCATGTGCTTGGCACGTTGTGTGACGATTGACTCAATAAATCTATTGCCTGATAACTTCAACCTTTCTCCCCCTTTCTGATAGCCAGAAAACACCGCCAGCTAGACTGGAAATGGTCACCAGAATGAAGAATAGCAACGAGACGGAGACCGCAATTTCTACTGGTATACCTAACTCTTGGAAAAAAAATACATAGCTAGCTTCACGAATACCAATTCCATTTAAACTAAGAGGTAGCATCGTGATAAATGAAATGAGAGAAATAATGACTAACAAATCGATCAAAGCAACCTCAACGCCAAAGCCTAAAAATAGCAGTTGATTAATCCAGGCCATTCCAACTTGGAATAATAGTGAAAGTATCGTAATAACCCCCCACCACATCCAGCTTTCACTACGATAATTCCCCGCTGTTTCTGCTAGTTTTAGAGTACTTTTCTTTAGTTTACTCATCAGGCTGGCAATCTTACTCTGTGTTGTCGTCGTTTCTAATCCAAGCGTTTTAGTTGGATTATTTCCTTCTGTCTGTTTTTTCATCCAAAAGGCCAACAAGGAGAACAGCGCAATCAACAGACCTGATACTAGATAAATTGGTAACATAAACGGGCGAACGCTCTCCATAAATAAGGTTGATACCAGGACAATGGCCGTTAAGGCGGCACCACTAGTCAATCGTTCAAAGGCGACTGAAGCTGTGGCTGGTGACATTCCGACGTGCTTTCCTAAATAAACGATTCGCATAACATCACCACCGACACTACCCGGTAGAAAGTTGTTGAAAAATAAGCCAATATAATAATAACGACTTAAGTTTGCTAACGAGGCTGGTTGACGATGTTTTTTTTCCATAGAAGAATGAACAAGCAGTTGCCATTTCCTGACACTAGATATGACTGTCAGTTGAATCGCAATAAACGCGGCAACGAAAAAAAGAGGGGAGCCCTCCTTTATTAACTGAAGGGCCTTATCCCATTGAATCATATATATAAGCCATGTCATAAGACTAGCACTTACAATAAACCTGAGGACTAACTGAATTTTGGCCAGTCCTTTTCGCTCTTGTTGTACTATCTCTGTCATTAGTTCCTTACACCTCGTTTGTTAGCTAGCATTGCGGTTAATCTTGGGCGTAATAACATGCCAATTACTGCCAAGGCAATGACGATTGTGAATAGGAAGAACAGTATTTTTACTGTGTCTGTTGCATTTTGACCAAGGAAGGAATATAGAATCGTTGCTGGCAGTTGACCAAGGCCTGTTGCCCAGAAAAATTGCCAAAAGGATACGGAAGTAACTCCGGCGGCATAGCTAACTAGGTCAAAGGATACGATTGGAACTAGCCTAGCAATAAAGATTGAGTGTTTCCCATATTTAGCGAAAAATTGATCCCACCAGTCCAAGGCTTTTTTGGTAACAATTTTTTCCACGACTGGTCTTCCTAAAAATTTTGCTAAATAAAAACAGATGACGGCTCCAAGCATAGCACTACTCCATGACAGGATGGCT
Source organism: uncultured Bacillus sp. (assembly GCA_937894355.1). Taxonomy (GTDB): domain Bacteria; phylum Bacillota; class Bacilli; order Bacillales; family Cytobacillaceae; genus Bacillus_BU. The sequence continues at coordinate 20,726 of CALCRD010000491.1, forward strand.
CCGAGAACCCAACCAAATAGGAGGCCATTGGCAAATGTAATGACGAAGGCTGGTAGTGGTGCAATGACCGATTGAAACACCATTAATAGTCCCGACACAACAGCCGCTAACGGACCAAATGACAATAAGTAATCGCGAAAACCTTCTACGTCGGCATTTTTTAAAAAGATGACTGAATCGTTGATGGCTGTATTTACTCCACCTTGGCCTAAATAAACTAGGAAAAAAACGGATAAAAGGGCAAAAAACGCCATCATACCGATTCGACTGCGCTTAGAAAGCCGATTCCAGTCCATTTTTGTTTCCTTTGTTAGATTAATCGGGTTTCGGTAGGCTAATAAAAGCATCCCCATACCAAGGATAAATCCAGCAACAAGAAGGATGTTCATTGTATCGAGAGTAATCGCGTTTTCCAAAAATAACGCTTTTCTGACCATGTAGGCTGGTAATATGGAAAGGCTTCCTTCTAGCAAAGTGATCGTTAAGATTGTGGCTAAGCTGAGTACAGCTAGGCTGAGGCTGGCCGCTTTTTTTTCCCATACAGCCAGACTACGTGCATTCATAAACACCCTAGCAAAGAAAAGCCATATTCCTGTAAAAAGCATGATCGTAATAACAAATTCGCTATCAAACCGCATATCAAGGAACTGACTTTGAATAAGTAGCAGCGATAAGCCCATTCCTATTATGACAAACAGGAAAACCGCTGCAAAAAAATGGATGACTCCACGTAGAACCTGTTTCATGTTATCCCACCTTTTTTATTGCTTACTTCACAAATGAATAAGTTAAAACGACAGGTGTACCATCTGCAGGTAATACTGCTGGATCTCCCGTGAATTCTGCTGCACCACTTTCAAATGTTCCTACAGGATGCGTAGTATTGCTAGTAATACCAGCTGGGCAGCTGTCAAAACACATAAAACAGCCAGTGTTTTTTGCTTCCTGCATGTCATAGTTACCACCAAAACGGTATACTAGTTTTTTCCCTGAAGAATCAATCATGACGTCATTAATATCATATTCTTTCTTGGCATCTTCCCAAGTAATCGAAACAGCTAGTTCATCGCCTAAAATGAATTTTTTCCCTTCTGCATTTACGTCAAATTCCTTGCTGGCGTCTCCACCTTTTTCAACTGCTGGTGTTCCACCAATTTTTGTTAAGGCTTCGTTGAAATCCAGTGGATTTCCGTAAGCTTTTAGTACTGCTTGGTCGCCATAACTTCCTTCAATCCAGTTTAAGCCATGACGAGTTGGAGTTACTAAATATTTGCCGTTTACAGTGGCATATACTTTTATGATTTTGTTTGCTTCATCGACAAATAATGGCTTTTCTTTACTAACTTCAAGTTTAGTTTCCTCTTTTTTGTCATCAACAGAATTAGCATTATCATTGTTTGCTGATGAACACGCTGCCAAAACTAATGCTGATAAAGTAATGAGTAATAGTAATTTAAAAAGAGCGAGTTGTTTACGTTTCATTGTTTTATCTCCTCTGAATTTGAATTTAATTATGGTTTTAGGCTACTTCTTTGATTTCCAACAGCAATTAATATTCTTTCTTAACTTTTTTGCTTTCGACAAATTTCAACAAAAATTGAGTCTTTTACATTATAATTAAATGTTATATTAATATAAATTCATATTATCTATAGTAGCTATAAAAATATATCGGTTTTTCCGATAACAAATGAGGATATAATGGTAAAATAGAATTAACTGCTATTTCTCAAGGGTAGAAGTCCCTCTTTTACCGGAGGTTTTTCCCTATTTTACAGAGGCTGTTTTCGTAAAGTTTGTTGTTAAAATCTTAAACCCGATTTTAACTAGATATCACCCATTTTGTAGCTTGAAAGTTAATTTGCGAGCTCTTTTCTCATAAATGTTTGCTGTTTTACAGTCTAATCACTTCATTCTCATCTTAAAAAGCAACAATGTTTGAGAAAAGGGCCTTTACAGAAAATGCATAAAAAGGTTTTGGTAGGCGGCTAAGTTTTCATTAAAATTAACGGTTTTTCCGATAAGATACGGGGTTGTATAATGGATTTTCACCAACTTTATGTATTTACCAAAGTAGTTGAACACAAGAGTTTCTCAAAAGCTGCAGATGCCATATTTTTAAGTCAATCAACGGTGAGTTCCCATATTCAAGCGCTTGAAAAGATGCTTAAGGTAAATCTTTTCGATCGGGTAGGACGTGAAAATATACTTACGCCACACGGTGAACGACTGTATCAATGGGCCCAAAAAATTTTACTACTAAAGGATCAAGCTCTTCTTGATCTCCATCAAGGCTTCACCGATTTACATGGAGCGATTCGCCTGGCAGTTAGCTCCGTCCCAGGGCAGTTTATTTTGCCAAAAATGGTTAAAAAATTCAGGGCCGATTTTCCCTTAGTTACCTTTCATATCAAACAATCTCCTTCGAAAATAGTCGCCGACAAAGTGCTCAAAGGTACGGTTGATTTAGGAATTCTTGGGGAAAAGTATGAAAATGACAAGCTTCATTACATTCCATTATTAAAAGAAAAATTGGTTTTAATTACCTCAAATCAAACTAAAATTGCCAGTCCGGTAAACATCGAAGAGATTAAAAAATATCCATTTATTATGCGCGATTCTGATTCAGGAACAAATGCCATTCTTGAAAAATTATTAAAAAAACACCAGATACAGAAGGATTCACTAAATATCATTGCCCATACAGACAGTGGACAGAGCTTAATCCAATTTGTCATTCAAGACATCGGTATTTCAATTATTTCGGAGATATCTGCAAGAGAATACGCTGCTAACAATTTGATTTGTGTTAGAGAAATAGAAGATTTCGACGATGAAAGGTATTTTTATCTTGTTTTTAATAAAAATAAAACCCAGTCAATGGTCTCAAAATTATTTATTGAGAAAGCAGTTGATTTGGTTTAGGTGCGATTATAACTGGATCAGTTATCCTTATCATGTACAAATATATTATTTATAGAACTGACAAAGTGTTGTCCATAAAGTATATTGGACTGAGATGAGAATAGGATTCAAATAATCAATAATTAAAAACGATACTAATCGGTTTTATCGATACATGATACATGAACCCTCTTTAACACTGTACAGCACTGGGGGACTGTCCCCCGCTGGTTTACCGCGGTGCATTGCTGTTGTATTGTCCCCTGTTTTTGGTAGTTTTTGTTTTGTGAATATTAACCCGAAGGAATCGGCATTCTTTTAAAGAAAGTCGATTTTTTTTGTACAAAGAAATTGGCGGATTTTAGAGAAACTCAAGCCCAACGGCTTACAATTTCTAGGCAACGAAAGGGAATTTAAAATGGTACTTAACGTTTGGTTTAATAGATGGTTTTCGACCGTTTCCCATTATATCCACATGATTCGCGATAATCCTGATAAACAGGCGTTTGTTATTTACGGAACACATCCTAATCAAGATTCGGTTTATTTGAAGGATTGTGATGTATCTGGAACGGAGCCCGACATATGCGGAGAAGAGTATATTCAATTTTGTTTGGATTATTGTTGTAAGAATAAGATTGATGTGTTTATCCCCAGAAAAGAAAATGTATTAATCGCCAAATACCTTTCTGAGTTCACAGATATTGGTGTTAGGGTGTTGGTTTGCCCAGATTCAAATTTAATGGAACTCATGGACAATAAAGTGGCCATGTATCGTTCACTTGAGCAGCATCATGCGGACGCAGTGTCAGAAAAGATTGTGGACGTTCCAGTTTATCGAATCGTTGATAATGCCGTTGATTTTAAAAAGGCTTATCAAGAATTATCGGAGCAAATTAATGGTGAGAAACTCTGTATCAAACCGATAATTGGCGAAGGGGCTAACGGATTTCGGATTATCGATGATAAAGCTGACACCATTCCGTTTTTGTTTAACAGTGCCGCCTCACAAATAATTTCGTTTGAAACTGCCTATAAAATACTTAGGCAACAAGAGCGATTCGATGATTTAATGGTCCTAGAATACTTAAACGGTTATGAATACAGCATCGACTGCTTGGCTGGGGAGGAAGGAACTTTATACGCCGTTATTCCCAGAAAGAAAGGTCAGGGGCGCATTCGAGAGATCGAATTTAATCAAGAGTTAATTGCGATTGCCGAAAAATTCGCTAAAGCCTATAAAATACCATTCGTCTATAACATTCAAGTAAGGTACAAAAATGGCGTTCCCAAGTTATTAGAGATAAATCCAAGGATGAGTGGTGGTTTACACATTAGCTGCCTTTCTGGAGTGAATATTCCCTATTACGCCGTTAAATTACTGTTACAGGGAACAATCAAGCCGCTAAATCCTCAATACGGAATAAGAGCTACCCATATTGAACAGGCAATTATATTGTCTGAAGAACGAGAACCATCGCCAATATTTTAACGCACTAAAGCGCTGGGGGACAGGCCCCCAGCGCTTTAGTGTGTTAAAGTTTGTTATGCTGATTCGATTTCAAAGTCACCTTTGGTAAACTGACTATTGTAAAGATCAGCGTAGAAGCCACCAGTTTTTTGCAATAGTTCATCATGTGTTCCTTGCTCAATAACGCTACCATTGTTCATGACGAGAATTAAATCTGCCTCCCGAATTGTTGACAACCGATGGGCGATAACAAAACTAGTTCTTCCTTTCATCAGCGTATCCATCGCTCGTTGGATCAATAACTCTGTCCGGGTGTCGACACTGCTCGTCGCTTCATCCAAAATTAAAATCAACGGATTGGCCAAAATTGCCCGGGCAATGGTCAATAATTGTTTTTGACCTTGGGAAATGTTTGAAGCCTCTTCATTAAGGACTGTATCATAACCGTCTGGCAGGGTGCGGATAAACTGGTCCGCATGCGCCGCCCTTGCAGCTGCAAAAATTTCTTCCTCTGTAGCTCCAATTCGACCATAACCAATATTATCGCGAATCGTTCCATTAAATAACCAGGTGTCCTGCAACACCATTCCGAACATACTGTGCAAGGTATCATGCTTCATGTCAGTAATGTCCACACCATCGATGGTGATTTTACCGCCATCCAACTCATAGAACCGCATCAGCAGATTCACTACGGTGGTTTTACCTGCTCCCGTTGGCCCTACAATCGCAATCGTTTGGCCTGGATGGGCCTCAATATCCATATTCTCAATTAATGGATCATCCTTTTTATATGAAAAATTGACCTTGTCAAACATGACTGCACCTTTCGGGTATTCAATCACTTCTACTTTTCCTGACTCAATAATTTCTTCCTCGTCTAAAATTTCAAATACTCGTTCAGCCGATGCAATGGTCGATTGAATAATATTAGCAATCTGAGCCGTTTGTGAAATCGGCTGGGAAAATTGCCGAGCATATTGAATAAATGCTTGAATATCACCAATTTCAATAGCCCTTTTGGTAACCAAAATACCGCCAATAACACAAATTAGCACATAACCAATATTGTTAATGAACATGATAACCGGCATAATGATTCCGGAAATAAATTGTGACTTCCAACCAGAATCATACAACTTTTCATTAATGTCCGAAAACGTGTCTATCGATTGTTGTTCGCGGCCATATGCTTTCACAATCGGATGACCTGTATACATTTCTTCCACATGACCATTCAGTTCACCCAACGTTTTTTGCTGGGCTTTAAAATATTTTTGCGAGCGTTTGGCAATCAAGATCGTCCCAATCATCGTTAAAGGCAAAGTTAACAAAGCGATTAGTGTTAATAAAGGACTTATCGTTAGCATCATGATGATAACGCCAACGATTGTAATAACAGCTGTGATCATCTGCGTCAAACTTTGTTGTAGTGTGTTACTAATATTATCAATGTCATTCGTGATTCGACTTAATGTTTCACCATGAGTCCGAGAATCAAAATATTTCAATGGCAGTTTCACCAATTTTTCATTCACGTGCTCCCTTAATGTATACACAACCTTTTGAGCAACCCCGGCCATTATATACTGTTGCACATAGGTAAACAGCGAGCTAACTACATACAATCCGATTAAAATTAGTAAAATGTCTCCAATATAATTGAAATCGACTTCGGCACCAGGAACACCTTGAAATTTTAGCATCATTCCTTCGAACAATTTCGTAATTGCTTTACCTAATATTTTAGGGCTAACAATCGCAAAAATAGTACTTAAGATTGCTGCAAAAAAAACAGCCAGTAGTTGATGCTTTTGCGGTTTCAAATAATAAATTAACCGCCGTAATGTACCTTTAAAATCCTTAGCCTTTTGGACTGGCATTCCCATGGCCATTCCATGTCCACCACCAAATCCAGCTCCACGAGAAGGGCGTTTATTTTTATCCTTTCCACTTATGCTCATGCGCTCTCCTCCTCTGACATTTGGGATGTAACGATTTCTCGATAAACTTCACAAGAGTTTAATAACTCTTTATGAGTTCCGATTCCAACAATTCCTCCATCTTCCATTACTAAAATTTGCTCTGCATCCATAACCGTACTAACCCGTTGCGCTACAATGATTACAGTAGCATTGGTTGTTTCAGGTTTTAGAGCAGCGCGTAGCTTGGCATCCGTTTTCAAATCTAATGCGGAAAAACTATCATCAAACAAATAGATTTCTGGCTTTCGTACCAATGCCCGAGCAATCGATAAGCGTTGCTTTTGTCCACCAGAAATATTTGTCCCACCTTGCGAAATTTCCGCTTCAAAACCTGCTTCTTTTTCAGTGATAAAATTAGCAGCCTGAGCAATTTCTGCAGCATGGCGAACTTCTTCTTCTGTGGCATCCTCTCGACCATAACGAATATTCTCAGCAATCGAACCACTAAACAGAACTGATTTTTGCGGAATATAGCCGATTTTTCTGCGCAAACTTTCCTGAGTTTGTTCTCGAATATCAATTCCATCTATAAAAATACTGCCACTTGTTACATCATAAAATCGGGGAATTAAACTTAGTAGCGTTGATTTACCTGATCCAGTTCCGCCAATAATTGCTGTAGTTTGCCCCGGCTTTGCTGTAAATGTCAGATGTGATAGAGCTGGAATTTCTGCACCAGGATAACTAAAGGTAACATCTTTAAATTCAACTAGACCAGTCTGTTGATCTGCTTCTTGTGTATTGTCACGATCCTTAATCAGTTGTTCCATTTCCAAGACCTCGTTAATTCTGACAGCTGAAACAGAACCACGGGGCACAATAACAAACATAAATGAAACCATAATAATCGAAATCATAATTTGCATGGCATACTGAATAAATGCCATCAAATCTCCGACTTCCATTGCCATATTATTAATCCGAACGCTTCCAAACCACACGATGGCAACAACCATTAGATTCATAATTAACATCATCATCGGCATCACAAAGGCCATAATTCGATTTACTTTTACAGCTGTGTCCGTTAAATCACGGTTTGATTCATTAAATCTCTTTTTCTCATAATTATTGCGATTGAATGATCGAATAACCCTCATTCCCATCAACTGTTCACGGGCCACTTGATTCAAACTATCTAATTTCACTTGCATCGCTTTGAATAATGGAATTCCCTTTTTCATGACAAAAAATATGATAATCGCCATGACTGGAAGTAAGGCGACAAAAATCCAAGATAATTCTACATCTTGATTTACTGCCATAATAATCCCACCAATCGCCATGATTGGTGCCCAAATCATCATCCGTAACATCATAACTAGGACGTTTTGCACTTGGGTAATGTCATTGGTCGTTCTGGTGATTAATGATGCCGTTCCAATTTTGTCAAACTCCTGGAGTGAAAAGTTTTCAACGTGAGTAAATACTCGATTGCGAGTATTTCTTCCGAACCCCGCAGAAACCTTTGCTGATAAAAAACTAACAAGAATTGATGCAATTACTCCAGCTATGGTCACTAGTAACATATATCCGCCAATTTTCCAAATATATGCAGTATCTCCTGTGATAACGCCTTTATCGATAATATTCGCCATTAGCTTTGGTAAATACAAATCTGCCATTGACTGTAAAAAAACAAATAGAAAAATAATGGCTATTTGAAACCTGTATATCTTTAATGACTTGAATAATTTCAGCAATTTTTCTCATCTCCTATCGGTTTTTCTTGGTCGGCCTTTTCAATTTTTTTCGAAAAATAATCGTACACTTTATTTAATGATGAGATTAATCTTCTACTCTCTTCTTCGCCAAGATGCTCAATTAATCCGCTGTAGGTGCCTTGTATTTCTTGCTCAGCTTTTTGGATAACCTTCTCTCCAGCATCGGTTACTTTCACCCAAACTGAACGACGATCGGAGGCTCGGGTTATTCTTTCAACATGACCTTTACTCTCTAATTCGTTGACAAGCTGTGTTACAGTTGGAGCTTTAACATGGAGCATTGAGCTGATTTCTGACACCTTCATCTCATTTTCACCAGATTTATTAATGCAAAACAAAACCATGATTTCACTTCTTTTTTGACCCATGTTTCTTCGCTTTGCCATTATTTTAGGAAACTTCATAAAAGTCGCTAACAATTCTTGAACCAACTTGGGATTATTCTCGTTAATTTTTAGCACCTCATTTACTTAGGTATATTAATAGTTAGGTCACCTAACATTTTACAAACCTAATTATTATCCAAAAACTTTAAGATGTCAATTTCTATACTAAGAAATTCTGCTGTTTTTAATTGTTAATTTTTTCAGAATGAATTGGTTCCTTGTGGTTTATGCTTTACACTAAAATTGAGGTTTATCAAAAAAATAGTTTAGGCATACAATCAAAAATTTGAGTTTAAGGAGGGGTTTTACCATGTGGATTATTTTCGGAGTTCAAATGTTTGTTATTTTACTGTTTTTCATTCTTGGTTGGGTCATTCGCTCAAAACAGGCCTATTGGCTGATCTCCGGGTTTGCAAATCGACCTAAAGAAGAACAGCAACAATTAATTGAAAATGGCTACCCACAAAAAAGTGGATTGCTACTACAAGTAACCGCCGTAGGGATGTTGTTGCTATTACCATTGATTTTCACATCATTCAAATATGCTATTGAAGTCCAATATGGCTTTATGCTGGTTTTCTTACTAGGAGGCGCTATTTATCTATCTAAATACGAACTACCGAAAAAACGAAAACGAAGCTATATCATTAGTACATCACTTTTCGTTGTTACGAACGCATTAGTCATTGGCTTAATGTTCCTGGGATATCAGGATTATCAATTAATATCCCAAAATGACCGCATTGAAATTACAGGAGTTTATGGAGATAAGTGGAAAACGGGGGATATTCAACAAGTAGAGTTAATGGAACAAATGCCCAAGGTGACGATGCGGCAAAACGGATTTGGTTTACCGACAATGGCCAAAGGAAAATTCAAAGTTTCAGGATACGGTAGCTGCTTGTTGTTTATCCGGAAAGATTCATCACCCTATCTATATATTAAATTGAAAGACCAAAAAATCTTTATCAATGGCGAGAATCCAGAACAGACTAAGGAATGGTATCAGGAATTAAGTACAAAAAAGGAGTAGCCACCAAAAACTAATGCACAATACAAAAAAAAGAGGACTAGCTCAGGGGATGGTAAAACACCAAACGGCTAGTCCTCTTTAATAGGTAATCTTCAAAAAACCAACGATATAACCATATCAATAAGGCTAGCAAAAACTGCTACTAACCCTACAAAAACGATGGATGGCAAATATAATCGCTTTTTAAAGCGGATCCATACGGAGTGCGACTGGTCTTTTTCAAAAGGCACTACCGAAAAAAATGGGCTAGTCTGCATTTTATCAAAAATACTCATCAACCATATATGGAAGAAAAATAGAAATAGTAGATAGACGATCCATTTTAACCAAATTGGCAGTACGATGATTGCTGAACTAGTTATCATCGTAAGTTGGAGATAGGTAGTGACATGCCCGCGATTGCGCAGAAATGCTTTAAGTAACAGTTCCAGCAAACCATTCTCGCTATTACGAGCGGCAAAAATCCGCCCTGATTTCCGATAAAACCAAAACGGCCTTTTCCGGGTGCTAACGAATTCTTTTTCCACTTCCATTGAAAAAGCAAAAATCAGCTTGATGTATCTAGTTACTTCGGCACTCTCAATTTCCAGCTCCCTTAAAAACCAGCGATTAGTTTTGGTTAATTGCGTCAAATGGAAAATAACAATAGCAATTGCACAGACACTACCGCCAATTCCAACAATTACAGAATCAAGGTTTACAATCAATCCCAGGGTAAGAACAAAAAACATTGGAAACAAAATCCACTTATAAAGATTGCGGGTAATGATCTTTTTTAAAGTTAAAAAGAGTAGCCGAAAGGCAATAATTGCCAAAGACAGATGCAGGACTTCCATTGTTGAGAATTGGTAAATTAGGATTAATACGGGTAAAGCAATGATGACAATCAGTGCTACACCTATTATTAATTGGGCTAATGATAATAAAAAACCTGCTAATTTTAGCGCATGAAGCAGTCTTTTCCGCTGAATTAAATGTAGTAAATCAGCCTCCAATAGATAGGTTCTAAAGTTTCCCCCACTAGAAAACAATAAGATTACCAGTAATAGGAACGGGAAGGGAATTTGGGCGCTCCAGTATAGCTCAATATATTCCCAGGCATCCCGGTACAAAAAAGGTGCCAGAACCAATGCCGGTACAACTAAATAGACCAATATGGTCCAATCAACAACGGAGCGGATCACCCCTAATTGATATCGCCACTCCTGAAATAATCTTTTGAAAAATAATTTTCTACCCTTCATGATCTGTATTCTCCGTTAGAACATCAAAGCAATCGAATAACGAACCGTAGGCTAATCCACTTTCACGACGGATCCTATCAATGGTTCCCTCGATGATTAACTTCCCATCGGAAATTAAAATAAACCGGTCACAAATTTTTTCAGCGGTGTCAAGAGCGTGAGTAGACATTAAAATTCCTGCGCCCCGCTCCATTTCCTGGTCAATTAAGTTCAATAATTTTTTCGTAGCTTTTGGGTCGAGACCCATGAAAGGCTCATCGATGATATATAATTCTGGTTGTTTTAAAAAGGCGAGGATGAGCATCACTTTTTGTTGCATCCCTTTAGAGAATGTTTCGGGAAAGTCATGCAGGACATGTGATAATTGAAAGTAATCACATAAATCCTTAGCCTTCTGTAGTAATTGCTCATCTGGATCATGTAACATCGTTAACAAAAAATCGATATGCTCCCACAATGTCAATTTATCATAAAAAATGGGTCGTTCTGGGATATAGGCATATTCACAAACTTGGACAGTTCCCTTCACATGTTCAAGGATGCCAAGTATCGCTTTTATCGTTGTACTTTTACCTGACCCATTTGGACCAATCAATCCGACCAACTCTCCTTGGCCAACGGAAAACTGAATATCCTTCAATATAGATGAAGCTTGAGAATATCCAGCCTTCTTAATGTCTACTCTTAATAACAATATTACTCCCCTCCGATTTTTCACTCACACTTCCAATTATGTAATTAATTACTATCATTTAGTTTGTACGAATAAATCTGAAAAGGGATTCAAATTTACTAGAATTTAGCCCGTACACAGCTTGGTGTGACTTATCCCAAAAAGTAAAACGCCGGTGAAAGAAATCCGGCGTTTTAAATGGCTACTCAGTAGGGTTTGATTGATCAGCAGGTGTTATGTCCTTCGGCAATTCTGTTACCTCGGATCCTTCTGGCATAATCGTCTTACGGATATTTGCCTTTCCAGAGAAGTTTTCAATTAACTCTTTGACGTCAATTCCTGAGGATGCTTTAAGCGATTCCTGCAGGGTGGCCATAAGGTTCGTTGCATAACCAGTCACCTTATTTGCGCCACTGTTTGGACCATTACTGCCTGTATCAACGACGGTAATTTTATCAATATTGCCCAGTGGTGCGGCAACCTGTTTGGCATACTCAGGAAGCATTTTCATAATCATATCGAGAATGGCCGCTTGACCAAACTGTTCAAAGGCTTCGGCAATTTTTTCTTTTGCTTCAGCTTCAGCTACCCCTTTTAAACGGATGATGTCCGCTTCAGCTTCCCCTTGAGCTCTTTGGGCATCAGCTTTTGCTACCCCGTCGACGCGGACTTTCTCTGCTTCAGCATGTGCCAATGCCTCAATCCGATATTTGTTGGCATCAGCATCATAAATTTGCTTCGCTTTTTGAGCTGCAGCTGATTGCTCAACGGCATAACGGTCTGCATCGGCTTTTTTCTTAACCTCTGAGTCGTATTGCTTTTCACGACGCAAAATTTCTTTTTCTTCTAGTTCAATTTGTTTTTGCCGTTCAATGATTTTTACCGTCATTTCCTGTTCTGTAACATCCTGTTTAGAACGTGCTGTTTCTAAATCATAAGCTTGGTCAGCCTTGGCTTTGGCAATATCTTGTTCCCGGCGGAACTCAGCCATTTTTAACTGATTCAATTTTTCTGCTTCGGCAATTTCAGTTGCCCGTTCTAGCTCGGCCTTTTTAGCTTCCTTTGAAGCTTCTGCTTTTTTAATACGTGTTTCTTTATCAGCTTCAGCTGTGGCAATATCGGCATCTCGTTTCACCTGGGCAATCCGCGGTTTACCAAGTGAATCCAAATATCCATTTTTGTCGCGAACATCTTTGATGGTAAAGGAAACAATGACTAAGCCCATTTTTGCTAAATCCTGTGAAGCAACTCGTTGCACTTCCTGCGAAAACTTATCACGGTTTTTATAAATTTCTTCAACCGTCATCGAACCTAATATTGAACGAAGATGACCCTCGAGCACTTCTCGCGCTTCGTTTTCACGGTCTTGGGTTGCTTTACCCAGAAATTGTTCAGCTGCTGTAGCGATTTCGCTAATTGACCCACCAATTTTGATGATGGCCGTTCCATCTGCCATGACCGGAACGCCTTGTTCGGTATATACTTCCGGTGTGCTAACTTCGAGCTTGCTTGATAATAAACTTAGTGGTCGAGCCTGCTGGAATACTGGAAAAATGAAGGCCCCGCCACCTCTAATAATTTTGATTCTATTAGTTGATTCATCCATATGTACATTTTTGCTTCCTAGAAAACTACCAGTTACAATCAGAGCTTCATCTGGACCAGCCGTTCTATATTTGGTAATAAACACACCAATTAAGGCAAGAAGCAAGAAAACAACAACACCAACTACAACAAAAATAATATTAAATTCCAATTCCATACACATTCCCTCCTAGAAAAAATTTTCGGGTTCCTCGTAAAGTTCTACTTGGAGCACTCCGTTAACCACATCGATCACTAAAACCTTTTTCCCATTGGGTATAGCATTTTTCTTAAAACTAGTTGCCGATTTGGAGATTCGTCCACTGATGCTTTCAATTAGGACTTCTCCAAAGCCATCCTCAGGCACAGCTGTAATAACTGTACCAATTCGTCCCCTTAAATCACTTTCTTTATAAACAAGTGATTCTTCCGCATTGGAAACGGGGATTAGCACAAAGACATTTAATAAGGTTACCAGAATAAGTGCAACAGCTCCGTTAAAGGCAGCAATCCAACCGCTATGAAACGACGTAAAAACTTCCCCTAAATAACCTCCTGCTGAAAAAATGGTAATGAATGAAAAAAGTAATGTTGGGTTGAAAAATCCATCCAAAAGCCCATCAAGGGCATCACCAAAGAACAGGTATAGAACTGTCACAGCCCCCGAAATAATTAATGAGTATAAATAGATTGTTTCTAAAGGAGTTCCAAATAATTCCATAGTTCTTCTTCCCTTTTATTCTGCCGTAGTATTACTTCTCTGTTTACATGATGAGACCACCAGCACATCTAATCTTTAAATCCTATTCCCCAAAAAATCATTCATTCCTTTCCATTATTCAACCTGCAGCCCTTTCTATGTGATTAAAAAGAGTGTATTGTACAAAAGCTCACTTATTAAGGTTTGTTACTTGGTAATACGGTTAATATGCTAAAAGGTTTCAAAATTTCCAGATAAATATCATTTCTATATTTACCTTTAAAAACCCTCTACAGTCGACTATTTTCTCTAAATCCCCCTTTACCTTTGTCACAATATTTCCATTTTTGTATATTTTTCGAGCGGAATTTATTAGAATGGAGTTATGCACATAATTTGAAAATATAGTATTTTTTTCCATAAAAAATAGATAGCACCACACTTAATCAGGAAATGAGGGAAAGCTCGTGATGGATTTTATTAATCTAGCTTTATTCTTTATTTTATTAATCGCTGTCTTTTTTAACTGGCGTAAGTATTTATTTTTAAAAAGCAAAGAGAATTCTGTCGAGGATTTAGCAAACGTAGATTCCTTTGTCCTAGCCTTTCTAAACAGACGAGGCAGCCTAAAGCATAACGATATGACTGCAGCCTTATTTCGCCTTCATCAAAAAGGGGCCGTTTCAATGGAATTAATTGAGGCCCGAAGCGGATATTTAGAAGATGACTATGCCCCTGAAATGACTTATTACTTTGTACTTCTGCCAAAGAAGGTTGGATTGACGGCGTATGAAACTGAACTGATTGACTTGTTGTTTGTAAATGAAGGAAACGGTAAAAGGAGTTTCACTCTTGATTCACTTCCCTTTCCAACCGCCACTGAAAGAAAGCAAAATTGGAAAATTGCCAATCAATATGAACTTGAGGAAAGACAATTTCATAAAGGTTTTAAAAAATGGGAAAAGCTCGTTTCTAAGGATAAGGAAATGCGAGAGTATATCGTTGAAAATAATTTTAGAACATCATTGATGAAATGGGGTATTCCTGTTTGGATTTTAGCCTGCCTTATGAACGCCTATTCGGGGACATCTGATCTAGGTGATCTCATCTTACCAGGAGCTGGATTGTTTCTGGGCTGGGGAATAATATTATTACTAAAAAAAATCCACCTTTCTTTTCCTGCTTATATTTTGCTGGGTATTGGTGCACTTATTTTCCTAAACTATCAGGTACCACCATCCTTGCTACTTTTAACGATTACGTTGTTTGTGATTGCCGGGGTTTTGCCCGTTTTGAACTTCACCCCTAATGGACAAACAATTTATCATGCGATGAAAAAATTTCGAAAGAGCGTTAATGGAGGGAGCTTTGTGTTCCCTAGTTCTCGGGTAGAGTATGAAAGATGGGTTGAGCATTCACTGGCATTAAATCTATTTTTTTCGTTAGAATCCAACTACGGTGATGATCATCCTAGCAATTTGTACAATCTTAGCCCGCTTTATAATTCCTTAGAAGACACAGCCAAAACCTTTAATTACCCACATCAGTATTTTAAACATAAATACACCAAGTCGATTAACACCAACCGCCATTATGACTCAGATGGCTATGACGGAGACGGGTACAGCGATAGCGGCGGCTTCTCGGACGGCGGCTTCGGCGGTGGAGATGGTGGCGGCGGTGGCGGCGACTAAACCAAACAATATTTCAACACACTAAAGCGCTGGGGGACAGTCCCCCAGCGCTTTAATGTGTAAAAGCGGTGGATTTTTTTCCAGCGCTTTTATGTTTGTTATTTAGCTATTTAACAACTCGGGCTTCCTAGTAGTGAAAAACTGTCCCGTTCCTTGATATATTCGAACACTAATCCCTTTGTGTACGGCACTATATCTTGGTCCATCGCTACTTGAATTTGGTTTAGTACTTTCACTACATCTTTTTGTTGAGGCTCTTCCAGAGACACTCCAATCTGCGGGCCACCTCAGCCATAGCCTGAAAAATATAGTCTTATACCTTTAGCATTTTGTGCCTCTAATAACGGGATTAGTTGGTCCCGCGCTGCATTTGTCACTTGCATATTTTACATTCCCTTCATTTGTCAAAATAATAAACTGTTTTGCTTGACTATATTATATACCACATAGGGTATATAATGAACTATTTTGATTTAGTAATTTTTGAATAATAGATAAAAGGCGACAACCACTAGGATTGTCGCCATAATTTTATTTTAGAATAACCTGTTTAACTCCCCAGCTGATAAAAACCCCAGCTTTATCCAACCTTTTCGCTACGATCAATTAAACTTTCGGATGGTTCTTTTTGTTTCAGTCGATATCCGACATATAGAACTAGAAACCATATTGGAGCGACCACTAACGCCACTCGCATGCCTTCAATAAAGGCCATCAAGACAATTACAAGCGCTAAGAAAGCGAGGGCTAGATAAGAGGAAATGGGATGCAGTGGCATTTTAAAATCAAGCTTCCGCACTTCCTCTGTTGTCTTTGCCTTTCTAAACCTTAATTGGGTAATCAGAATAATCGTCCAACTCGTTACAACCGCAACCGTTGCCACAGACGAAATATACAAAAATACCTTTTCAGGTACAATATAATTTAAAAATACCGCCACTAGTAAGAAGGACGCTGAAAATAAAATCCCACGTTTCGGCGTTCGATATTTGTTGAGTTTACCAAAATATTTCGGACCGTTATTTTGCAAAGACAAATTATAAAGCATTCTCCCAGTGCTGAATAATCCACTGTTAAACGCCGACAATGCTGCTGTCAAAACAACAAAATTAATAATATCAGCAGCTCCGGGAATGCCAATTTTATCAAATACCAGCACAAATGGGCTGCCAAGAGTACCCACTTCATTCCATGGATATAACACCATCATAATTCCCAATGCACCGATATAAAAAATCAAAATCCGCCAAACCACATTATTTATTGCCAATGGAATCGATTTTCTCGGATTTTCAGCCTCTCCAGCCGTTATCCCAACCAGTTCCACCCCGCCAAATGAAAACATCACTAACACCAATGACATTAGGATGCCTTTTATCCCATTTGGAATAAAACCACCATGTGACCAAAGATTATCAAATCCAATTGGTTGTCCTGCATTTCCTATCCCAAATAGGATTATCCCTAAACCAGCTAGAATCAGACCGACAATCGCAACCACTTTAATGATCGCAAACCAAAATTCAAACTCACCAAAAGCTTTTACATTTACCAGATTAATCATCGTGATCAACACAAGGGTGACAAGTGCAGTCAGCCACTGGGGAACATCTGGAAACCAATAATTGACATAAACACCAGCAACAGTTATCTCTGCCATACCGACCACTACCCACATAAACCAATAGGTCCAGCCACTTAAGTAACCGGCAAATGGACCTAAATACCGATTTGCGTATGAACTAAATGAACCAGAAACAGGCTCAGCAACAGCCATTTCCCCTAAAGCTCGCATGATTGTAAAAATAACCAAGCCACCAATAATGTATGATAGCAAAATTGCCGGACCTGCCATTTGAATCGTTGCACTCGAGCCATAAAACAGCCCAACCCCAATAGCTCCTCCTAGAGCAATCAATTGGATATGCCTGTTGCTCAACCCTCTTTGTAGCTGTTCACTTTCGTGATTAGTTCTTGACATCCCTTTACACCTCGCTGATTAAAACATGCTGTGTCATCCACCATATCTGGATAAAGCGGTTTTTTACATGTCCTGAAAATTGTATAAATTCAATTATAATCAACTCCAAATTATTATACGGTGACATAAATTACTTTTTCCAAAAAACATTAATAATAATTATTTCATTTAGAAAAAGAAAAGCTAGCGTGAAGTTCATCCACTCCTCTACCTATTCGCAATCCTATTCTTTTACCAACTAGCATTTCTCCCACACTAACGCATTAACGCGCCGGGGGACAGTCCCCCGGCGCGTTAATTCGTTAAATATAAATATAGTTATTTGTAAAAGGTCTAATTATCCTAAAAATACTATTTTAATGAATTCCATCCATTTCTCGTAACTCGATTAGTTCGCTTCCTTTAGCTTGCATGTTATACTTCACAATTTCATAAATTAATTGATCTAACTCTTGACTACAAGCTACTACATTATTGCCATCAAAGCCGTTCTTACTTGCAAGACTGATTAACTCCGCTCTCTTTTTCTTAAATCGTTTTAACAAGTTATCATTGTACTTCCGAAGATACGGGTCCATCACATCCTACCTCCTTATTGTTTTATGAAACGAAAAGGTACCTAAAATCGCCTCAAATCATTTAACAACGCGGTCATAGTGTATATATGTTAAATATATATTATCATAATATTTCAAACAAATCGATAGTTTTGCAACAAAATTTATCTTTGATTTTGTAAAAACAAAAAATACAAAGAAAGCTTAGTAGAATTCAACCAAGCTTTTCTTTGTATTTTTCTCATACTTTTATTTTGATTGTTGACTTCCCCACTATTCTGTCAGATAAAAAAACATTTTCTTCCTCGCATATAGGAACAATCCTGTTTGTATACATAGATAGATTCCAGCAATAATTGCAAAGTGCAGAAGAATCTCCAAATTTTCTGTGATCCCACCAATATCATTGGCCATCGCAATAATGTATAGAAAAGCCAAGGTTATTCCGACAGTGGTCGGGACAAAGAAAACGGTCGTTATCTCTCGAGAAATGATTCGCTGTGCTTCTTTTGCTGTAAACCCGATTTTATTTAGTAAATCAAACTTGTCCTTTTCCTTTTCAATGTCCGCAAAAAGATTTAAGTACAGAAGCATAATGGATCCAAAGACGAAAATGACACTGATAAAACTCATGACAAAGAATAATAAGCCGTCAGATTGTTTGATAAGATTATTAGCTCCCACTTTGGAGAAAACCCTAAATATTTCCTCCGAAAAAACCTCTTCCACTGGACCATCAAAAGTTGGTGCTTTTTCGTTGTAGCTTTTCAGTCTAATCTCGAGTTTTTCAACTGTGTTAGCTGTGTTTTTCCAATTATCTACTTTGAAAAGCTGAATATTAGCTTCTAATCCATCATTGCCTTTTTTTAAACGCTCGAACTCTGAATTGCTCACAACAATATAGTCACCTAGATTGCTTAACCAGTTGATGTTTTGACCCACTATTGTATCTTTCAATGTAAAGCTCTTCTCCTCTTCACTAATTGGAAAGGGAAGATTTTGGTCAAACCCCTCTGCATATTCTTGTTCTTGATTTATATAATAAAGGTACTCCTTATCCTGTAAATTCACCTTATCGGTAGCTAACTTATTAAAATCCTCAACTGGCATCAAAGGAAAGACATCCAAGCTGTCAGCAAACCATTCACTTTTTTTATAGTAGTAAAAAATCGAAACCTCCAGCTGCTTTTGAACGGGATGTTCCTTTTGATCGATGATCGAATAAAGTTCCTTCTTTGGTAAATTATTTTTATCTTCAGTTTGGATAAAAGCAATATCAAATGGATTCTCACTTACCACTCTCTTCTCATTTGATATGTAGGTAAACAGATTGATTGTACTATACAAAATAGTGACCATGATCAATACCGTTACGAGCATAAGAATCGATGTTAGTTTTTTAAATTTATAATCAAGGCTCGTTAGCAACAGTAGTCTTGGAAAATAATATTGCTTATTTTTTTTAGCTAACTCAATAAAAAAACTAGCGAACTGACTTAGGCTAATGTATAACCCTAAAAATGTAGAAGATGCCCAAAATATTAAAAAAGCACCCCCATCATGTGAATTCCCATAGGTTAAATAAAGCCCTAGGACAGAACCAATAAGAATTGCTAGTCCAAAACCACCAATTAATGGACTTTTCATCTCAATCGTCTCTGCCACCTTGTCACTCTTTAAGCTATCAATAAGGTCTCGTTTAAGTGTAAGAAACAGGGATCTCCCGACTGCGATTGAAAACACCAGGAAATAGGCACCGATTGAGTACAAAAACATGTTGCTGTTTATTTGAAAGGGCACTCCTTGCAAACCAACAATTTCCATTAATAATAAAAAGAAGAGTCTAGAGAATATCGTTCCAGCTAAAAGACCAGTTAAAATTGATAAGAGAGCAATGACACCATTTTCTAGTAATAATAGCTTACTAATATCTCGATTGGACATTCCTAGCGTCATAAATAACCCGAATTCACTTCTTCTTTTCTTCATAAAAATACTGTGAGCATAACTAATGAACAAAATAGTGAATACAACTAAAGCAACAACCGGAATTTTCAAAGCATCCTCAATCCCTGTTAGCTTCCTTACTTGGACTATTTGCTCATTGAAAAACACAGTCGAAAACATAAAGAAAAACATGACAGCAAAGCTATTGCATAAAAAATAAAAAAGGTATTTTTTATAATGAACCTTGGCCATTTTCCAGACGATTTGACTAAAGGACATGGGTTCTTCCTCCTAAAAGAGCAAGGTTATCCATGATTTGATGTAAAAACTCCTTCCTACTACCCTTTTTTGCAATATAGGAATGGATGAGACCGTCTTTTATAAAGACAACTTTCTGACAGTAGCTGGCAGCGAAAACATCATGGGTAACAAGGAGAACCGTTGCCTGGAGCTCGTGAACGATTTTTTCAAAGCATTCCATAATGACTGACGATGATTTAGAATCCAAATTGCCCGTTGGTTCATCGGCCAATATGATACTCGGTTCGTTCACTAGTGCACGACTTACAGCCGCTCGTTGCTGCTGCCCACCAGATATATTGTAGGGATACTTGTCTAAGATTGCCCCGATTTCAAAGAGGCTTGCAAGGTTGCCAACCTTTTCTTCCATTTCGGTTACCGTTTTCTTTTCTAGTACCATCGGTAAAATGATATTTTCTTGAACTGTAAGACTATCTAATAGGTTAAATTCCTGAAAAACGAAACCTAATTGTCTTCGACGAAAAAGTGCTAGTTGATCACCAGCCATCTCACTAATCTTTTGGCCCGCGATAGTGATTTCACCTGAAGTCGGCTTATCAATTCCGCTCAATACGTTAAGCAATGTTGTTTTACCACTCCCAGACGGACCCATGATGGCAATAAACTCGCCTTTGTTTATTGAGAGACTCACTCCGCCCAAAGCAGTCGTTGAACCTTCACCACCTGACTCTCCGTAAATTTTAACAATATTCTTTGCTTCTAAAATCGCCATTGATTTTTCCTCCTTTGCAAATAAAACTGACAATTCGATGGAATTCTGTATATTAATAATAAACTACCATTCCTTACCGTTAGCCTATAACATCATCCTAATGTACTAAATAAATCCCATCCATCGTAAACACTAAAAATACCTTACATTTTTGTAAGGTATCATAGTCCGATTCGTGAAAACAAATACATCGGTATTCCGAGGACATCGTCCCATAATTTAAACTCGATTAGTGTTCTCTTTCAAAGGTCCTTTCCCTGTCATCCACCGAATCGTTACAGTTGTGCCTCTTTTGGCTTCCGATTGGATGGTAATAGTTTGACCCAGTTTATCGGCAATTTTTTTACATAGATAGAGCCCAATGCCTGAAGAGTTTGGAAATTTCCTTCCGTTTTCTCCGGTGAAAAATGGCTGAAACACCCGTTCAAGATCATAGGAAGGAATACCTACTCCTTCATCTATAATATCCAAGGTAGTATAGTTTTCATTTTCTTCAATATGAAAGAGAAGGTCTTTGCCTCCACTTTTTAAGCCAGAGTATTTAATTCCATTGGAAATAATTTGATCTAATAGGATTTCGTTCCACTTAGGATCTGTAACAACATAAGCGGACTCCCCTGCAAATTCAATGGATGGATAAATCGATTTGTAAATACATTCCCTTTTTCGTCCGTTAATGACCTTTCTTAAAGACACAAGTAAATCAACAGACTTTACTTCCAAGTCGTTTTCGAAGCTCTCCATTCTAATCATCGTAAGGCCTTGTTCAATTGTAGTATGTATCCGTTTGTTTTCTTGCAGAATCTTTTCAAAAACTTCAGCAGTATCAGTTGTTTTATCTTCTTTATTAATGATTAAATCGATCACTGAAACAGGTGTTTTTAAATAGTGCATCCAATGGGATAAGAAGTATAATCTTTCTTTATTCCGCTCATTTATTTCAGTGTTTTTACTTGTGTGTTCACAGATAATTTTATTTAACAATTGCTGAAACGCTTTCTGTTCTTTTGTATGAGGCTGTAATTCTACAAATTGATCCCTTAACATAAGCTCGATAGCTCGATTCGGGTGATAGTAACGGAACAAGTCAATTACTAGATAGATAGTTAGTAAAAATATCCCAACGAATAGCGGATAGAAAAACTCCGAGTTCGCTGGTTCACTAAGATGAAAAAAAGTAATAACACATGTCATGTTTATCAAATAAAATCCAATCAGTAACGATCTGTCTTTTAGAAACATGATTAACACTTGCTTAACCATTGTTTTCACTCATCGATTTAGGATAGGAAAACATGTAGCCTACCCCTCTTTTACTTTTTAACGCATTAGCCAACCCTAGTTCAGCAAGTATGTGCTTAATTCTACTAATATTTACGGTTAGTGTATTATCATCAACAAAGGTAACCGAGTCCCACACTTCTTCAATAAGCTCCTCTCTTGATACAAAAACAGCGTGATTATCCATTAATTTTTTCATAAGCTTATATTCATTTTTGCTAAGTTCGATTTTTTTCTCATGGAAAGTTAATGTAAGATTATTTGCATCAATACAAAGCTCGCCTATACAGGTATTTATAGTTTCTCTTATGGCATATTCCCCATATACTCTCCTAATCGTTGCTTTAACTTTGGACAGCAACATTTCAAACGTAAACGGCTTCGTGATATAATCGTCTGCTCCCAGCTCGATGGCCATAATCTGGTCTAGTTCTTGACTACGAGCAGAAATGATCAGAATTGGAACATTTGATTGCTTGCGAAAACTTCTGCATAAAAAATAGCCATCATAATACGGTAAATTAATATCCAGCAAAACTAAATCAGGTTTTATTGTTGTAAATTCCTCCACTATATTTGTGAAATCTCCAGGCTGATGCACATCATACCCGTAGCGCTGCAAACTTTCCTGAATAAGTCTACTTAACTGCGTATCGTCTTCAATAAGCATAAGTTTGTACAAGGTTTGACTCCCCTTTGCTACTATTGTCCAATAAATCAGTGTCCTCCAATATAAGTTACCATAAAAACCACAAATATTATCAATATGTTGTTGAAAAGAACAATGTTGAATGTTCACTCCGTTATATATATTTGCTATTATTGAACTAAAGGAATAACCAACAAAAGGAAATAATCAAAAAATTAAGGTGGTATTTTTATGACAGGTGTAATCGCAGTCATTATGGTTTTCTCGATTCCAATAATCGCCATTCTAACAACTCATTTTCAAAAACAATCCACAATAAAACAAAAAATGATTCAAGACCAACTTGAACTTGAGAAACTTAAACACGAAAACTATTTAATCGAAACACAAAAAATGCGCCTGGAGCTTGAACAAATGAAAATCCAAAATCCTCAAGACGACATCAAGCTACTTTAATACTTTTTAAGGTGCTGCAACCTTCTATAAACAAAGCAAGGGTTTAATTATTCCCTTGCCTTTTCCTATTCATTGCTAATTCCTCACTGGATGGCTAATTAGGTAGTTTCCAGACCATTTCTGCCTTCCCCGAATCAATTTTTGTGTAAGTATGAGAATTCATAGGCGGAGAATTTCCTGCTATTGTATAAAATGAAGCTTTAAATGCTGATATAAGCGGAGATATTCCGATTACCTGGCCTAAATAACACAAAAACCCACGATTTGGACAATATAAACGGAAAAGCTCCCCTTATTTGCAAGGAAATACGGGGAGTTTTCAGTTTAAACGGAATTCCTCCGTTTATTTTCCAATTTAGCCGGAATTCTTCCGTCTATTTTCCATCTTCTAAGCCCATAACAAAAAGACACCTTCTTAAAGAAAGCGCCCGCAAAAACCTGTCTTCACACTTATTTACTTGTTTTCGAGAGAAACTACCTAAAGATTAGTACGCACAATTTGTTCTTTTGCTAAAATATTTCTTTTATAAAAGTAAAATTCTTAACAAGTTCACTTTCATTGACCGCTATCCGATTCGCTAAATCTTCCGTTCTCAATACAAACTCTTTAACCCCGATAAATTCTGATTCACTAATCAAGTAAAACTGTGTTCCTTTTTTATATCCATTAAACTTTCTTTTTAATATAAATATCTTCATTGCTAACCTCTATTAAAAAAATGATTTTAAGAGGCACGTGTGAAAATTGAAGTTATCACACCCGCTCATTTTCTACCCTGAAATAGCCTCTTCCCAGCTCACGAACTTATCTCCCTCTTCCCCACAATTATTTCCATTAGTTAATACTACCACCGAAAGGGTATATTAGTGAATAGTGATAAATCCCACCTAGCTATATTTCCAATCACAAACCTTGATAATCGAAAAGAAAAGAGCATGTTTTGATAATTTGACACAAAACACGCTCTTCCTCTAAACAGCTTTTCTCTGGAAGTATATATAGCCTCCAAGGAGAAAAAGCACAAAACTTCCTCCAACAACGATTAACAATTGCTCCCAAGGAACAAAAAATACATCCCCTGTTTTTCCACCAATATACATCATCGAAAAGGGCTGTGCCCATGGATAATAAGGACCAAAGCGTTCTGAATTAATCGCTAAAATCGACGGTATCGTAAATACAACATTTACCGCAAATGGTGCGGCAAAGCTCTTCATCATAATCGACATCCACAATTGCAGAGCAACCAAGGGCAGTGTCGCCACCCAACCTCCTAAAATACTTTTCCAAAAAATCTCGATAGGGAACGGCTCTGTATAGCCCTTTTGCATACCTATCAAATACACGACTCCGAGATATAACAGCTGAATAAACAACACAATTAGCATTAACAAAGCATATTTTGCGAAAAAAACTTTTCCCCTCGTAACAGGAAGTGCTAATAGCTGCTTCCAGCCGCCAGCCTGATGTTCGTATCGGCAAATAAGCCCTGCCAAAACCCCTGTTATCAATGGTAAAAATAATAAAGCGTAAACTAAATTAATCGATAAAATTGTTATAAACCATTTATTCACTTCAATTTCTTTATCAAAAAAATCCTCTGTAAGCCCTATTAAAAGGGCAATTATCGGTCCCACAAAGATAATCGGTAAGAATCGCGATTTCCACAATTTATACCATTCTGAACTTAGAATAGACAACATTATTTCACATCCCTTCTCGTAAAATCAAGCATTCCAGCGATATATAACAAACATCCTACCGCAACACCCAGCAGGACATTGATTAATGGCTCATTCCATTCATTCATCAATGACGGCCACTTCCAGATCATCCAATCTGGTAAAACCGATGCTAAATATGCAAAAATTACACCTAAAATACCTGCTGTAATCGGAATCCCTTGGTTTTGACTTACCGTTGCAATCCAGAGCTGCAACGCCAATATCGGTAATGATGCAAAATATGGATAGAAGCTATACTTGAGTAGCTCTTGATAAGGAATCTGATTACCTAAATCCAGAAAGACACCATATGCTAGTGAAAAAAACAATAGAAACAAGGAAGATAACAATATTAAACCGGCAAGCACAGTGAATTTTGCCAAATACACACTCATTTTTGAAACAGGAAGTGCCATCAGTTGCTTCCATGCATTTGTTTCATCCTCTACACTCGCCATAAAGGAGGTAAGAATCGTAATTCCTAATACTAGGGCAAGTGGTGTAAAAGAACTTACATTCAGTAGATAATAGCCCCAATCATCCTCACTTTGCTGTAGCAAATAATCCTTTCGAATGCCATAATTCACCATCTGCAAAGCAACCACACCGAAAGGGCCCAAGAAAGTCAAAAACCAAAATCCTTTTCGTCTTATCTTTATAAATTCCGAGATAACAAGATTACCAATCATCCTACCTGCTCCTCTGATGTCATTTGAAGGAAAATTTCTTCTAATGACCGCTTTTCTTCTTCGACACGATAAATCGAAAAGTCGTCTTGAACGAGCGTTTGTACAGCTTCTGCTACTTTTTCATTAGAGCCTTCGTCCAAAAATATCAAGCCTTCCTTCAACTCTGCTTTGATTCCCTTCGACCATAAAGCTCTACACGCTAAATCACATTCGCTTACGTTTAATGAAATCTTTTGACTCGCATACATCCGCATCGCTTCGATTGAATCCTGAAAAATCATTTTCCCTTTTGATAAAATCCCCACCGTTGTAGCCATTTGATCAATCTCAGACAACAGGTGACTTGAGATCAGTACGGTCATTCCATATTCTGAAGGTAATCGCTTAATTAAGTTACGAATCTCGATAATTCCTGAAGGATCAAGCCCATTTGTTGGTTCATCTAATATTAATAATTGAGGATTATTTAATAGTGAAGCGGCAATTCCTAATCGTTGCTTCATTCCAAGTGAAAATCCTTTTACCTTTTTATTTGCAACATCGGTTAATCGGACAATCTCCAATACATCATGAATTCGTGGTTTTGGGACCCCTAAAATTTTTCTTATTGCCTCTAAATTTTCATAGGCAGTTAAATGTGGATAATAGGATGGACTTTCAACTAGCGATCCAACATTCCTCAATATGGCGATTCTTTCTTTTTTTAAATCCTTTTGAAAAATATTAATCTCGCCGAATGTTGGTTTCATTAGTCCTAATAGCATACGAATCGTCGTTGTCTTTCCCGCTCCATTCGGTCCTAAAAACCCATATATTTCCCCTTTACGAATATCCATATCCAATCCAACCACTGCATTTTCACGACCAAAACGTTTTGTTAAATCCTTTGTCTTTACAACAAATTCCATTTATCTCACCTCTCCTCTATCATAGGAAAAGAAGGTTAAAGCTAGGTAACCTCTAGTTTAAATTTTGTTTAAAAAAGGTGTAGCTGATTGGACGACAATATGCCCGTTTCAGCTACACCTTATTTAGATCTCTTTATTTTAATAATCGTACCATTTTCATTTGACTCAATATCCCAATTGAGCTTCATTCCCTTTACCATCAAATCAACAATGGTTAACCCGATTTCCGCTCCCTTTTCATTTGAATCATATTTCATACCTTTTCCTCGGTCGGAAATAACAATCGAATCATACTGATCGGTTGAGACTGTTTGCACTCCGATATATTGGCCGCTCTTGGCATGGCGTAGCACATTTTGGAATAGGTTGTCTACTATCCGTCCTAACCAAATGGGATCGACTGTCCATTTCCCTTTTTCAAATGAATGTAGCTCTACATCAATCACAAAACCTTCTTTTTCAAAAACAGGATACCAGGATGCTAGAAATTCTCGCATAAACCGGACTACATCGATTTCCTTTGGCTCAAATTTGTATTTACTAGCTGTCAGTAACGTGTATGACATTAGGTTTTCTATTAATCTGTCAATATTCACTATTGCTACTTCGATTGCTTTGACAGCTTGGCTTCCTTCCAGTGACAGATTCTCCCCTTTAAGTGAATGCGATTGTGCTTGAATCTTAGTTAAAGGTGTTCGTAAATCATGGGAAAGATTGGCGATTAACTCTCGCCGTAATTGCTCCTCCTTCTGTTCACGTTGTTTACTTTCCTTAAGCTCAAAAACCATTCCATTAAAAGTTTGCTCCAACTGTCCAATTTCATCCTTCTTCTTGACATCAATTTGGATTGGTAAACCATCAATATCCCGTATTGTCATTGCATCCTGCAAATTTATTAATCGTTTCCTTATACTTCTAAAAAATAAAAAGGAAGCAGTAATGAATAAAAAAATCATAATAATTACGCTGATGAATAAAATACTCCCATATTTCTCGTAAATTTTTGACTGTGAGGTATCCATGGCTTTTCTAGGAATCTCAAAAACGATAAAACCGTGTGCTTCACCCTTTCCGACAAACGCGATTACTGTAAACGGATCGTTGTCATATCGTTCCTTGATATATTTTGCAGTCATGGAAGCTGTCCACTCAGAGGGAAG